>NZ_AP014627.1:6430000-6730000 GCF_001547895.1 Pseudomonas sp. Os17 | reverse complement strand
TGACCCCTAGTTTGTTTCGCTGAAGTCGTAGTGCAGTTCGTTGTCGCGCTGGCTGATGCGCACCCCGGCCAGTGCCTTGCCTTCGAGCATGCGGGTGAGGAACTCGCGGCTCATGTCCGGCAACAGGCTGTTGGTCAGGATGGCGTCGATCATCCGCCCGCCGCTTTCGGTCTCGGTGCAGCGCGAGACGATCAGGTCGATGACCGCGTCGTCGAAGTCGAAATCCACCTTGTGGGTGCTTTCCACGCGCTTCTTGATCCGCCCCAGTTGCAGGCGGGTGATCGCCTTGAGCATCTCGTCGCTGAGCGGGTAGTAGGGGATGGTCACCAGGCGTCCCAGCAGCGCCGGCGGGAAGATCTCCAGCAACGGCTGGCGCAGGGCCTTGGCGATTTCCTCGGGCTCGGGCACCGCCTGCGGGTTCTTGCAGACGTTGGCGATCAGCTCGGTGCCGGCGTTGGTGGTGAGCAGGATCAGGGTGTTCTTGAAGTCGATCATGCGGCCTTCGCCGTCTTCCATGACGCCCTTGTCGAACACCTGGAAGAAGATCTCGTGCACGTCCGGGTGGGCCTTTTCCACCTCGTCCAGCAGCACCACGCTGTAGGGCTTGCGTCGCACCGCTTCGGTGAGCACGCCGCCTTCGCCGTAGCCGACGTAGCCTGGCGGGGCGCCCTTGAGGGTGGACACGGTGTGGGCTTCCTGGAACTCGCTCATGTTGATGGTGATGACGTTCTGCTCGCCGCCGTACATGGCTTCGGCCAGGGCCAGGGCGGTTTCGGTCTTGCCCACCCCGGAGGTGCCCGCCAGCATGAACACGCCAATCGGCTTGTTCGGGTTGTCGAGGCCGGCGCGGGAGGTCTGGATGCGCTTGGCGATCATCTGCAGGGCGTGGTCCTGGCCGATGATGCGCTTCTTCAGGTGCTGGTCGAGGTTGAGCACGGTTTCCAGCTCGTTGCGGGCCATGCGCCCCACCGGAATCCCGGTCCAGTCGGCGACCACCGAGGCCACCGCCTGATAATCCACGGTCGGCAGGATCAACGGGGTTTCGCCCTGCAGGGCGCTCAGGCGCTGCTGCAGGTCCACCAGCTTCTCGCGCAGGCCGTGGCTGTCGTCGCCGACGTCGCTGTCCACCAGGCCGACGTTCTCGCGCAGTTGGGCGCGGGTCGCCAGCAGTTCGTCGACCAGGGTCTTCTCTTGCGCCCAGCGGCTTTCCAGCTCGGCCAGGCGCTCGCGCTCGGCGGCCAGGAGGTTCTCGCTGTTGACCTGACGGTTGCCGATGGCCACGCCGATCGCCTGTTCCCGGGCGATGATCTGCAGCTCGGTTTCCAGGGCCTCGATGCGCCGGCGGCTGTCGTCCACTTCGGCCGGCACCGCGTGCAGGCTGATGGCGACGCGGGCGCAGGCGGTGTCCAGCAGGCTCACGGATTTGTCCGGCAGCTGGCGCGCCGGAATGTAGCGGTGGGACAGCTTGACCGAGGCTTCCAGGGCTTCGTCGAGGATCTGCACCTGATGGTGCTGTTCCATGGTCGAGGCCACGCCGCGCATCATCAGCAGCGCCTTGTCTTCCGAAGGCTCGGCCACTTGCACCACCTGGAAGCGCCGGGTCAGGGCCGGGTCTTTCTCGATGTGCTTCTTGTACTCGGCCCAGGTGGTGGCGGCCACGGTGCGCAGGGTGCCGCGGGCCAGGGCGGGTTTGAGCAGGTTGGCCGCGTCGCCGGTGCCGGCGGCGCCACCGGCGCCCACCAGGGTGTGGGCTTCGTCGATGAACAGGATGATCGGCTTGGGCGAGGCCTGGACGTCTTCGATGACCTGGCGCAGGCGCTGTTCGAACTCGCCCTTCATGCTGGCGCCGGCCTGCAGCAGGCCGACGTCGAGGCTGCGCAGCTCGACGTCCTTGAGCGCGGGCGGCACGTCGCCGGCGACGATGCGCAGGGCGAAGCCTTCCACCACCGCGGTCTTGCCGACCCCGGCCTCGCCGGTGAGGATCGGGTTGTTCTGCCGGCGGCGCATGAGGATGTCCACCAGTTGGCGGATCTCTTCGTCACGGCCGACGATCGGGTCGAGCTTGCCGCTGCGGGCCTGCTCGGTGAGGTCGACGGTGAAGCGCTTCAAGGCTTCCTGCTTGCCCAGGGCGCTGGGGGCCATGGCGCCGCTGGCTTCGCCGGGCACCGCCCCGGCATTGAAGCCGTCGCTGGCGCCGAGGGCGTTTTCCGGCGAGTCGCCGATGTATTCGTCAAAGCGTTCGCACAGGGTTTCGACCTTGATCTTGTCGAACTCCCGGGACAGCCCCAGCAGCGCGTGGCGCAGGCTCGGGGTCTTGAGGATGCCGATCACCAGATAGCCGGTGCGCACCTGGCTTTCGCCGAACATCAGGCTGCCGTAGACCCAGCCGCGCTCCACGGCTTCCTCGACGTGGGACGACAGGTCGGTGATCGAGGTCGAGCCCCGTGGCAGGCGGTCCAGGGCTTCGGTCAGGTCCTTGGCCAGGCGCGCCGGCTCCAGGTTGAACTGGCGGATGATGCGGTGCAGGTCCGAGTCCGCAAGTTGCAGCAACTGGTGCAGCCAGTGGGCCAGTTCCACATAGGGGTTGCCCCGCAGTTTGCAGAAGACCGTGGCGGCTTCGATGGCTTTGTAGGCAACGCTGTTGAGTTTGCCGAACAGCGCCGCGCGACTGATTTCACCCATGCTCTGTGCTCCTTGGTGTACGTGTGGTAGTGGCCTGATCGGCGTAGTGCCGGGCCAGAATGAGGTCCTTGGCATCACTGCCGGGTTGACCGAGCCAGGTGTTGAAACCCAGGCGCTGGCGGCCGTTGAGTTGCAGCTTGGGCACTTCGTCCTTGAGCAGGACCAGGTTCAGGTCCCAGTCCAGTTCATGCCCCAGGTATTCGGCGACCCAGGCCACCAGTTCCTTGAACTGCTGGCCGTCGGGCAGCATCCCCAGGTACTCGTCGAGCTTGAGCGGACCCAGGCGGATGCGGAATTTGTGCTGGCGGTCCCAGACGTGGCTGCCCAGGCAGAAGTCCACCCCCAGCTGGTGGGACTGCACCCCGAGCCGGCTGCGCTCGGGCAGCTCCAGCCACTGGCCGACGTATTCCTCGATCGCCACCGGCAGGCCGAAGTACTCGCCGATGATCGCCCGCAGGCCGTCGGGGTAGCGGGTCTGGGCCGCCAGATGGCCGCTGTAGTGCAGCTTGGCGGTGTCGGGGATCAGCCCCTGCCTGAGCAGGCTGGGCATGCCCCGGCCACTCAGGGCGGCGAGGCGCGCGGACCAATAGTCGTCGTCCGGGCGGTCATGGCTCACCGTTGGCCGGGCTTCGGCCCAGGCCCGGTAGAACAGGCTCAGCAGGCGATGGTGGAACACATCGAGAAAGCGCTTGCTGGTGCTGTCGGCGTTGTTGCGCTGGCGCTCGCGCACGTACTCGGTGATGTGCAGCGGCAAGGGGCCGTTGGGCCCGCCGAGGCCGAAGAAGAACTGCTCCAGGCGCGTGGTCGCGCCGTCGCTGCCGGGGGTCACCGAAGCCAGGGTCGAGGGGGCGAAGGTGCAGTCGGCCTGCTGGCCCAGGCGCAGAGGATCGTCCGCCAGGCGCAGGGAGTGACCGAAGCGCGGCAGTTGCGGCGACAGGCATTCGATACGCCGCAGGGCCTGGAAGAAGTCGTACTCCCAGGGCTCGGCGTGCATCGCCGTCAGCGTATTCAAAGAGTCGGACGCCGTCCGGGCTTGGCTTTCCATCGCATGATCTCGCCGCGTTCGGTGGTACGGATCACCGTCTCGGTAAAACTGTTGATCGACACGTAACGTGCCAGGAAGCGCTCGAAGACCGCACCGAGCAGGAACACCCCGGTGCCGCGAAACGCGTTTTCATCGAATTCCAGGGTGATCTCCAGGCCCCGGCCAAAGACGATCGGCCCGGGCATCGGCAGGCGCCGGGTCACCGCCTTGCTGCTGACGTCCCGCAGGCCCTCGATCTGCAGTTGCAGGGCCGCGTCGTTGCTGTCGCCGTACAAGCGCAGCAGCTCGCGCAGGGCGGCCGCGCCCTGGCCCTGTTCGCTCAGGGACAGGTAGTTCAGCGACAGCTGGCTGATCAGGCGCCAGGCCTTGCCGTCGTGGGCGTGGCTGGGCCGGGGCCGGCTCGGTCCCGCCAGGCAGCGGATGGCCTGCACCGGGGCGCTGTCGGCCAGGGTGAAATCGGTCTTGCCACTGCCCACGTTCATGAACAGCGGCAGATCGCGGTTGGTGCACAGGGCACTGACCCCGAGCTGGCGCAGGTCGTGGCGGTAGGGCGCCTGTCGGCTGTCCACCAGGCTGACGAACGACTCGCTGCCGATGTAGGTCGAGCGTGGACCGTTGCGGCGCTGGTCGCTGGACAGCACCCGCGGCTCGCGGCGGACGATGTAGTAGGCCTGGTCGCGGCCGTAGCGGGACGGGTCGCGCACCGCGTAGAACGGCAGGAACGGCTGTTCCGGCCCGGTGCCGTGGCCGCTGATGGCGCTCAGCGAGTGCACTTCGAAATCCATCGGTCGGGTCCGGTCGGCGATCACATGGTGCTCGTTGACCCGATCGGACAGGTGGATGCGGTCCAGGCGCTTGGGAAACAGGTTGATCGCCGGGGTGCAGAACGGCACGAACTGGGCGGCGCCGACGCTGCCTTCCAGGCTCTGCTCGAAGCGCTCGAAGAGCACGATCAGCTCCAGTTCCTGGCCGGCGCAACGTTGCACCGCGCGGCCCAGTTGGGCGAACTCGACGAACAGGAAGCGGTTGGGCAGGGCGAAGTATTCCTGCAGCAGGCGGTAGCCCTGGAACGCCTGGGGCACCACCGGCAGCGCCGCGTCGCGGTCATCGAACCCCCGTGAGCGCAGGGCGTCCTGGGGCAGGCGCTCGACCCAGTCGCCCCCCGGAGCCCGGGCGAACACCGCGCAGGCGTTGCCCAGGAGTTGCTCGTAGAGACGGAACGGCAATTCGTCGCTGCCGTTGAGGTACAGCGGCAACTGCTCCAGGGCCAGGCTGTTGAACGGCAGTTCGGCGCCGGTGCGCAGGGTCAGGCGCAGCCCGGCCTTGGCCTTGGGCTCGCTGGCGGCCAGGCGCCCGAGCACCGCCACCGGGTTGCCGAAGTACTCGGCCTGGGTGACTTGCAGCGGCCACAGGGTCACCGGGTGCGCGGTGCGGTATTCGCAGCAGGTCTGGGTGTCGCGACCCAGGGCGGCGCGCAGGCTGGTGTTGCGCTCCAGGGTGAAGCCGCTGCTCAGGGAGCCTTCGTCGGGATCGGCCTGCAATTGCACCACGGTCATCGACGGGGTCGGTGCCAGGTAGTGCGGGTAGGCGATCTCCAGCAGGTTGTGGGTGAAGGTCGGGTACTCGGCATCGAGCTTGAGCTGAACCCGTGCCGTCAGATAGGCGAAGCCCTCCAGCAGGCGCTCGACATAAGGGTCGGCGCAGTCCATGCCCGACAGGGTCAGACGGCTGGCGATCTTCGGGTATTCCTTGGCGAACTCCGCGGCGCTTTCGCGCACGTGGTGCAGTTCCTGGTTGTACAGCTCCAACAGGCGCGGATTCATGGGCGCCTCCGGGAATCGGCATGCACCACCCGTACATGGCCGGATTCCAGGTCCATGTCGGTTTGCAGCAGCAGGCGCAGGGGCATCGGCTGGGCCCACAGATCGCCCTCGATCTCGAAGCTCAGGGCGTTGTGGTTCATCTCGCCGGGGGCGGTGCGCGCGCGAACCCGCAGGGTGCTGCGCAGGATGCGTGGTTCGAAGGTGGCGATGGCCTGGTGGATCAGGGTCTCCAGGGCCGGGATATCGATGCTCGACGCGCTGTACCCGGCCAGGGCCGGCAGGCCGTAGTTGACCACCGACGTACCGGCGGGGGTGTGCAGGGTGGCGTCGGCTTCCAGCAGCGACGTGGTATTGAGCAGCCATGCCAGATCGCGCAGTACCGAGGCCTTGAGTTGGCTCAGGGACAGCACGCGTTTGTCCGGGCTTTCTTTCAGGTTGCCGGGTTCATCGTCGGTCAGACGATCCAGCAAAGAGGGTTGCAAGCGATCGCGGGCGGCGATGTCGGTTACCAAAGGGTTCGCTCCAGGATCGGATGGCGCAGGCATGACGTCACGAAAAGGGGCATAACCAAAGACTCACGAGGACCTGGTCCTCGCCAGCCGTCCCCGCCTCGTGCCGGGCACGAAGGGCGGGGCGGGTCGGTCGCGGCCCGCAGGCCGCGACCGCAGCGGATCAGCGCTTGGTGTTCGAGCGGATGTTCCAGCCGTACTTGATCGGGCCGCCGTCCTTGGTGCCGTCGGCTTTCTGTGGCTGGTACTCGACCATCACCTGAGCGAAGTTCAGGGTGATGTTTTCGGTCAGGCGGTCATCGCTGCCCGAACCGCCGGTGCTCAGCGAGGTGATCAGCACTTCTTCCAGGTCGATGATCATGTACTCGACCTGGCTTTCGCCGCCGGCCTTGCGCACGGTCAGGCGCACCTTGTCGATGTGCTTGCCGCTGGAGCAATGCATCATCAGGTTCGGCGATGCCTTGTCGACGTACTTGGTCAGCGACAGGTCCTGGATGTTCACCTTGCCCGCGCCACCGCCACCGCCGACGTGCATGTTGCCGGACTGGGACATGCCCCAGCTCCAGTTCAGCACGTCGATCTCGTCCTTGTGGGCTTTGTCCATGGACTCGCCCTTGATGTCACCGATCTTGATGAAAATATCAACAGCCATGTTTTCTCCCTGTGTGGCACTTGCCACGATGTTGATTCAGCTTCTGTCGCCGCAGCGCAGGGCCCTGTGGGCCTTGCGCGCCCTGGGGCCGCGACGCCAGGTTTGAGTCGGTTATGGGTCAGGCGCCCTTGGCGGACGGCAGTTTGGATACCAGGCGCAACGACACGGTCAGCCCTTCGAGCTGGTAGTGCGGGCGCAGGAAGAACTTGGAGTTGTAGTAGCCCGGGTTGCCTTCGACTTCCTCGACCACCACTTCCGCCGCGGCCAGCGGGTGCTGGGCCTTGGTGGTTTCGGTGGAGTGCGCCGGGTCACCGTCGACGTAGTTGAGGATCCAGTCCTGCAGCCAGCGCTGCATCTCGTCCTTCTCTTTGAACGAGCCGATCTTGTCGCGCACGATGCACTTCAGGTAATGGGCGAAGCGGCAGGTGGCGAACAGGTACGGCAGGCGCGCGGCCAGGTTGGCGTTGGCGGTGGCGTCCGGGTCGTCGTACTCGGCGGGTTTCTGCAGCGACTGGGCGCCGATGAAGGCAGCGAAGTCGGTGTTCTTCTTGTGCAGCAGCGGCATGAAACCGTTCTTCGCCAGTTCCGCTTCACGGCGGTCGGAGATGGCGATCTCGGTCGGGCACTTCATGTCCACGCCACCGTCGTCGGTGGGGAAGGTGTGGGCCGGGAGGTTTTCCACCTCGCCACCGGATTCCACGCCGCGGATCCGCGAGCACCAGCCGAAATGCTTGAACGAACGGTTGATGTTCACCGCCATGGCGTAGGCGGCGTTGGCCCAGGTGTACTTGGAGCTGTCGGCGCCGTCGGTGTTCTCTTCGAAGGCGAAGGCTTCCACCGGATCGGTCTTGGCGCCATACGGCAGGCGCGCCAGGAAGCGCGGCATGGTCAGGCCGATGTAGCGCGAGTCTTCCGATTCACGCAGCGAGCGCCAGCCGGCGTATTCCGGGGTGGTGAAGATCTTGGTCAGGTCGCGTGGGTTGGACAGTTCCTGCCACGAACCCATGCCCATCACGGTCGGCGAAGCCGCTGCGATGAACGGTGCGTGCATGGCCGCGCAGACCTTGGACAGCTCGCCCAGCAGTTCCACGTCCGGTGGCGACTGGTCGAAGTAGTAGTCGCCCACCAGGCAGCCGTAAGGCTCGCCGCCGAACTGGCCGTATTCCTCTTCGTACATCTTCTTGAAGATCGGGCTCTGGTCCCAGGCCGTGCCCTTGAACTTCTTCAGGGTCTTGTGCAGCTCCGGCTTGGAAATGTTGAGCACGCGGATCTTCAGCTGCTCGTCGGTCTCGGTGTTGTTGACCAGGTAATGCAGGCCACGCCAGGCGCTTTCCAGTTTCTGGAATTCCGGGTGATGGATCACCTGGTTGACCTGGGCGGTGAGCTTGGCGTCGATGGCGGCGATGATCGATTCGATCGACTTGATGGCGTCGTTGGACACCAGGTCGGTCTGCGCCAGGGCCTGCTCGGCCAGGGTCCGCACGGCGGTTTCCACGGCTTCGCGAGCGCGCTCGGTCTTGGGCTTGAATTCCTGCAGCAGCAGCGAAGCGAATTCGCTGGCCTGCTCGGTGGCGCCGGGTTGGGCCTGATTGTCACGCATCAATTCGGTCATGATCGTTGGTCCTGAGTTACGCGTTCGGCTCGGAGTCAGCAGGCTTTGGCGCACTGGCCAGGGCCTGGAGCAACGCCGGATCCTTGATGGCTTTCATGATGATTTCTTCGGCGCCGGTCTTGCCGTCCATGTAGGTCAGCAGGTTGGCCAGCTGAGTGCGGGCCTCCAGCAGCTGGTTCAGCGAGTCGACCTTGCGCGCCACCGCGGCAGGGCTGAAGTCGTCCATGCTCTCGAAGGTGATGTCCAGGCTCAGGTTGCCTTCGCCGGTCAGCTCGTTGGGCACGTGGAAGGCCACCCGGGGCTGCATCGCCTTGAGGCGCGAGTCGAAGTTGTCGACGTCGATTTCCAGGAACTTGCGATCGGCCACGGCCGCCAGGGGTTCGGCGGGCTTGCCGGCCAGGTCAGCCATCACGCCCATGACGAAGGGCAGCTGGACCTTTTTCTCGGCGCCGTAGAGTTCGACGTCGTACTCGATCTGCACCCGGGGCGCGCGGTTGCGCGCGATGAACTTTTGAGAACTTTGCTTCGCCACGTTGTGCTCCTGGTCGCTGCTGCGACGGTGTTGGCGTCGGTCGGTGGTTGCCGCTGACGATACTGTTCGGCCGCTTCGGGGTTAGTCGGATTCGGGGCCGCGCAGGTTTTCAAATTGGGACATGCCATCGGGAATCAGGTTGCGCACGATGGCCGCGAAATCGGCGTTGACCAGGTTTTTGGCCCGGTTGAGCAACACCGGCAACGGGCTCGATGGCTCATGCCGGCTGTAGTAGGCCAGCAGCCGGTCGAGGCTGCGCAGCACGTCGTCGCGGCTGTTGATCTCGCCGGAAATTCGCGTTGCGGCCGGCGCCGCGGGCGCGTTGCCGGCTTCGCTGGCAGGGGCGTCGGCGGGTTCATCGGCCGGGCTGTCGCTGGTTTGCGGGGCATGCAGGCTTAGCACCTGCAGCGCCAGGCGCAGCGGTTGCTTGAGGGCGCTGAGGTCCACGCCACTGGCGGAACCCACTTGTTCGCTGACCTGCTTTTCGATGGCTTCGACGGCCGAGCGAGCGTTGCTCAAGGCGGTGCGAATGGCCTCCAGGTGTTCGGGGTCGCTGTCTTGCAGGGCGCCGGCCAGGTGGTCGGAACCCAGGCTTTCTCCGGAGAAATGCTGCAGGCCGGCGGCGTTCAGCGCGGCGCGCACGGTCACCGGGCCGAAGGTCCGGGAACGGGTCAGCTGGGCTTCGCGCAGCAGGCCGATGGTGGTGTCGCCGGCCAGGCCGGCCAGGGCGTTGATGCGCACCGTGGGGTCGTTGTCGTCATCGGCGTCCAGGCGCGGGTGCAGGTCCGCCCAGTAATCGCGGAGCAGGCCGTTGATCAGTTCGAGGCAGGTGGCCAGGCCCGGCAGGCCCTCGAGGGCCAGGGTGCTCTGCACGAGAAAATGGGTGATGCGCAGGTCTTTGCTGCGGGCCAGCAAGTCCAGGCTCTGCTGCTGGATGCTGCGCCAGTCCGGCGGCTCGGCCGGGAGGATCGAGTCGCCCATGCTGCGCTCGGGCTGACCTTGTGCGGCCCGCTCCAAGTGCAAGAAATCCGCGTCATATTCCAGGTCTTCGCCACAAGGCGAAGTTGCTGAAATCGCGGCGAGCAACATCGGTACATCCACCTGGTTCGATCTCCCTATCAGCCTGCAGGACAGTCAGGCAATTAATGCACTAGTTGTTTGTGAACTCGCGCACATTTCTTGGTAAACATGGACTCATTGATATTAGTGAGCCATCATCCGTGTTCAAGAAGTTGTGCATTTTTGGTGTAGTAGTTGTGGCTTGTCAAGGTAAGCTATTCGCCCCGCGTGACACTGTTATGTCGACTTACTTAGTTCCCTGACCGGCGAGTCAGATTGAGGCGGGGCGCAGGGCTTTTGTCATCTGTGCGGTTTAAGTTAAGCGATCATGCTGTGAATGGTGCTGTTTAAAGGATTTTTTGCGGACTTTTCATTTTTTTACGGAACTTTTTTCCCGGCACCGGTTCGCACGCGGAAGTACAGCAAGGAGGCGAGATGTCGCTGTGTTTGACTATCACTAGTTATCACAAGATCACCCCTGGTCAATGCCCTGAGAAACTAATGGATCAGGGAGTGATGGCAATTGGCCGCAGTTCCGATAATGACTGGGTACTTCCCGATCCCGAGCGCTTAGTTTCGGCGCGACATTGTGTCATCCAATACAAGGATGGCCGTTATTACTTGACCGATAACAGTACTAACGGTGTGGAGTTAGTCCGTGCCGGTATTCGCATGCGCCGGGGTAACAGCGAGCCGCTGGAAGATGGCGAGGTTATTCGCATTGGCGATTATGAGATCAGCGCGCGGATCGATTTCAGTCTCAATCGCGCTCAGGCTGAAGCCTTTTCCGGGGACAGCTCCAACAGTTTCGAAGCGCTGATGGGCCGACAAGCGGTAGCCCCGACACCCATCGAGCCGATCGCCATGGCGCCGGTGGCGCATTTTCAGGGCGCATCGGCCCAGGACACCTTCCCCGACCTGTTCGATTTCCTGGCCCCGAGCGCCACGCCTCCGGCCACCCAGCCGGATCATGTGCCCGCCGAGCAGCACGATTTCCGCCCGCCAACGCCCACCGCCGTGCCCCAGCCCGTGCAACCGCCCCAGCCCCTGGCGCCCCAGGGTGGGGCGCTGATTCCGGAAGACTGGGACCTGTTCGGCGACACGCCGGCGCGCCCGATTCCGCCCCCGGCCCCGCTGCCCGTGCCGGAGGTGGCGCCCCTGGCCGCGCCTGTTGCGCCGGACCCGTTTGCCGGCATCGGCCTGTTCGCTGCAGAACCGCCACAGCCACAGCCAGAGCCGGTCGAGGTCGCGGCGCCGCCGGTTCCTCCTGCTCCGGTCGCTCCGCCGCCCACGGCCCAGGCACCGCAGCCGCCGGTCGCGGCACCCGCCCCGGCACCGGTTGCGCCGCAGCCTGACCTGCTGCAAGCCTTCCTGCGCGGCGCCGGGCTGGATCAACTGCGCATCGACCCGCAGCAGGCCCAGGCGCAGATGGAAAGCCTCGGGCGCAGCTACCGGCTGATGGTCGAGGGCCTGATCGACGTGTTGCGGGCCCGCAGCAGCCTCAAGGGTGAGTTCCGCATGCAGCAGACCATGATCCGCCCGGTGGAGAACAACCCGTTGAAGTTCGCCCCCAATGTCGACGAGGCCATGCTCCTGCTGCTGCGCCACAGCAACCAGGCGTTCATGGCCCCGGACCAGGCGGTGCAGGACAGCTTCGATGACCTGCGGGCCCACCAGCTGGCGGTCATGGCCGGCGTGGAAGCGGCCATCAAGCACTTGCTGGGGCGTTTCGAACCCGCCGAGCTGGAAGCGCGCATGGCCCGTCCCGGTGGCCTGGGCAACCTGTTCAGCGGTTCGCGTCAGGCGCAGAACTGGCAGCAGTTCACCGCGCTCTACAAGCAGATTTCCCAAGAGGCCCAGGACGATTTCCAGGACCTCTTCGGTCGCGAGTTCAGTCGCGCCTACGAAGAACACACCCAGCGCCTGCGCCGTTCCTGAGCGCACCTGGAACCCCCGAACCCACGGATACACGGACAGCTGATACGTCATTGAGGACGCAGGATGATTCAACGATTGCTGACATTGGTCGCCATGCTGGTACTGGCGGCCTGTGCCAAGGACGCCCCGGCACCTGCCGAGCCGACCCAGGAAACCCAGCCGGGCGCCACCACCGTGGAGCTGCATTTCCAGGCCGTGGCCGGCCTCAACCCCGGCCCTGACGGCCAGGGCACGCCGGTGCGGGTGCGGATCTTCGAACTGAAGAACCCGGCGACCTTCATGCGCGCCGACTACTTCGCCCTGGCGGAGCGGGCCCCGGCCACCCTCGGCCCGGACCTGATCGACCAGGACGAAGTGCTGGTCAAGCCCGGCGACCAGTTCAGCCTCAAGCGCACCCTGGATCCGGCCACCCGTCAGGTCGGCCTGCTGGTGGGCTATCGCGAAGTGGATCAGGCCCTGTGGCGGGTCAGCGTCAATACCGCCGCGCACCTGAACAACAGCTATCAGATCGGCCTCGATGTCCGCGCAGTCAGCGCCGAGCTCGCGGCGTCCCCATCCAGCCCTGCCCAATAGGCAATCGGAGCAACCATGTCCTGGAACAATCGCGTGGTCTGGTCGGAAGGCATGTTCATTGGAACCCAGCACTTCCAGCAGCATGACCGTTACCTGGAAAACCTCATCGACGCCCGCAGCCGTCCGTTGTCGGCGGGGGCCTGGGGCTTTTCCGAACTGCGGATCGATCAGGGGCTGCTGGCCCAGGGCAAGCTGGCCATCGTCAGCGCCCGCGGCCTGCTGCCCGACGGTACGCCGTTCAACATTCCCCATGACGATCTGGCGCCCAGCCCGCTGAGCATCGACGACAACCTGCGCGACGGCCTGGTGTACCTGGCGCTGCCGCTCAAGCGCGCCGGTGCCCGGGATACCGTGGACGAAGGCGAGGAACTGGGCGGCGCCCGCTACCTGAGCCAGGTGCGCGAAGTGCGCGACGACAACGCCCCCTTCGAAAACCGTGCACCGGTGGCCGTGGGCTCCCGCGCCTTGCGCCTGCTCACGGCCGCGGACGGCCTGAGCGACTACGCCGCCATCGGCGTGGTGCTGATCAAGGAAAAGCGCGCCGACCGCGCCCTGGTGCTGGATGACAGCTACATCCCGCCGCTGCTGGATGTGGCCGCGTCCAAGCCCTTGAGTGCCTTTCGCAGCGAACTGCTGGGCCTGCTGCACCAGCGCGGCGAGGCCCTGGCCGGCCGGGTGGTGGCATCGGGGGCCGGTGGCGCCTCGGAAATCGCCGACTTCATGCTGCTGCAACTGGTCAACCGCGCCCAGCCGCTGATCAGCCATCTGAACCAGATCAGTCCGTTGCACCCCGAGCGGCTGTACAGCGAGCTGGTGAGCCTGGCCGGTGAGTTCTCGACCTTCTCCAGCAGCGCCCGGCGTCCGGCGCAATACCCGCAGTACCAGCATGACGAGCTGGCCCTGAGCTTCGCCCCGGTGATGCAGGCCCTGCGCGAAGCGCTGTCGATGCTGATCGACAGCAAGGCGACGCCGATCCCGATCGTCGAGAAAGCCTACGGCGTGCACGTGGCGATGCTGGCCGATCGCACCCTGCTGGAGAGCGCCAGCTTCATCCTGGTGGTGCGCGCCGACGTGCCCGGGGAAACCCTGCGCGGGCGTTTTGCCCAGCAGAGCAAGGTCGGTTCGGTGGAGCACATCCGCGACCTGGTCAACCTGCAACTGCCGGGCATCGGCCTGTTGCCGCTGCCGGTGGCGCCACGGCAGTTGCCGTATCACGCCGGCTCGACCTACTACGAGCTCGACCGTGGCAGCGAGCACTGGAAACAACTGGTTCATTCCGGCGGCTTCGCATTCCACGTCGCCGGGGAATTCCCGGGCTTGAACCTGGCCTTCTGGGCCATTCGAGGATAAGTCGCGATGCATCCTTTCGACGATTCGGCAGGGCAGCCGTCCCCGGCCAATGACCGCACCCAATTCATGCCGCGCCCCGGTGGCCGCGCGCCCGAGCCCGGCCGTCCGGCGGCTGCAGCGTCGCCGTCATTGGCGATGCCGGCAGCGCCATTGCCGGCCGGCCAGGCCCGGGGCCTGAACCCCCTGGAAAGCGCCGCCGGCCCGTTGCTGGCCTTGCTCACGAGGCTGCGCAGCACCCTGGCGCACCCGGCGCCGGCCAGCCTGCGGGCGCAGTTGCTGGCCTACCTGCGCCAGTTCGAAGAGCGTGCGGAAGCCGCCGGCGTGCCGCGCAACGACGTGCTGCTGGCGCGCTATGCGCTGTGCACCGCCCTGGATGAAGCGGTGCTCAGCACCCCCTGGGGCAGCACCAGCGACTGGGGCAAGCAGAGCCTGCTGATCACCGTGCACAACGAAGCCTGGGGCGGCGAGAAGGTCTTCCAGTTGCTGGAGCACTGCCTGCAGAGCCCCCGCGAGCGCCTGTACCTGCTGGAGCTGTTGTACCTGTGCATGTGCCTGGGTTTCGAGGGCCGCTACCGGGTGATGATCGATGGCCGCAGCCAGCTCGAAGCCCTGCGCGAGCGCACCGCGGCGACCATCCGCAGCGCCCGTGGCGAGCACGAGCGCGAACTGTCGCCGCATTGGCGCGGGGTCAGCGTGGCCCGTGACCGGCTGGCCCAGTTCATGCCGCCCTGGGTCGGCATCGCGATTGGCGTGGCGCTGCTCCTGGCGCTGCTGTTCGGCCTGCGCCTGAAGCTGGCGGCGGACGCCGAGCCGGTGTTCAAGAACATCCATGCCCTGGGCGAGATCCCGGTGCAGACCCTGGATCGCCCGGTGATCCAGCCGAAGATCGTCGAGCGTCCGCGCCTGGCGGGCTTCCTCGCCGAGGACATCAAGGCCGGGCGGGTGGCGGTGGAAGACGCCGTCGACCGTTCGGTGGTGACCATCCGTGGCGACGAGCTATTCGCCTCGGCCAGCGCCAGCATCCTCGACGACTATCAGCCGCTGATGCTGCGCATCGCCGACGCGGTGCGCAAGGTCAAGGGCCAGGTGCGCATCACCGGCCACAGCGACAACCGCCCGATCGCCACCTTGCGCTTCCCGTCCAACTGGAAGCTGTCCCAGGCCCGCGCCGAATCGGTGCTGCAGATCCTCGCGGCGAAGACCGGCCAGCCGGAGCGCTTCAGCGCCGAAGGCCGCAGCGACACCGAGCCGCTGGCAAGCAACGCCACCGCCGAAGGGCGGGCGCGTAATCGTCGGGTCGAAATCAGCGTATTGGCGGAGGGGGTCGAGTGAAGGCGTTTTTCAGTTTTGTGATTCGCTGGGTGATCCCGCTGCTGGGGCTGATCGCCCTGAGCCTGATCATCTGGTTCATTGGCCCGCTGCTGGAGTTCCTGGTGCCGGAAGGCCGGCGCTGGGCGCTGATCATCTGCATCTTCGCGCTGTGGATCGGCTACC
Source organism: Pseudomonas sp. Os17 (assembly GCF_001547895.1). Lineage (NCBI taxonomy): Bacteria > Pseudomonadati > Pseudomonadota > Gammaproteobacteria > Pseudomonadales > Pseudomonadaceae > Pseudomonas > Pseudomonas sp. Os17. Next base: position 6,714,731 of record NZ_AP014627.1, on the reverse strand, counting down.
GGGTGTGGCGCATCATCCAGGCCCGCCGGCACGCAGCCAAGGTGTTGCAGAGCCTGGCCGCCGATACCCCGCCGGACCCGGACAGCGTGGCCACCGCCGAGGAACTGGCGGCCCTGCGCCAGCGCATGGACGAAGCCCTGGCGCTGCTGAAGAAGGCCAAGCTGGGCGGTGACGAGCGGCGCAACCTCTACGAGTTGCCGTGGTACGTGATCATCGGCCCGCCGGGCTCGGGCAAGACCACCGCGCTGGTCAATTCCGGCCTGCATTTCCCCCTGGCCGCGCAGCTGGGCGCCGGCGCCGTGCGCGGCGTGGGCGGCACCCGCAACTGCGACTGGTGGTTCACCGACCAGGCGGTATTGCTGGACACCGCCGGGCGCTACACCACCCAGGACAGCCACGCCACGGTGGACAAGGCGGCCTGGCTGGGCTTTCTCGACCTGCTGAAAACCCAGCGTTCACGGCGGCCGATCGATGGCGCCTTCGTCGCCATCAGCCTCTCCGACCTGCTGCTCGGCAGTGACGCCGAGCGCGCGGCCCACGCGGCGGCGATCCGCCTGCGTATCCAGGAGCTGTACACCCAGCTGGGAGTGCGCTTCCCGATCTACTTGATGCTCACCAAGCTGGATCTGGTGCCGGGCTTCATGGAGTTCTTCGACTCCCTGAGCAAGGAAGAGCGGGCCCAGGTCTGGGGCATGACCTTCGCCCTGGACGACGGCAAGAGCGGCGACAGCCCCCTGGCCCAGTTGCCGGCGGAGCTGGCGGCCCTGGAGCAGCGCCTCAACGAGCGTCTGGTGGAGCGCCTGCAACAGGAACGCGACCCGGCGCGGCGCGACCTGATCTACGGCTTCCCGCAGCAATTCGCGGCGCTCAAGGAGTCCTTGCAGGGCTTCCTCGAAGGCGTGTTCAAACCCAACGCCTTCGAAGAGCGGGTACTGCTGCGCGGCGTGTACTTCACCAGCGGCACCCAGGAAGGCAGCCCGATCGATCGCCTGATCGGCGCCATGGCCCAGAGCATGAATCTGGACCGCCAGCACCTGGCGCGGCAGACCGGCACCGGGCGCAGCTACTTCATCGAGAAGCTGTTCAGCGCCGTGGCCTTTGCCGAGCGCGGGCTGGTGGGGGTCAACCCCAAGGTCGAGCGCCGGCGCAAATGGATCGCCCGCGGCGCCCTGGCGGCCACCGTGGCCCTGGTGCTGGTGGTCAGCACCCTGTGGATCATCAGCTACCGGGCCAACCAGAGCTACATCGCCCAGGTCGACCAGCGTGTCGCGCCGGTGCGCCAGGACGTGCAAAGCCTCAGCTCGGCCCAGCGCGATGTGCTGGCGGTGCTGCCGCTGCTCAACGCCACCCGCCATCTGGCCGGCGATGCGCCGGGCTGGGCCGAGGGCCTGGGCCTGTATCAGGGCGACATGCTCGAAGCCGAGGCCGCCAGCGTCTATCGCAAGCTGCTGGTGGCGGTGTTCGCCCCACGGCTGATGACCCGCATCGAGGAGCAGCTGCACAGCGGCGGCAACTCGGACTTCCTCTACGAGGGGCTCAAGGCCTACCTGATGCTGGCGGACAGCGAGCATTACGACCCGGACTTCATCAAGGCCTGGATCACCCTGGACTGGGACCGCACCCTGGCCCGCGATCTGCCGCCGGACCAGCGTCAGGCCCTGACCGGGCACCTGCAGGCGCTGTTCGAAAAACATCCACCGAATGCGCGGCTGGACCAGCGCCTGATCGACGACCTGCGCCGCCAGTTGCAACAGCTGCCGGTGGCCCAGCGGGTGTATGACCGGGTCAAGCGCGCCAAGCTGCCGGACGGCGTTCCGGACTTCCGCCTCAGCGAAGCCGGTGGCCGCGACGCGGCGCTGGTGTTCACCCGCAAGAGCGGCAAGCCGTTGAGCGAACCCCTGAGCGGCCTGTTCACCGCCAAGGGCTATCGCCAGGCCTTCCTCCTGGCCAGCCTCAACCAGGCCGGCACCCTGGCGGAAGAACAGTGGGTCCTGGGCCGCGATCAGGCCGACCAGCAGAACGTCGCCAGCCTCGCCGCCGACGTGCGTCGCCTGTACTTCCAGGACTACCTGCGCCAGTGGGATGCCTTGCTGGCGGACATCGACTTCGTGCCGATCACCAGCGTGGCCCAGGCCGCCGACGTGCTGCGGATTCTCTCCGGGCCTACTTCGCCGCTGAAGAAACTGCTGGTGGCGGTGGCCAAGGAAACCGATCTGCAACAGGAAGAACGCCTGTTGGCGGCCCAGGGCCAGAAGGTCGAGGGCGGTGTCGATCAGCTCAAGCAGCGCCTGGGTTCGCTGCTGGGTCAGGAGCAGGCGGCCAACCCTGCCGCCGTGGCCAGCAGCGAAGACCCGGTGAGTGCGCACTTTGCCGACCTCAACAGCCTGGTAAGCAAGGGCGAGGGCGAGCCGGCGGCCATCGACGGCCTGCTCTCGGACATGAACGCCCTGTACGTACAGGTCAGCGCCATGGTCGGGGCCAGCGGCGACGCGCTGCTGGGCGAGGCCAAGAACCAGGCCAGCGCCGCGGCCGCCCGGGTCAGCCTGACCGCCGAGCGTCAGCCGCCGCTGGTCCAGGGGCTGGTCAAGTCGGTGGTCGGTTCCACCACCAACACCATGATGGGCGGGGTGCGCAATCAACTGAACGCGGCCTGGGTCAGCGAAGTGGTGAATGTCTATCGCCAGTCCCTGAGCGGGCGTTATCCGATGTCGCCGGGCAGTTCGCGGGACGCGACCCTGGAAGACTTCGGCCAGTTCTTCGGCACCGGCGGGGTGATGGACAACTACTTCCGCAAGTACCTGCAGCCTTACGTCAACACCTCGACCACCACCTGGAGCTGGCAGCCGGGCGCGGCGCAGAAACTGGGGATTTCTCCCGGCGTGCTGCAAACCTTCCAGCGCGCGGCGAATATCCGCGATGCGTTCTTCCGCTCCAGCGGCGGCACCCAGCCGGCGGTGCGCTTCGAGCTCAAGCCGGTGGCCATGGACGCCAACATCAGCCAGTTCCTGCTCGACCTGGACGGCCAGCAACTGAGCTACGACCACGGCCCGAGCCGGCCGGTGGCCATGCAGTGGCCGAACCCGGGAAGCATCGGCGTGGTGCGCCTGTCGATCATGCCGCCGTCGGCCACCGGGCGTTCCGGGGTGACCCTGGACGGCCCCTGGGCCTGGTTCCGCCTGCTGGAGCAATCGGACCTGACCGCCACCAACTCGCCGGACCGCTTCAACCTGCGGCTGCGGGTGGATGGCGCGAGCATCTCCTACGAGCTGCGCGCCAGCAGCGCCTTCAACCCGTTCAAGAGCCGGGTGCTCAGCGGCTTCAGCCTGCCGGAGCGGCTATGACCGCGCCCGGCCTGTACGGCAAGTTGGCCAGCCGCGGCGATTTTGTCAGCCGTGGCTTGCCGCAGAGTTTTATCGGTCCCTGGGACAGCTGGCTGGCGGCGGGGCTGCTGGCCAGCCAGAACGCCCTGGGCGAGCAGTGGCTCAACGCCTACCTGATCAGCCCGTTGTGGCGCTTCGCCCTGGCCCCGGGAGTCTGCGGGCCCCAGGCGGTGGTGGGGGTGGTGATGCCGAGCATCGACCGGGTCGGGCGCTATTTCCCCCTGACCGTGGCCGCGCTGCTGGAGCCCGAGACGGAGTTGACGTCCCTGGTCACCGGCTCGGAGCAGTGGTTCGAACAGGTGGAGGCGTTGCTGCTGGCGACCCTGGATGAAGGCGCCCGTTTCGAGGCTCTGGAGCAGGGCTTGCAGGCCTTGGGCGCGCCGAACCCGGCGCGGCGGGTCGAGGTCAGCCACTACGCCGGCCTGCAACGGTTCTACGTCAATGATCCTCAGTCCCGGGGCGCGGTGCTCGCGGCCCAGGCCGGCGAGGGGACGAGTCTGTGGTGGGGCCGGGGGTCGCAGTACATCAGCCCGATGCTGTTGCGCTGCCAGGGCTTGCCGCCAGCCAGTGAATTTGCGCAATTTTTGCTCGGACAAGAGGGTGCCGTCTAAATGGGTTCAGCGCCGCAACTGTCCTACCAGTCCGCCAGCTACAGCCATGTCGGCATGGTGCGGAAAATCAACGAAGACGCCTGGCTCGAAGCCCCGGAGACCGGCCTGTGGCTGGTGGCCGACGGCATGGGCGGGCACGCCGCCGGGGACTATGTCAGCAGCCTGATCGTCGACAGCCTGCGGGCGGTGCCGGCGGCCGAGAGCCTGGAGCAGTACGTCGCCGCGCTGCGCAACGGCCTGGCCGCGGTCAACGCCGCGGTGCGCGAGGAAACTGCCAATCGCGGGGTGACCATGATGGGGAGCACCGTGGTCCTGCTGGCGGTGCGCGGCGCTCGGGGCGTGTGCCTGTGGGCCGGCGACAGTCGCCTGTACCGGCTGCGGGACGAGCAGCTGGAAAGCATTTCCCGGGATCACAGCTACGTCCAGGACCTGCAGGACAGCGGCCTGCTCAGCGAGGCCGAGGCGCGGGTGCATCCGCGGGCCAATATCGTCACCCGGGCGATTGGCGTCGAGGCCCAGTTGCAGCTGTCCCAGGTCGATCTGCAGGTGCAGGACGGCGATACCTTCCTGCTGTGCAGCGACGGTCTGAACAAGACCGCCGAAGACTTCGAACTGCGCGATGTGCTGAGCCACAGCGAGCCCAACGATGTGGTGCGCAGCCTGATCCACCTGGGCCTGACCCGGGGCGCGCCGGACAACATCACCGCCATCGTGATCAAGGCCGCAGGATACTGACCATGGACATTCTGATTCCCGGTTTTGACATTCAGGGCGAGATTGGCGAAGGCGCCATGGCCACCGTGTACCTGGCGACCCAGCGTTCCCTGGAACGCAAGGTGGCGCTCAAGGTGATGGCCGCGGCGCTGGCCGCCGACCCGAGCTTCTGCGAGCGCTTCTTGCGCGAGGGCAAGACCCTGGCGCGGCTGTCGCACCCGCACACCGTGACCATCCACGACATCGGCAATGTCGGCGAGCTGTACTACATGGCCATGGAGTACCTGCCCAACGGCACCCTCAAAGAGCGCATCGCTGCCGGGCTGACCCCGGAGCAGGGCCTGGCCTATATCCGCCAGATCGCCTCGGCCCTGGGCTATGCCCATGCCCAGGGGCTGGTGCACCGCGACGTCAAGCCGGCCAACATCCTGTTCCGTGCCGATGGCACGGCGGTGCTCTCGGACTTCGGCATCGCCAAGTCCCTGGACGACCGCACCCAGTTCACCCAGGCCGGTTTCGCCGTGGGCACGCCGAGCTACATGAGCCCGGAACAGGCCCGTGGCCAGGACATCGACGGTCGCGCCGACCTGTATGCCCTGGGGGTGGTGCTGTATGAAATCCTGGTCGGCGAGTTGCCGTACAACGGCACCGACGCGCTGTCCACGGCCCTGGCCCACCTCACCGAGCCCTTGCCGGAGCTGCCGCTGCACCACGGGCGCTACCAGCACATCCTGCGCAAGCTGTTGGCCAAGGACCCGGCGGAACGTTACCCGGACGCGGCGGCCTTGCTGGCGGCCCTGGACAACCTGCCGCCGGAGACGGCCGAGGTCGAGGCGACGCTGATCCAGCCGTTGCCGCTGCCCCCTCAGGCTGCCCCCCAGCCTGTAACTCAGCCTGTAACTCAGAGCCACGACCTGGCCGGGCTGACCCCGGTGTCGATCGAGATTCCGCAACAGGCGCCGGCGGCCCAACCGGCGCCGCGCCGCGAGCCGCCCCAGGAACCGCCTGTGCCGCCGCGCGCGTCCAACCTGCCGCCAGCCGGCAGCGGGGCGTCCGAACAGCGCCGCGGCCCGCTGCTGGCCCTGGCCGGGGTTGCCGTGGCGGTGGCCCTGGCCGTGGCGGGTGGCGGTTACTGGTGGTTGTCCGGCGACAGCCCGGCGCCGCAACCCAAGAGCCCGGCCACGGTCGGCACCCCGCCTGCCGTGGTGGCGCCGCCGGTGGAGCAGGCGCTGGCCGCGGATGTCGATGGCGGCCAGCGGCCGCTGCTGATGCCGGGCAAGAAGACCCTGTTCCAGCGGGTGCTGAGCAAGCCGGGGGCGAGTTTCTCCAGCGCGCCGGGGGCCACGCCGGACAAGCCGGTGCCGGCGTTCTCGGTGCTTTACGTGTACCAGCGCAAGAACCTCGACGGCCGCTCCTGGCTGCGCCTGGGCGCCGCCAGCGATGGACGCAGCGCCGGTTGGCTGCCGGCCGAGCAGGTCAGCGACTGGAAGCAGAGCCTGGTGCTGAAATTCACCGAACGTTCCGGCCGCGCGCCGGTGATGTTCGTGCGCCAGGCCAGCGAGCTGGAGCGCCTGCTGGCGGACCCGGCGGCGGCCAAGAACCTGCTGCTCAGGGCGCAGAAGAATCCCCAGGACGAGCAGCAGGTGCTGGCCCTGGAACCCAATGCCAGCGCGGTGCCCCAGGACCAGTTCTACCTGCTGCCGATCTTCGATTCCAAGGAAAGCTTCGACGAGAACGGCCAGCCGGTGCAGTTGCTCAACGTCGCCTCGATTGATCCGGGCAACAGCCCGCAGAGCATCAGCGACAGCAGCGGCAAGCCGTTGCCGGCGAACAGCCCGCCGGCGGCCGCCGATGCCTTCCGCACGGCGGTGGTGCTGGTGGTGGATACCTCGGTGTCGATGCAGCCGTACATCGATCAGGTGCGCGACGTGGTGCACGAGCTGCAGAGCAAGATCGCCGAGCGCGGCGAGCTGGACAGTGTCAGCTTCGGCCTGGTGGGCTTTCGCAACAACACCAGCAAGACCCCGGGCCTGGAGTACGTGACCAAGACCCTGGTGACCCTGGACCAGGGCCGCGATCCCCAGCGTTTCCAGGAACTGGTGAGCCAGGTCAAGGCCACCAGCGTCTCCAGCCACTCGTTCAACGAAGACGCCTTTGCCGGGGTCATGCAGGCCGTGGAAGGCATGGACTGGAAGGGCTACGGCGGTCGCCTGATCCTGCTGGTCAGCGATGCCGGGGCCCTGCGCAAGAACGATCCCTACAGCCGCACCCAGATGAACGAGGCGGAAGTGCGCCAGGCGGCCTTGGGCAAGCAGATCAAGATCTACGCCCTGCACCTGCGCACCGATGCCGGCAAGAAGAACCACGCCCAGGCGGAAACCCAGTACCGGGTGCTGACCGCCGACGCCAACCCGAAGATCGGCGACCTGTACATTCCGGTGCCCGGTGGCGATGTGCGCAAGTTCGGCGAGCGGGTCGACGAGATCGGCACGGTGTTCGCCGATCTTGTGCATCAGGTGCGCAGCAACCAGCACCAGGAAGTCCCGCTGCTGGCGGCGGCACCGAGCATCGCGCAGAAATCGGCAGCCATCGGCTACGCCATGCACATGGACTTTCTCGGACGCAAGGCCGCCAGCCAGGCGCCGCAGCTGGTCAGCGCCTGGACCGCCGACCGCGACCTGACCAACCCGGCGCTGCCGGCGTTCCAGGTCTGCGTGATGCTGACCAAGCTGCAGCTCAACGACCTGCAGCAGTCGCTGAAACTGATCGTCGACGCGGCGCGCAAGACCCAGACCTCGCCCAAGGACTTCTTCCAGGAAATCGCCAGTGCCAGTGCCTACATGAGCCGCGACCCGTCGGCCCTGCGCAAGGGCGGCAACCTGGCCGACGGCGGTGTGCTCGGCGAATACCTGGAAGGCCTGCCGTACCGCAGCAAGTCGCTGAACATGACCCAGGACCTGTGGCTGTCGTTGAGCGTGGCCGAGCAGGAGGATTTCATCGACGAGCTGGATTCGAAGATCCGCCTCTACGAAACCTTCCACAACGACCTGGCCAACTGGGTGCGCTTCGGCGATGCCGAGCCGGGTGATGCCCTGTACCGCGTTCCGTTGTCGACGCTGCCGTGATGCTCGATCTGGCGCAGGTACGCAAGAGCCGCGGCGAGGGTCGCCAACGCTACAGCCTGGAGATCCCAAGGCTGCAACTGCGCGCGGGCGACCAGTTGGCGGTGGTCGGCCCCAGTGGTTGCGGCAAGAGCACCCTGCTCGATCTGCTGGCGCTGGTGCTGGCTCCGGATTCGGCGGCGCGCTTCGAATTTGCCCCGGCCAGAGACGCCATCGACATCCTCGGGATCTGGCGCGGCGCGGGCCACAGTGCCCTGGCGCAATTGCGCAGCCGGCACCTGGGCTATGTGCTGCAGACCGGCGGCCTGCTGGGCTTTCTCGATGTGCGGGGGAATATCGGCCTGCCGCGCAAACTGCTGGGGTTGCCCGACGACGGCATTCCCCGGCGGCTGGCCGAGCGCCTGGAAATCGCCGATCAACTGCACAAGAAGCCCGCTGCCCTGTCGGTGGGCCAGCGCCAGCGGGTCAGTTGCGCCCGGGCCCTGGCCCACGGCCCGCAGGTGCTGCTGGCGGATGAGCCGACCGCGGCCCTGGACCCGTTGAACGCGCAAAGGGTGATGCAACTGCTGGTGCAGCAATCCCGCGATCAGGGGGTGTGCTGCGTGATCGCCACTCACGATGAGGTGCTGGCCCGGGCCAACGGCTTGCAGGTCCGGCGCATTGCCTGCCGGCGCGATGCCGACGGCGGGGTCACCGCGACCCTGGGGGAGGCCTGCTGATGCGTGCGTCCCTGACGGCTGCGCTGGCCTGGCAGGACTACCGCGCCGATTCCTGGCTGTCGGCCTGTTCGGTGCTGGCCCTGGTGGCGGTGATCGCGCCGTTGCTGGTGCTGTTCGGGCTCAAGTTCGGGCTGGTCAGCAGCCTCACCGAGCGCCTGGAAAAGGACCCGGCGGTGCGCGAGATCATTCCCCTGGGCGGCGGACGCTTCAGCGCCGCGTTCATTGCCGAGCTGGGGCAGCGCCCGGACGTGGCCTTTGCCTTGCCGCGCACCCGGCAGATCGCCGCGACGGCGGACCTGTCCCGGGGCACGGCGGATATCGGCCTGACCGTGGAGATGCTGCCGACCGCGGTGGGCGACCCGTTGCTCGGGCGTTTGTCGTCACCCCGGAGCATCAGCGGCGTGCTGCTCAGCCGCACCGCCGCCGAGAAGCTCGGGGCGCAGCCGGGGGACTGGCTGCAGGCGAGCTTTGGCCGGCAGGTGGCGGGGCGCAGCGAGGTGCAGCGGACCCGGGTCCAGGTGGAGGGCATCCTGCCCCTGGAAGCCTTTGCCCGTGACGCGCTGTTCGCTCCGCTGGCACTGCTGGAGGCCGCCGAGGATTACCGCGACGGTCGCGCCGTGGCGGCCCTGGGCTGGCTCGGCGAGGTCCAGGCGGCATCCGCGCAGCGGGTCTACCCGGCGTTTCGCCTGTATGCCCGGGATCTGGATGACGTCGAGCCGCTGCGGCTGTATTTCGCCGAGCGCGGCCTGCTGGTGGCGACCCAGGCGCAGACCATCGCCCAGGTGCAGTCCTTGAGCCGCAACCTGTCCATCGTCTTCTGGGTGATCGCCGGGCTGGCCCTGGCCGGTGCCTTCGCGGCGATCTTCGCCGGGGCCCTGGCGGCGGTGGAGCGCAAGCGTCGGGAGTTGTCGGTGCTGCGCCTGCTGGGGTTTTCCACCGGCGCGCTGCTGCTGTTCGTGGTGGCCCAGGCGCTGTACAGCGCCGGGCTTGCCGCGCTGTTGAGTGGCGCCCTGTATGGCCTGGCCCAGGCCGGGCTGAATCATTTGTTCATGCAGGTGCCCGGCGAGTACGCCAGTCATTTGCTGCCGGCCCATTACGGGCTGGCCCTGTTGGCGACACTGGGCGTCAGCACCCTGGCCGCGGCGCTGGGCGGCTGGCGGGTGTCGCGCATTGAAGCCTGTGAAGGAATTCGCGATGTATAAGTTGATCGGCACCGTGCTGGCCATGACCCTGGCCGGCGCCGTGTGGGCCGAAGAGCCCGGCAACAAGATGGACAATCCCAAGCCCCTGGCGGACGACGTCAGCCTGCCGTTGCCCTGTGACGGCGAGATGGTGTTCCGCTACGTCTACGTGCTGGCCCAGGGCACCCTGGACGACCGCGAGGTCAACCTCGGCTACCCCTTCAGCGAAGGCGAGAGCGGCTATCAGCAGTCGTTCATTTCCGGCTATCGCCGGGACTACATCAACGGTCAGTTCACCCTCAAGGACCTGCCTGCGGCCTGGGGCAAGACCATCGGCCCGGCCTTGCCGAAAACCGGCAGCGGGGTGCCCCTCAAGCCGATGCTGTATTTCATCGGCAAGTACGAAGTCACCGCCCGCCAGTACGCCCAGGTCATGGCTCAGGCCCAGTCCCTGGCCAGCGGCGAGCCGGCCCCGGCCTGCGAGGCGCCGGACGGCCTGCAGGGGCGCCTGCCCAAGGTCAAGCTGTCGCGTTTCGAGGCCGAGCGTTTTGCCGCGGTGTACAGCGCCTGGCTGATGAAGCATCACCGTGACCTGCTGCCGGTCAGCGGCCGTGGCAGTTCCTCGGAAGACGGTGGCCTGGGGTTCGTGCGCCTGCCCACCGAGGTCGAATGGGAGTACGCCGCTCGCGGCGGCCAGGCCGTCAGTCGCCAGGAGCTGGAGGGCCGGCTGTTCCCGCGTCGCGTGGAGGGCAGCGAGGAAGACGGCCCGCTGGCGGACTGGGCGGTGTTCAACCAGGTGGCCGGCGGCACCGGTCAGGCGGCGCGCCTGATGCCGATCGGCACCAAGCTGCCCAACCCCATCGGTATGTTCGACGTGATCGGCAACGCCGCCGAGATGGTCCAGGAGTCCTTCCAGCTGGTGCGTGCCGGGCGCCGCCAGGGCACCTACGGCGGCTTCGTGGTCAAGGGCGGCAACTACCTGGAAGGCGAGGGCACGCTGTTCACCGGGATGCGCCGCGAGTACCCGCTGTTCGGTGCCGACGGCACTGAGCAGAGCAACGAAACCACGGGCTTCCGGGTGGCCATCGGCGCCTTGTCGGCCCCGCGTTCGCGCTACAAGGAACTGTTCGCCCAGTGGCAGAAGGAGGGTCGCCTGGCGTCCCTGACCGATGCCATCGACGAAGCCCAGGACCCCACCAAGCGCCTGGACAGCATCATTGCCACCAGTGTCGACCCGCGCCTGCAGGCGGAGCTGGGGCTGGTCAACGAAGAGCTCAAGCGCAACGTTTCGCTGATCGCCCAGCAGCGCGAGGAGGCGGCCGGCAACCTGATCCAGTCCGCGGCGCTGGTGGCTGAAACCGTCAACAACTACAACATCCGCCTGACCAACCTGAAGAAGAGCCAGCAGCAGGCCATCGATGCCAAGGACGAACCCAGCGCCAAGCTGTTCGCCGAAGCCATCGACAACGGCCGCAGCGCGCTGGACGGGGCGGTGGCGATCTACATCGACAACCTGGCCACGGGCACCCGTTACACCGACGCGGTGATCCAGGCGCAATTTCAACGGATCAAGGAAGAGCTCAATCGCAAGCCGGTGCTCGGCAAGAGCCTGGTGACGCGCGCTACGTTATTCGTCCGCCATGTCGGGGATTATCGCCAGAAACGGCGAGCCGACCCGGCGACGATTTTGAAGGAACTGCTCGCATCGACCGGTCAGAAGTCATGACCGGCCGCTGTCTGTCGAGCCTGGAGGAGCTCGGGCGACCTGGTGTCGTGCCGAGTAGGTCAACACTAATCGAGATCATCAACATGCTTTTTTCCCGCAAGCCATTTGCTTCAACATCCAAGCGTCACCTGCTGTTGGTTGCCGCCGGGTTCAGCACCGTATTGACCGGTTGCGCGACCTCTCCGGTGTCCAAGGTCGCCTCGACCACCAAGGTCGAGTACTACCCGAGCTGCTACGAACCGGTACAGCACCTGCGTGCCACCGACTCGGACATGACCAAGTCGGTGGTGACCGGCGCTGCCCTGGGCGCCGCCGGTGGCGCCCTGCTCGGTGCCCTGACCGGTGACGGCGACCACCGTGGCCGCAACGCCGCCATCGGCGCCGCAGGCGGTGCCCTGGCCGGTGGCGCCGCCGGTTACTACACCGAGCGTCAGAAACAGATCGCCGACGACAATCAGCGCATCGCTTCCTACGCCACCGACGTCAACAAGAGCGCGGCCGACATCGACCGCAGCACGGCCTACGCCCGTGCCTCGCAAACCTGCTACCAGCGTGCCTTCGACAGCCTGATCAGCGCGCGCAAGGCCAACAGCATCAATGACGTGGAAGGGCGCAAGCGCCTGGCGGAAATCGTCAGCGGCCTGAAAGAGTCCAACGACCTGATCGCTGCGGTGAACGGCCGGGCCAGCGAAGACCTGAACAAGTACAACCAGGCCTACGAGCAGGATCTGCAGCAGGTGGGCGTGCAGCGTACCGACGTGGTCAAGGTGGCCACCGCCGATACCACTCCGGTGACCACCACCAGCGGTGGCAAGAAGAAGCAGCCGGCGCAGAAGGTCAAGCAACCCAAGCTGCCGAGCGTGCCGGCCGAAGCGGTGAGCACCGAGAAGTCGATCCAGCAGGCCAAGACCAAGCAGGCCGAGAGCAACAAGGTCGCTACCACCGGCCAGACCCAGGTCAACAGCATGTGCAAGAACCCGGACCTGGGTGACTGGGCACCGGTGCCTTGCCCTAACGTCTGAGTCAGTGATTGTCTGACAAGATGTCGCGATAAGCGTTGAACGCCAGTCGATCTCCGAGTAATTGGCCAGATCGACTGGCGCTCTTCACGTTACAGGTTAAACTGCGCCGGCCACCCAATAATTCCACTGAGGCGCCGTGCATGAAATTTCGTTTTCTTCTCTGGATGCTTGGCCTGTTGATGGGCAAGGCCAGCCGCAACAATCCCGCTTTCCAGCAACAGTTGGGCGACAAGGAGCTGGTGTTCCAGCTGCAGACCCTTGACGGCAAGGTTGCTCGGCATTTCTTCGTCAAGGACCAGCGCATTACCAGCCGCTCGGGGTTCTACCCGGAGCCTGCGTTCGCCATTGCCTTCAAGGATGCCGCCTACGGCTTCGCCACGATGCAGGCGAAGAACAAGCAGTTGGCGTTCATGACCGGGATTCAGGACAAGTCGATTCAGATCAAGGGCAATCCGGCGCTGGTGATCTGGTTCCAGGGCCTGACCAAGTATTTGAAACCGAAGAAGGCCAAGCCCAAGGCTTGACTGGGGACCTGGGTCGGCCAGCCGGCTCCTCGGTGCTGCGCAGGAGCCGACTGACCGCCGAAGGGGCTCAGGCCTGGCTGAATTGCGACGCCAGTTCCCGCAGCAGTACTTCCGCTTCCAGCACTTTGCTCACCACGTCTTCGGCCTTGTCACGGCTCAGGCCCAGGCGCTCGAACAGGGCGTCGGGGATCTCTTCGTGGGGGCCGGAACCGATGCCCCGGCTGCGCAGCAGGCGCACCGCCAGGCACACCAGGTTGGGGTATTCGGCGAAGGCGCCGTCGTAGCTCGGGTCGTGCTGGAAGCGCAGGGCGGTGGACAGCTCGTCCGGCATGTCCCAGTAGCGCATCAGCCAGGAGCCGATCTGTTCGCGACTGATGCCCAGCAGGTGCTGCTCGACATAGCTGTGGCACAGGTGCGGGTTGACCTCCAGGTGCCGGCAGATCAGCGAGAAGTGCGGTGGGAACACGTGGGCCAGCAGCAGGTAGCCGAAGTTGTGCAGCAGGCCGGCGAGGTAGGTCAGGCCGGCCTCCGGGCGCTGGGCGCGGGGCATGGCGCGGGTCAGGCCCTCGATCACCGCGGCGGTGTAGATCGATTGCTGCCAGTAGGGCGTGGCGTGTTGCGGCTGGTCCTTGGGCAAGCTCAGGGTCTTGCCCAGGGCCAGCCCCAGCGCCAGGTTGATCACCAGATCGAAGCCCAGCACACGGACGATGGCGTCTTCCACCGAGCGGATCTTGCCCGGCGAGGCGTAGTAGGGCGAGGCCGCCCAGCTCACGACCTGCGCGGCCAGGGCCGGGTCGGTTTCCACCACGCCGGTGATGTCGTCGATGGTGGCATTGGGATCGACCCGCAGCTTGATGATCTTCTGCGCGGTTTCCGCCAGCGGCGGGATCTCGATGGTGGCTTCCAGGCGCTGCTGGATGCGCCGCGCAGTGAATGCCTGCATGGCCTGGGTGATTTCCTCGCGGTCGTCGTCCGGGCGGTCGAGGTTGGGGCGGATGCTGCTCAGGGGCTCGCCGAAATGCCCGGCACTGGCTTTGTTGAGCATGCTCTTGAAGGCTTCGCTGGTGATCTCCAGCAGCACGCCGGGCTCGCCGGAATTGATCAGCAGGCTGGGTTCGCGCAGCAGGCTTTCTTCATACAGGCACGGCGAGCTGGTCAGCGCCGGCAGGCCGGGCAACAGGCTCAGGCTGTGCTTGCCGAGCATGCGCTCCAGGCGCTCGGTGGACACGGCGGTGAGGCGGCGGCCGGTGAGTTCGGCGAGGCGGTTGAGGTCCAGTAGCTGGCTCTGCGGGAACAGCACCATCAGCGCGCCGACGGCGTCGTCCAGCAGCACCGCCTGGACCTTGCGCGCAGCCGGCAGGCCCGGCTGGTCGAGCACTTCGTTGTAGCTGATGGCCAGCTTGCCGAGCAGCAACCGGATAACAGACGGAGCGTGTGGGGTTGCAATGTCGAGGGCAACTTCTGTCATGGTCTGGTATCCGTTTTTCTACAATTTGACGAGTATAACCAGCTTGGTTATGGCGAGGGTTCACTAACTGAGTGGTGGTTCACACTTGGCCGTATTGCTGGCCATGGCGCAGCCAGCGTTCCAGCAACGGGCTGACGTGGTCCGGCCAGCGCTCCAGCAGAGCCTGTGCGGCATCGCGTACCGCAGGCAGCAGGTCGGCGTCGCGCATCAGGTCGGCGACCTTGAACTGCAAGAGACCGGTCTGGCGGGTGCCGAGCATTTCCCCGGGACCGCGCAGTTCCAGGTCCTTTTCGGCGATGACGAAACCGTCGTTGGTCTCACGCATGATGCCCAGGCGCTGGCGACCGATTTGTGAAAGCGGTGGATGGTAGAGCAGCACGCAGTGGCTGGCGGCGCTGCCGCGCCCGACCCGGCCGCGTAGCTGGTGCAGCTGTGCCAGGCCCAGGCGTTCCGGGTTCTCGATGATCATCAGGCTCGCATTGGGCACGTCGACCCCGACTTCGATCACCGTGGTGGCCACCAGCAGTTGCAGGTTGCCGGCCTTGAACTCGGCCATCACCGCGGCTTTCTCCGCCGGTTTCATGCGGCCGTGGATCAGCCCCACCCGCAGTTCGCCCAGGGCGCTGGAGAGGTCTTCGAAGGTGGTTTCGGCGGCCTGGCAGGTGAGCTCCTCGGATTCTTCGATCAGGGTGCAGACCCAGTAGGCCTGGCGCCCTTCGGCGCAGGCGGCGCGCACCCGTTCGATCACCTCGACGCGGCGGCTGTCGGTGACCAGCACGGTATTGACCGGCGTGCGGCCCGGGGGCAGTTCGTCGAGGATCGAGGTGTCCAGGTCGGCGTAGGCGCTCATCGCCAGGGTTCGCGGAATCGGAGTGGCGGTCATGATCAGCTGGTGCGGGCACAGGCGGCCGCCGACGCCTTTCTGGCGCAGGGCCAGGCGCTGCTGGACGCCGAAGCGGTGCTGTTCGTCGATGATTACCAGGGCCAGGTTCTTGAATTGCACCTCGTCCTGGAACAGGGCGTGGGTGCCCACCACCATGGGCGCGCCGCCGGCGATCTGTTCCAGGGCTGCCGCGCGGTTCTTGCCCTTGAGCTTGCCCGCCAGCCAGGCGACTTCCAGGCCCAGGGGTTCGAGCCAGCGCTTGAAGGTAATGAAGTGCTGCTCGGCGAGGATCTCGGTGGGCGCCATCAGCGCCACCTGGTAACCGGCTTCCAGGGCCTGCAGGGCGGCGAGGGCGGCGACCACGGTCTTGCCGGCGCCGACGTCGCCCTGGATCAGGCGCAGCATGGGTTCCGGCTGGCTCAGGTCGTAGGCGATTTCGTTGCCGACCCGTTGTTGCGCGCCCGTGGGAGCGAAGCCGAGGTTCTTCAGGTACTTGGCCGGCAGGTTCCGGGCCAGCGGCAGCACTGGGGCGCGCTGGGAGCGCAGGCTGTCGCGCAGGCGTTGCTGGGACAGCTGGTGGGTCAGCAGTTCCTCGAACGCCAGGCGGTGCTGGGCCCAGTGGTGCCCGAGGGCCAGCTCATCGACATCGGCGTCTGCCGGCGGGTGATGCAGGTAGCGGATCGCATCGTCCAGGGGCGCCAGCTGATAGTCCCGGGCCAGTTCCTCCGGCAGCCAGTCCGGCAGGCTGCGGGGGCCGAGCAGGGCCAGGCTCTGCTGGCAGAGCAGGCGCAGGCGCTGCTGGGTCAGGCCCTCGGTCAGCGGGTAGATGGGGGTCAGGGTCTGGTCCACCGGCGGCGGTTCGTCGCCACTGATGGCGCGGTATTCCGGGTGGTAGATCTCCAGGCCCGAGGCCCCGGGCCGGGCTTCGCCGTAGCAGCGCACGCGAGTGCCGCGCTTCAGGCCGTCTTTCTGGGCATTGCTGAAATGGTAGAAGCGCAGGCTCAGGCCGCCGGTGCCATCCTGCAGGCGCACCAGCAGGCTGCGGCGCTTGCCCATGACCACGTCGGCACCGCTGACGGTGCCTTCGATCACGGCATCCTGGCCCGGGCGCAGGGCGCCGATCGGCACCACGCGGGTGCGGTCCTGGTAACGCAGGGGCAGGTGGAACAGCACGTCCTGAAGGTTTTCCAGGCCGACCTTGGCCAGCTTCTCGGCCATGGCGTCGCCGACGCCCTTGAGTGCCGTGACCGGCACTTTCGACAGCTCAGTCATTGCGCTTGCTTAGCTCGCGGCGGGCGGCTTGGCCACCGAGCACAGGCGGATCGAGTCGGCGAGGATCTCGATGGCCTTGGGCCGCGGGAAGCTGGCGCGCCAGGCGATGGCTACGGTGCGAAACGGTACCGGCGGGGTCAGTGGGCGCACTTCGATCACGCCGGGGGCGTAGTGATGGCTGTCCACTGCCGACAGCGGCAGGATCGAGATGCCCAGGCCGGAGGCGACCATGTGGCGGATGGTCTCCAGGGAGCTGGATTCCACGGTGGTGTGCTTGGCGCCGTCGTTGCCCTTGGTCAGGGTCGGGCAGGCCTCCAGCACCTGGTCGCGGAAGCAGTGGCCCTCGCCCAGCAGCAACAGGCTCTTGTCGTTGAGCAGGTTGGCGTCGATGGTTTCCTTCTTGGTCCAGGAGTGGCCGCTGGGCATCAGCACGTAGAAGGGCTCGTCGTACAGCGGCAGGGTCAGGACATCGGCTTCATTGAACGGCAGGGCGATGATGATCGCGTCCAGCTCGCCATTGCGCAGCTTGTCCCGCAGTACGTGGGTGAAGTTCTCTTCGATATACAGCGGCATCTGCGGCGCGACCCGGTGCAGCTGGGGAATCAGGTGCGGGAACAGGTAGGGACCGACGGTATAGATGGCGCCCACCTTGAGCGGTGCGGTCAGCTGGTTCTTGCCGGCCTGGGCCAGTTCACGGATGCCCTGGGCCTGTTCCAGGACCTTCTGTGCCTGGGCGACGATGGTTTCGCCGACCGGGGTCAGGCGCACCGCGCTCTTGCTGCGCTCGAAAATCAGCACACCGAGTTCGTCTTCAAGCTTTTTCACGCCCACCGAGAGGGTCGGCTGGCTGACATGGCAACGCTCGGCGGCGTGGCCGAAGTGCTGCTCTTGGGCGAGGGTGACGATGTAGCGTAATTCTGTGAGGGTCATAGCGGGCGTCCATGAGGATGCGGCCAAGCATAACGGCTGCAATCGATAGACGCACGTTATCAGACGGAGGGTGGAATGCGACACCCGCCAATGCCTGCTTCGGGCTGCACAAACGCCAAGGGCACCTTTGCAGGTGCCCTGGCGGGGTATCAGCGGCGGCCGCGGCTTCTGTCGATTTCGTAGTTGAAGGGCGCGGTGACTTCCACGGTGCCATTGGTGAGCATGTCGGCCGGCGGCTTGGGCAGAGTCTGTGCGCGACGGATCATGTCCAGGGTGGCCCGGTCCAGATCCGCATTGCCCGAACGGCTGATCAGCTCGTAGGACAGCACCTTGCCTTCGGCATCAACCACGAAGCGCAGGGAGTTGGTGCCTTCCTTGCCTCGACGTTGAGCTTCGCTCGGGTAGCGCTTGTACTTGGCCAGATGCGCCTGCACCAGTCCCTGCCAGTTGGCCTTGGCGGCCGCCTGGGCCGGTGACGGGCCTGCAGTCGCGGGGGCGGGCTGCTGGGACGGGGCGGGTGTGACCGGGGCGTCGCTGGGCTTTTCCTCGGAAGGCTTTTCCTTGGGCGGCTCGGGCTTGACCACCGGTTTTGGCGGTTGTGGCTTGGGCTTCGGCTTGGCCGGCTTGGGCACTGAAATAGTCGGTTTCGGCGCTTCGGCGAGCTTGGGCAGCGGCAGTTCTTCCACCGGCGCAGGCGGTTGCGGCGGGGTCACCACTTTCGGTGGTGCCGGCGGAGGCGGCACAGGGGCAGGCGCCAGTTCCACCACCATGGCCTGGGGCGGAATGGGTATTGGTTGTGGTTTGGACCAGTTGAGGGCGAGGAGGATCGCCAGCGCATGGACACCCAGCACCACCGCCAGGCTACCGCTGTAACGCGTCAGTCTTTGGCGCGTCGTGATCATTTCTTGGCTGCCGTCTCAAGTCCGACCAGGCCGACTTTCAGGTAGCCGGCGGCCCGCAGGTTGTCCATGACGCTCATCAGATCGCCGTAGTTCACGCCCTTGTCGGCCTGGAAGAAGATGGTCGTATCCTTCTTGCCTTGGGTGCGGGCGTCGAGAATGGCGCCCAGGGTCTCGGCCTTGACTTCCTCTTCGCCGATGAACAGGCGCTGGTCGGCCTTGACGCTGAGGAATACCGGTTTTTCCGGACGCGGCGCCGGTTTGGCGCTGGAGGCGGGAAGGTCGACCTTGATGTCCACGGTGGCCAGCGGGGCGGCCACCATGAAGATGATCAGCAATACCAGCATCACGTCGATGAACGGCGTGACGTTGATTTCGTGGTTTTCGGCCAGGTCGTCGCCTGCGCCTTCTTTCAAATGCAAGCCCATGGCTGATTACCCCACTTTCACCATGTGCGGTTGTGCGGAGCGCTCGGCTGGCTGGTGGTCCAGGTCGCGGCTGACCAGCAGCAGGACTTCTGCCGAGGCATCGGCCACCTGGGCGCGGTAGCCGGTGATGGAGCGAGCGAAGACGTTGTAGATCACGACCGCCGGGATCGCTGCAACCAGCCCCAGGGCGGTGGCCAGCAGGGCTTCGGCGATGCCCGGGGCAACCACGGCGAGGTTGGTGGTTTGGGTCTTGGCGATGCCGATGAAGCTGTTCATGATGCCCCACACGGTGCCGAACAGACCGACGAATGGCGCGGTGGAACCGATGGTGGCGAGCACGCCGGTGCCGCTGCTCATGTTGCGACCGCAGGCAGCCACCAGGCGCTCAAGGCGGAAGCTGACCCGCTCCTTGATGCCTTCTTTCTCACGGCTGTTTGCCGACAGGCGCATTTCTTCCAGGGCGTCGTGGACCAGCAGGTGGGCGAGGGTGCCCTCCTTGGCGGCCGTGGCGCTGGCCTCTTTGAGAGTGGTGGCCTTTTTCAGGGCAGCGATTTCACCGCGCAGGCGACGCTTGGCACCCAGCAGTTCGAAGCCTTTGGCGATCCAGATGGTCCAGGTGATGATCGAGGCGATGGCCAGGCCAATCATCACCAGTTTCACGATGATGTCGGCGTTCTGGTACATGCCCCAGGGCGACAGGTCATGGGCCATGCCCAGGCTGTTGTCGGCTTCGAGGACTTCGGGGGTGTCCTGGCCCGCTACCGGAAGGCCTTCGGCCTGGGCCGGATCGGTGGCTGGCGCAGTGGCCAGGGGGGCTGCCGGGTCAGTCTGAGGGTGTTCGGCGGCTGGAGCGCTGGCGGCCGGCGCGGTGGCCGGGGCGTGCTGGTCGGCGAAGGCTGCGGTCGGAGCCAGCAGCAGGCTGCACAGCAGCGCAGCAACCGCGCTTGCGGCGCGCAGTGGGCTTGGGCGTTTGGTTGGCGAGGCGGAGAGTGGATTGCTTGTCATGCTGGCCGGACCTGAGAGGAGGAAAGGGTTGAATGTCCTTCTAGGCCTCGCTGGGCCGAGAACAATTGGGCGGTTATTATTGCAATTAATTCTTGTTAACAAAAGTAATACAGTAACTATTTTTCCTCGATTTCTAGCCGTTCATCCAAAGCCGAGGCTAGTCTTGGCCTTTCTGAAAGGAGTTTTCTGATGTCCTCCCCCTCTGTTTTGATCGCCGGTTGCGGTGATGTCGGGAGTCGCCTGGCGACTCAACTGCTGGCTGAGCAATGGCGGGTTTATGGCTTGCGCCGCACGGTATCGCGCCTGCCTCAGGGAGTGATTGGCGTCGCCGGTGACCTGTTCAGCGAGCAATGCCCGATGGACTGGCCACAGGCGCCCCTGGATTATCTGGTGTACTGCGCGGCGGCCACCGAGCATGACGAAGCTGGGTATCGCGCGGCCTATGTCGAGGGCCTGCAGCATGTGCTGAGCTGGCTCAAGCAGCATGGCCAGCAGCCCAAGCGCCTGTTGTTCGTCTCCAGCAGCAGTGTCTACGAGCAGAAGGGCGGTGAATGGGTCGATGAGAATTCGCCGGCCCTGGCGAGCGGCTACTCGGGCCGTTTGATGCTGGAAGCCGAGCAGGTGGCCTTGAACAGTGGGCTGCCTGCAACGCGGGTGCGCCTGACCGGCATCTACGGGCCGGGCCGTGAATGGCTGCTGACCCAGGTGCGGCGCGGGTATCGGGTGGCGATTGATCCGCCGTTGTATGGCAATCGCATTCATGCCGACGATGCGGCGGGCCTGCTGGCGTTCCTGCTTGAGGCGGACCGTCGCGGCACCGCGCTGGATGATTGCTATATCGGGGTCGATGACGCGCCCGCGCCGCTGGCGGAAGTGGTCGGCTGGCTGCGTGAATACCTGGGTGTGACCGAGTGGGCGGATGATGCCAGCGTGCGCCGCACCGGTAGCAAGCGCTGCAGCAATGCCCGGGCCCGGGCGTTGGGCTGGGTGCCGCGTTATCTGAGTTATCGACAGGGCTATGCGGCGATTCTTCAGGGGCAAGGCTGAATCGGACCGTAGCCGCTGCGGTTGGCAGCGGCTACCTCCGGGTCATTGCTTTTGCAGCAGCCATTGCTGGTTGCCTGGCATCAGCGACGGCACTTCATCCGCCAGTGCGCTGTTCACCGCCTGGAAGATCTCCAGCTGCTGGTCCTTGCGCACGAAGATCCAGGAATTGCCCTGGCCATTGAGCTGCAACCAGATGCTGTCGTTGCCGCCGCTCATGGAAGCGCAGTCGCCCGCCAGGCACAGGGCGTAGCGATCGGCTCCCGGCAGGCCTTGCACGGCGCCGTTGGCCTGGAACTGGACTTCGTTGCCCAGTCCCGGACCGCTGACGATTTTCCATGTGCCGCCCAGGTAGGCCGAGTACAGCGCGCGCTCGAAGTTGGCGCCCAGTGGCGCGCCTTCAGGTGCCGGGTCCTTGGGCGGGACGAATACCTGTTCGGGTTCGTTGTCGTTGGCCACTTGCAGCAATTGCTTGCCGTTGCGTTTCAGCTCCGTGGCGGCGCTGCCATAGAACTCGACCTTTGCAGTATTTGAACCGTCGTTGACGATCTTGCCTTCGATGGTCTCGAAACCATTGGTGTAGCGGGCCTGGCCTGCCTTGGTGTTGAGTTCCCATTCCAGGTTCGGGCCGTAAGCCTGGAGGGCTTCACGCAAAGGGCCGCCCTTGGAGGCTGCGTCGATCGCTACCTGATTGATCCAGATGCCGCCGACATCGTTTTTGGCGGGGTCGCTGGCACAACCGCCGAGCAATACGGCGAGCAGCGAAACAGCTAGCGCTTGGCGCATGACGAAATCCTTTCAGAACGAAAACGGCGCAGCCTGAAGAGCTGCGCCGCGGGTGTTACTCGATGACCAGAATGGCATCCATTTCAACCTGTGCGCCCTTGGGCAGGGCTGCCACGCCAATGGCGGCGCGGGCTGGGTAAGGCTGCTGGAAGTACTTGCCCATGATCTCGTTGACCTTGGCGAAGTGGCTCAGGTCGGTGAGGAAGATGTTCAGCTTGACGATGTCCTTGAACGAACCGCCAGCGGCCTCGGCTACCGACTTGAGGTTCTCGAAGACCTGGACGGTCTGGGCTTCGAAGCCTTCCACCAGTTCCATGGTTTTTGGATCGAGGGGAATCTGGCCCGACATGTAGACGGTGTTGCCCGCCTTGATGGCCTGGGAGTAGGTGCCGATGGCGGCCGGGGCCTTTTCGCTGGTGATAACGGTCTTGGTCATGAATGACTCCTTGTAATGGACGGGCTACGCGCGCATGCGGGTGATGCGGATGACCCCGGTCAGGGCGCGCAGTTTCTTGATCACGCGGGCCAGGTGCACGCGGTCGTGCACGCTGACCACCAGTTGGACCACGCTGATGCGACCATCGCGTTCGTCCATGC
Organism: Pseudomonas sp. Os17; assembly: GCF_001547895.1. Taxonomy (NCBI): domain Bacteria; kingdom Pseudomonadati; phylum Pseudomonadota; class Gammaproteobacteria; order Pseudomonadales; family Pseudomonadaceae; genus Pseudomonas; species Pseudomonas sp. Os17. Next base: position 6,692,420 of record NZ_AP014627.1, on the reverse strand, counting down.
TGATTTTCTCGATGTTGCCGTCGGCGGCGTTGACGCTGCTGGCCAGCAGCGCGATCAGGCCGCGCTGGTGTTCCAGCTCGACGCGCAGTTCGACGTTGAACTCGCCAGTGACATCCTTGGCCCAGGACAGCTGGATGCATTTTTCCGGGTTGTGGCGGATTTCGCTGATATTGCGGCAGTTGTCCAGGTGCACCACCATCCCTTTGCCAGCGGACAGGTGGCCGACGATCGGGTCGCCAGGGATCGGCGTGCAGCATTTGGCGTAGCTCAGCACCAGGCCTTCGGTGCCGCGGATCGCCAGCGGGCCTTCCGGGCTTGGCAGCTGTTCGCCTTCACCCAGCAGGCGTCGGGCCACGACGTAGGCCATGCGATTGCCCAGGCCGATGTCTTCCAGCAGGTCTTCGATCAGTTCCAGGCGGTATTCCTGGAGGATGGCCTGGATACGTTCGGTCGGGATTTTTTCCAGCGAGCTGTCGAAACCGTTGAGCACCTTGTTCAGCAGGCGTTCGCCGAGGCTGATGGATTCGGAGCGGCGCTGCAGCTTGAGGGCGTGACGAATGTGGGTGCGGGCCTTGCCGGTGACCACGAAATTCAGCCAGGCCGGATTGGGGCGTGCCCCCGGGGCGCTGACGATTTCCACGGTGGAGCCGCTTTGCAGGGGTTCCGACAGCGGTGCCAGGCGGCGGTTGATCCGGCAGGCGATGCAGCTGTTGCCCACGTCGGTGTGCACCGCGTAGGCGAAGTCCACGGCGGTGGAGCCTTTGGGCAGCTCCATGATCCGGCCTTTGGGCGTGAACACGTAGACCTCGTCCGGGAACAGGTCGATCTTCACGCTCTCGATGAATTCCAGGGAGTTGCCGGCGCGCTGTTGCATTTCCAGGACGCCCTTGACCCATTGGCGGGCGCGGGCGTGGGTGCCTTTGGGCTGTTCGTCGCCACTGGATTTGTACAGCCAGTGGGCGGCGATGCCGTTATTGGCCATTTCTTCCATTTCCCGGGTACGGATCTGGATCTCGATCGGTACTCCGTGCATGCCGAACAGCGTGGTATGCAGCGACTGATAGCCGTTGGCCTTGGGAATGGCGATGTAGTCCTTGAAGCGTCCCGGCAGCGGCTTGTACAGATTGTGCACAGCGCCAAGTACCCGGTAGCAGGTGTCTACCTTGTCGACGATGATGCGGAACGCATAGACGTCCATGATCTCGTTGAAGGCCCGGCGTTTGCCGCGCATTTTCTTGTAGATGCCGTACAGGTGCTTCTGGCGACCGCTGACCTCGCCCTGGATGCCGTCGATGGCCAGGCAGTGGCTGAGGGATTCTTCGATCTTGTTGACGATTTCCTTGCGATTGCCCCGAGCGCGCTTGACCGCCTGGTAGATCCGCGCGGAACGCATCGGGTGCATCGCCTTGAAGCCCAGGTCTTCGAATTCGATACGGATGCTGTGCATGCCCAGGCGATTGGCGATGGGGGCGTAGATCTCCAGGGTTTCCTTGGCGATCCGCCGGCGTTTCTCGCCGGAGAGCACTTCCAGGGTGCGCATGTTGTGCAGGCGGTCGGCCAGCTTGACCAGGATCACGCGAATATCGCGAGCCATGGCCATGGCCATTTTCTGGAAGTTTTCCGCTTGGGCTTCGGCCTTGGTCTCGAAGTTCATCTGGGTCAGTTTGCTGACCCCGTCCACGAGTTCGGCCACGGTTTCACCAAACTGCGCGCTGAGCGCTTCCTTGGCGATGCCGGTGTCTTCGATCACGTCATGCAGCATCGCGGCCATCAGGCTCTGATGGTCCATGTGCATGTCGGCAAGAATATTCGCTACCGCGAGTGGGTGCGTGACGTACGCCTCGCCGCTGCGACGGCGCTGACCGTCATGGGCTTGTTCGGCGTAGAAATACGCTCGGCGGACCAGATTGACCTGGTCCGTGCCGAGATAGGTCGATAAGCGATCGGCGAGGGCGTCTATGCTCGGCATGATGTCTCCTGCCGTAAGCTGTGATCCCGCGCCGTGCTACGTCGACCAGGCATAGGCTCAGACGGCCTCGTTGGACTCGTCCTCGAAAGCAGCAAAAAGCGGCTCGTCTTCAACGATTTCGGCTTCGGCGATGGCTGCATAGTCGATCAGGCCTTCAGCGATTTCGCGCAGGGCGACAACGGTAGGCTTGTCGTTTTCCCATGCTACTTTCGGCTCTTTGCCGCCGGTTGCCAGTTGACGGGCACGCTTGGTAGAGAGCATGACCAGCTCAAAGCGGTTATCCACGTGTTCTAGACAGTCTTCAACGGTTACGCGGGCCATGGTCTTCCTCGTAGCAAATGCAATATGCGCGCTGCCCGGATGGGCGAGCGGACTCAACAGTTTAAAAAATCACCAGCGTTTAGGGAAGCGCTGATTTTTTGACCAGGCTCTTCAACGCGCTGCAAGTGCCAATGTAAAGCGCTTGCAGCGGTTTTGGGAAGTGCTGTTTTAGCCCAGCAGTTCAGCCAGCAACTTGCCGAAACGCTGCTGCTGACGTTTCTGCTGCAGTTGATTGGAGCGGAAAATGGCCTTCAGGTCGTCCAGCGCGTGGGCGAAATCGTCGTTGATGATCAGGTAGTCGTAGTCGACGTAGTGGCTCATTTCGCTGACGGCTTCGCGCATCCGCCCTTCGATGATCTCGTCGCTGTCTTGCCCGCGGTTGGTCAGGCGCTGGTGCAAGGCCTGCAAGGATGGTGGCAGGATGAAGATCGAACGCGCCTGTGGCATCAGCTTGCGCACCTGCTCGGCGCCTTGCCAGTCGATTTCCAGGATCAGGTCGTGACCTTCGTCCAGGGTCTGCTGCAGGTGGCTTTGCGAGGTGCCATAGAGGTTGCCGAAGACTTCGGCGCGCTCCAGAAAGTCGCCATGCTCGATCATCTTCACGAACTCGCTGCGTTCGACGAAGTGATAGTTCACGCCATTCACTTCGCCCGGGCGCATGGCGCGGGTGGTGTGGGAGATCGAGACGCGGATCTCCGGGTTGGCGTCGGTCAAAGCCTTGACCAGGCTGCTTTTGCCTGCGCCCGATGGGGCGGAAATGATGTACAGGGTGCCGGTGCTGTGGGTCATGTCAGTTGCCTTACTCAATGTTCTGCACTTGTTCGCGCATCTGCTCGATCAACACCTTGAGGTTGACCGCAGCCTGAGTGCTGCGTGGGTCGAAGGCCTTGGAGCCCAGGGTATTGGCTTCGCGGTTGAGCTCTTGCATCAGGAAGTCCAGGCGCCGACCGGCAGCGCCGCCGGACTTGAGCACGCGACGTACTTCGATGATGTGGGTGCTCAAGCGATCCAGTTCTTCGGCGACGTCGCTTTTCTGTGCCAGCAGGACCATCTCCTGCTCGAGACGGGTCGGGTCCAGCTCAACCTGCATGTCGGCGAAACGGTCGAGGACTTTCTGGCGCTGGGTCGCGAGCATCTGCGGAACCAGCTCGCGCAGTGTCGCCACGTCTTCCTCCATGGAGGACAGGCGCTCGTTGATCAGTCGGGCCAGTTCGGCGCCCTCGCGTTCGCGACCGCTCTTCAATTCCTTCAGGCCCTGGTTGAACAGGGCCAAGGCATCGCTGTTCAAGGCTTGCGGGTCACTGGCGTCGGCCACCAGTACGCCGGGCCAGGCCAGGACTTCCAGTGGGTTCAGGGCTGCCGGCTGCTTGATCAGGCTGGCAACCGTCTCGGCCGCCGCGACCAGCTGTGCCGCGCGCTCACGGTCGACCTGCAATGGCTTGCCGGTGGTTTCCTCGGTGAAGCGCAGGGTGCATTCGACTTTGCCCCGGGACAAACCCTGGCGCAGTGCTTCGCGGACTGCGCCTTCGAGGTCGCGGAAGGCTTCCGGCAACCGCAGGTGCGGCTCCAGGTAACGGCTGTTGACCGAGCGCAACTCCCAGCTCAGCGTGCCCCGGGTTCCGGCCTGTTCGACCCGTGCGAAGGCGGTCATGCTATGCACCATGGAGGTACCTCCGATTCAGTGCCGACGCCAACCGCAAGCGGGCTGAGCAGGCCTGATAGATGAATTAAAGCCGGTAGGCGGCGAAGGCGCAGGATTGTAGCGCAGTGCGACAGGCGTCCCCAAACCCTGCTGCAGACAATGGGGCGCAGGTCGTCGCAACAGGATCAATCTGAGGCACAAATGCGCCTTTGGCCTTTTTAGGCGTGCCCTGGCGCGGTTGCGGGCTTTATAATGCCCGGCAGTTTTCCGTCCTCGTACAGGTATTTCCCTATGAAACGTCCAAGTGGTCGCGCTGCCGATCAGCTCCGCTCGATCCGCATTACCCGCAACTACACCAAACACGCCGAGGGATCTGTACTGGTCGAGTTCGGTGATACCAAAGTGATCTGCACGGTCAGCGTCGAGAATGGCGTACCGCGCTTCCTCAAGGGCCAGGGTCAAGGCTGGTTGACGGCCGAATACGGCATGCTGCCGCGGTCCACCGGCGAGCGTAACCAGCGTGAAGCCAGCCGTGGCAAGCAAGGCGGCCGCACCCTGGAGATCCAGCGCCTGATCGGTCGCTCCCTGCGCGCCGCGCTGGACATGTCCAAGCTGGGCGACATCACCCTGTATGTCGATTGCGATGTGATCCAGGCTGATGGCGGCACCCGTACCGCGTCGATCACTGGCGCGATGGTGGCGCTGGTCGACGCCTTGAAAGTGATCAAGAAGCGCGGCGGCCTGAAAGGCGGCGACCCATTGAAGCAGATGATTGCTGCAGTATCGGTGGGCATGTACCAGGGTGAGCCGGTCCTGGACCTGGATTATCTGGAAGACTCGGCCGCTGAAACCGACCTCAATGTCGTCATGACCAGCACTGGCGGTTTCATCGAAGTGCAGGGTACTGCCGAGGGCGCGCCGTTCCAGCCGGCCGAACTGAATACGATGCTGGCCCTGGCCCAGCAAGGCATGAACGAGATTTTCCAACTGCAGCAGGCGGCACTCGCCGATTGATGGGCGCCGGTCTTCAGCAAGGAGAGCACCATGAGTGATGAGCAACTGCCACAACCTGCGCCGAGCCATGAAGTCCGGCAATGGGCGATGTTCTGTCACCTGTCCGCCTTGCTGGGGATCTGGGTTCCCTTCGGTACGCTGATCGGGCCGCTGATTCTTTGGCAGATGAAGCGCGAGACGGATCCCTTTATCGATGCCCAGGGCAAGGAGGCGCTGAACTTCCAGCTGACGGTCGCCATTGCGTCAGCGGTCTGCTTCCTGCTGATGATCGTGGTCATCGGTTTCTTTATGTTCGGCCTGCTGGCGATTGGCGCCCTGGTGCTGACCATCATCGGTGGGGTCAAGGCGGGTGAGGGTGTGCCGTATCGGTATCCTTTTACCTGGCGCCTGATCAAGTAGGGTGGGCAGCCACAAAAAAAGCCGACATCGCTGTCGGCTTTTTTGTGGCTCTGAAAAGACGCTTAGATGGTCAGCGTCCAGTCATAGTCCACGATCAGCGGTGCGTGCTGCGAGAAGCGCGGCTGACGCGGCAAGCGAGCGCTACGGACAAAGCGGCGCAGGCCAGGAGTCAGCAGCTGGTAGTCAAAGCGCCAGCCCAGGTTGAGCATCTCAGCCTGTTCGTTGTCCGGCCACCAGCTGTACTGGTCGCCTTCGCGGCTGACTTCGCGCAGCGCGTCGACATAGCCCATGTTGCCAATGATCTCGTCCATCCAGGCACGCTCGGGTGCCAGGAAGCCTGGAGATTGCTGGCTGTCACGCCAGTTCTTGATATCCAGCTTTTGTTGCGCCACGTACAGCGAGCCACAATAGATGTACTCGCGGCGTTTGCGCCGCTGTTTATCCAGATAACGGGCGAAGTCGTCCATTAGCTTGAACTTCTGGTTCAAGTCTTCATCGCCGTTCTGCCCTGATGGAAGCAGCAAGGTCGCGATGCTGACCTTGTCGAAATCGGCTTGCAGGTAGCGCCCGTAACGATCGGCTGTCTCGAAGCCGAGGCCGCTGATGACCGCCTTCGGCTGCAACCGCGAATACAAAGCCACGCCGCCTTGGGCAGGGACTTCAGCATCGCAGGCATAAAGGAAGTAGCCATCCAGTTGGAAGGCTGGGTCGTCCAGTTCAAAGGCAGAGGCGCGGGTGTCCTGCAGGCAGATGACGTCGGCATTCTGTGCCTGCAGCCAACTGAGCAAACCACGCTCCACTGCAGCCTGAATACCATTGACGTTCACACTGATGATCCGCATAAATGGCCCCAAAAATCACGTGCGTGTATGATACCCGAGCTCTACCTAATTAGCTAAATCCGTGGTATCTGGGGTTTTTTCATGCAGGCGTATCAGCGCGATTTCATTCGTTTTGCCATCGATCGCGGGGTTTTGCGCTTCGGTGAGTTCACCCTGAAGTCCGGGCGTACCAGCCCTTACTTCTTCAATGCCGGCCTGTTCAACAGCGGTTCGGCCCTGGCCCAGCTGGGGCGTTTCTATGCCGCGGCGATCGTCGAAAGCGGCATTCCCTTCGATGTGCTGTTTGGCCCGGCCTATAAAGGCATTCCTCTGGCGGCGGCTACGGCCGTTGCTCTGGCTGAGCATCATCAGCGCGATCTGCCTTGGTGCTTCAACCGCAAGGAAGCCAAGGCGCATGGCGAAGGTGGCAGCCTGGTAGGCGCGCCATTGACCGGTGATGTGCTGATCATTGATGACGTGATCACCGCAGGCACTGCTATTCGCGAGGTGATGCAGATCATCGAGTCCCAGGAAGGCGCCAAGGCGGCGGGCGTGTTGATTGCCCTGAACCGCCAGGAGCGCGGCAACGGCGAGCTGTCGGCGATCCAGGAAGTCGAGCGTGACTTCGGTATTCCCGTGGTGAGCATCGTTTCCCTGACCCAGGTCCTGCAGTTCCTGGCAGACGATCCGGCGCTCAAGCAACATCTGCCCGCAGTGGAAGCCTACCGCGCGCAATACGGCATCTGACCTGTAGGAGCCGGCTCCTGCAAAGATTGCGTCGATAAAAAAGCCCGCGCCCGGGCGGGATACCGGGCGGGGCTTTTTTGTTGCTGGCGCTTAGGGGCGCTTGCGATTGCTGATCAGGGTGCCGACGCCGGTATCGGTGAAGATCTCCAGCAGAATCGCGTTAGGCACGCGGCCGTCGATGATCAGCGAGCTGCCGACGCCGCCCTGCACCGCTTCCAGGGCGCAGCGGATTTTCGGCAACATGCCGCCGTAGATGGTGCCGTCGGCGATCAACTCGTCGACTTGCTGGGTACTCAGGCCAGTCAAGACCTTGCCCGACTTGTCCATCAGGCCGGCGATGTTGGTCAGCAGCATCAGCTTCTCGGCTTTCAGTGCTTCGGCCACCTTGCCGGCCACCAGGTCGGCGTTGATGTTGTAGGACTCGCCATTGGCGCCAACGCCAATCGGCGCGATCACCGGGATGAAGTCACCCTTGACCAGCAGGTTCAGCAGGTCGGTGTTGATCCCGACCACTTCGCCCACATGGCCGATATCGATGATTTCCGGAGTGGTCATCTCTGGGGTCTGGCGGGTCACGGTGAGCTTTTTCGCACGAATCAGCTCGGCATCTTTACCGGTCAGGCCGATGGCGCTGCCGCCATGACGGTTGATCAGGTTGACGATGTCCTTGTTGACCTGGCCGCCCAGGACCATCTCCACCACGTCCATGGTCTGCGCGTCAGTCACGCGCATGCCGTCGACGAAGTGGCTTTCAATCGACAGCCGCTTGAGCAGGTCGCCGATCTGCGGGCCACCGCCGTGCACCACCACCGGATTGATCCCGACAGCCTTCATCAACACGATGTCGCGGGCGAAGCCGGTTTTCAGCTCCTCGCTCTCCATAGCGTTGCCGCCGTACTTGATCACCAGGGTCTTGCCGACATAGCGGCGGATGTAGGGCAGCGCTTCGGATAGGACCTTGGCGGTATTGGCGGCGGCATCGCGTTCGATGGTCATTCAGGGCTCCGGTGCTTCAAACAGTCAAAACGGTAGTTGGAGATCAGGTGCAACACGTTTCAGCTGGACGTGGAACACGTCCTTAATCCGCTGCAGCTCGGCTTCGTCATCAGCCTCGAAGCGCAGCACCAGCACAGGGGTGGTGTTGGAGGCGCGAACCAGGCCCCAGCCCTTGGCATAGTCGACTCGCACGCCGTCAATGGTGGTCAGGTCGGCGCCTGCGCCCCACTGCGCGTCGTGCAGGGCATCAATGATGCTGAATTTGCTCTCTTCGGTCACATGGATATTGATTTCCGGCGTAGAAATATCGTTCGGGAAGGTCGCGAACAACTCTTCTGCGGTGGATTTTTCCTTGCTGAGGATCTCCAGCAACCGGGCGGCGCTATAAATGCCGTCGTCGAAACCGAACCAGCGCTCCTTGAAGAACACATGGCCGCTCATTTCGCCAGCCAGCAGTGCGCCGGTCTGTTTCATTTTCTTTTTGATCAACGAGTGACCGGTCTTCCACATTAGCGGGCGACCGCCGTATTCCTTGATCAGCGGAATCAGGCGCCGAGTGCATTTGACGTCGAAGATGATCTCCGCATCCGGGTTGCGCGCCACCACGTCCTTGGCGAACAGCATCAGCAGGCGATCGGGGTAGACGATGCTGCCGGTGTTGGTGACCACGCCGACGCGATCGCCGTCGCCGTCGAAGGCCAGGCCCAGGTCGGCCCCGGTTTCCTTGACCTTGGCGATCAGGTCTTCGAGGTTTTCAGGCTTGCCCGGATCCGGGTGGTGATTGGGGAAGTTGCCGTCCACCTCGCAAAACAGCGGGATGACTTCGCAGTTCAGGGCTTCGATCAGCTGCGGAGCGATGACCCCGGCGGCGCCGTTGCCGCAGTCCACCACGACCTTCAGGCGTCGGGCCAGCTTGATGTCACGGGTGATCTCCTCGGCGTAGCGCGGCAGGATGTCGACCCGGGTGATGCTGCCCTGGGCGCTGCTCAGGTTGTTGCTCTTGAGGCGCTCGTGCAGGGCCTGGATCTGTTCGTTGGCCAGGGTGTCGCCGGCGATGACGATCTTGAAGCCGTTGTAGTTCGACGGGTTGTGGCTGCCGGTGAGCATCACCCCGGACTTGCCGGCCAGGACATTGGCGGCGTAGTACAGGGCTGGAGTCGGCACCAGGCCAACATCGGAAACGTGGCAGCCGCTGTCGTGCAGGCCCTGAATCAGTTGCTCCACCAGCTCCGGGCCGGACAGGCGGCCATCCCGGCCTACACAGACGTTGGGTTCGTCCTGAGCCAGGCTCTGGGAGCCGACGGCGCGGCCGATCCAGTACGCGGTTTCGGCGGTCAGGGATTGCGGTACAACGCCGCGGATGTCGTAGGCACGGAAGATGCTGTCAGGAAATGTCGGGGCGACGTTAGCTGCGTTGCTCATCACTGAGGGTGCTCCATCTGAAGGGGGTGCAGTACGGCCGGTAAAGGGCGGGCCGGCAGGCTCAAACTCAAGGGTATGACGGCGGTTTCAGCATAGAGTTCGTAGTGTGAAAGTGCTATCTGCCCCGGGCCGGCCGGGCCTTGGCGGCTCAAAGGCCCGGCCTGGCGGGCCCGAAGCGTGATGCAGACAGCAGCGGTCATTGGCCCTTAAATGCCCCGGCAGTGGTTGTCGGGCCGGGCGAGGGGCCCGACCCGAGGCGGAGTCGTCAGTGGCTGCCGGAGTGACCGAAACCGCCGGCGCCGCGCTGGCTTTCGTCAAAGGCTTCGACCACCTCGAAATGCGCCTGGACCACCGGCACCAGCACCAGTTGGGCAATGCGTTCGCCGACGGCGATATTGAAGGCGGTCTGGCCACGGTTCCAGCAGGACACCATCAGTTCGCCCTGGTAGTCCGAGTCGATCAGGCCCACCAGATTGCCCAGCACAATCCCGTGCTTATGGCCGAGGCCCGAACGCGGCAGGATCAGTGCCGCCAGGCCCGGATCGCCGATATAGACCGACAGGCCGGTTGGAATCAGCAGGGTCTGGCCCGGTTCCAGGACGGTGTCCTGCTGGAGCATGGCCCGCAGGTCGAGCCCGGCGGAGCCCGGCGTGGCGTACTGCGGCAGGGGGAATTCGTTGCCGATGCGTGGGTCGAGGATCTTGGCTTGTAAAGCGTGCATGCGAGTTAAACCTGGTTCAGCCGTTCGGCGATGAAAGAGATCAGTTGGCGGGCGATCTTGCCCTTGCTGGTCTGGGCGAAGAGAGTTGCGTGCAACTCCCGGTCAATCACGCTGCAGGCGTTTTCCTCGCTGTTGAAGCCAATGCTCGGGTTGGCCACGTCGTTGGCGACGATCAGGTCGAGGTTCTTGTCCTTCAATTTGCGTGCAGCGTAGTCGAGCAGATTCTCGGTTTCGGCGGCGAAACCGACACTGAAAGGGCGATCCGGCCGGCTGGCGATGGTGGCCAGGATGTCTGGGTTGCGCACCATCTGTAGTAGCAGGCCGTCACCTTTCGTAGGGTCTTTCTTTAATTTCTGTGGGGCGACGACTTCCGGGCGGTAGTCCGCGACCGCCGCCGAGGCGATGAAAACGTCGCATGGGATGGCCGCTTCACAGGCCGCGAGCATGTCGCGAGCGCTGACCACGTCGATCCGCGTGACTCTGTCGGGGGTTGGCAGGTGCACCGGTCCGGTGATCAGAGTGACCCGGGCACCGGCCTCGACAGCGGCCTCGGCCAGGGCGAAGCCCATTTTTCCTGAGCTATGGTTGGTGATGTAGCGCACCGGATCGATGTTTTCCTGAGTCGGTCCGGCGGTGATCAGCAGGTGTTTGCCGGTCAGTGCCTGGTGCTGGAAGCAGTCGGCGGCGCACAGCGCCAGATCGTTGGCTTCCAGCATGCGGCCCAGGCCGACGTCGCCACAGGCCTGGCTTCCGGAGGCCGGGCCGAAGACCCGCAGGCCGCGACTTTGCAGCAGTTGGGTGTTGGCTTGGGTGGCAGGATCGCGCCACATGGCCTGGTTCATGGCTGGAGCGATGGCGACTGTGGCGTCGGTCGCCAGGACCAGGGTCGTCAGCAGGTCGTCGGCGATGCCCTGGGCCAGACGGGCGATCAGGTCGGCGGTAGCGGGAGCGATCAGGACCAGGTCGGCCCATTTGGCCAGTTCGATATGGCCCATGGCGGCTTCAGCGGCCGGATCCAGCAGGTCGAGGTGAACAGGGTGCCCGGAGAGGGCCTGCATGGTCAGCGGGGTGATGAATTCACTGCCGCCCCGGGTCATGACCACGCGCACTTCGGCGCCCTGGTCGAGGAGTCGGCGAACCAGCTCCGCGCTCTTATAGGCGGCAATGCCGCCGCCGACGCCGAGCACGATGCGTTTCCGATACAGCCGCTGCATAGGCCTGTCTTTCCGTTCAGTGATTGCTGCGTGGCATGCCCCCTCCCCAGGTGAAATACCACGCAAAAAGAGGGTGGCTAAGATAGCACAGCGCCCGCTGTGGAACAGCGGCGCCATGCACAGGGAGGTGTGATGAGCATTCGTGATTGGCCCGCGGCGGAGCGCCCGCGGGAGCGGCTTCTGGAGCAGGGCGCCATCAGTCTTTCCGATGCCGAGCTGCTGGCTATTTTCCTGCGAAGCGGGGTGGCCGGAAAAAGCGCGGTGGACCTGGCGCGGCACTTGTTGCAGCGTTTCGGCAGCCTGCGTCGGCTGCTGGAGGCGGATCAAGTGACCTTCACCCGGCAACTGGGGCTAGGCCCGGCCAAGTACGCTCTGCTGCAGGCCGTGCTGGAGATGGCGCGCCGGCATCTGGCGGAAAGGCTCCACCGGCAGTCAGCACTGGAGAGCCCGCTGGTGGTGCGCGATTACCTGAAGTCGATGCTGCGACACCAGCCCCACGAGGTGTTTGGCTGTCTGTTTCTCGACACCAAGCATCGGGTCCTGGCCTTTGAGGTGTTGTTTCAAGGGTCGATCGACAGCACCACGGTTTACCCGCGACAGGTGCTCAAGCGCACCCTGGCGCATAACGCGGCGGCGGTGATTCTCTGCCATAACCATCCGTCGGGCATCTGTGAGCCCAGCCCGGCCGATCGGATCGTTACCCGGCGCTTGCAGGAGGCGCTGGAGTTGATCGATGTCCGGGTGCTGGACCACTTCATCGTTGGCGAGGGTGATCCGTTGTCCATGGCCGAGTACGGCTGGATATGAGCCCGGTGCGCCTCAAGGCCGGTGTTGGCCCCGAGGCGCCCCCCGGGGTTCATTTGACGCTGACCTTCGAGTAGTCCTGGCGGCCGAAGGGGCTCACCTGATAGCCCTCGACCTGCTGGCGGGTCAGGGCGAAAGCGGTCGGATGGGCCAGGGGCAGCCACAGCGCCTGCTGCTGGATCTGGGTCTGGGCCTGCTGGTACAGCTTGCTGCGCACACCCTGTTCGCTGGTGGTCTTGCCGGCGGTGATCAGCTTGTCCAGGTTCTGGTCGCAATAGCGGGCGAAGTTGGTGCCGGACTTGACGGCTGCGCAGGTGAACTGCGGTGTGAGGAAGTTATCCGGGTCGCCATTGTCGCCGGACCAGCCCATGAACAGCAGGTCGTGCTCGCCAGCCTTGGCTCGGCGGATCAGCTCGCCCCATTCGATCACGCGGATCTCTGCCTGGATCCCCACTTGGGCCAGGTCGGCTTGCAGCAGTTGGGCGCCCAGGCTGGGGTTGGGGTTGAGCAGACTGCCGGAGGGGCGGGTCCAGATGGTGGTCTCGAAACCGTTTTTCAGGCCGACCTTGGCCAGCAGTTGGCGTGCTTTTTCCGGGTCGTGGGGGTAGCCGGGCAGTTCCTTGGCGTAGCTCCAGGTGTTGGGTGGATACGGGCCGTTGGCGGCCTCGGCGGTGTCTTCGAACACGGCCTTGAGGTAATGGGGCTTGTCGAAGGCCAGGTTGATGGCCTGGCGCACTTCTGGCTTGTCCAGGGGCGGATGCTGGCTGTTGATCGCGACGAAGGCGGTCATGAATGCCGCGGTTTTCTCGACCTTCAGCGTGGGGTCTTCACTGGCCGCCTGGACGTCCAGGGGCTTGGGTGACAGGGCGATCTGGCACTCGTTGCGCCGCAGTTTCTGCAGGCGCACGTTGGCGTCCGGGGTGATGGCGAAGATCAGCGAGTCCACTGCCGGTTTGCCGGCAAAGTAGTCGCGGTTGGCCTTGTAGCGGATTGACGCGTCCTTCTGGAAGCGCCCGAAAATGAAGGGGCCGCTGCCGATCGGCTGGCTGTTGAGCTTCTCCGGGGTGCCGGCCTTGAGCAGTTGGTCGGCGTATTCCGCAGAGTAGATCGAGGCAAAGCCCATGCTCAGGGTGGCGAGGAAGGTCGAGTCGGCGTGATCCAGGGTGAAGCGCACGGTCAGCGGATCCAGGGCGTCGATTCTCTTGATCAGGCTGGGCAGTTGCAGGGACTGTGCGTGCGGGAAACCGCTCTGGGTGACCTTGTGCCACGGGTGGGCCGGATCGAGCATGCGCTCGAAGCTGAACTTCACGTCTTCGGCGCTCAGCTCGCGGCTGGGGGTGAAGTAGTCGGTGCGGTGGAACTTGACCTTGGGGTGCAGCTTGAAGACATAGCTCAGGCCGTCGGCGGACACCTCCCAGCTGTCGGCCAGGCTGGGGACCACCTTGCCGCTGGCGGCATCGAACTCCACCAGGCGATTCATCAGCACGTCGGCGGACGCATTGGTGGTGGTCAGCGAGTTGTACTGCACCACGTCGAAGCCTTCCGGGCTGGCTTCGGTACAGACGCTCAGTGCGGCGGCCTGGGCCAATGGGCTCAGAAGTGGGGCGAGCAGGAGCGGGAGGGCGGCGAGACGCATGGTCGGGTTCCTTGTGCAGATCGAAGGCCCATCTGCGAGTGCAGTCTGGAAATGCCCTACCCTAGTGGCCTCTTTATGAAATGACTATCCCCTTTTGTATCCGGGGCCAAAACCTGGGGTTGCGCCTGCGCCCCGAAGGTATTCCCGGGTCGATCTGGCGTCGCTGGCGTGGCGAATTCTCTGTTGGAGAATGTCGCAAATATATTCTGCGACGAGCGGTAGATTTCTGCGGTAGCCTTTGCCGCAGGCGTCCGGCGCAAGAAAATCAGGACTTTTCATCATCCTGCGCACAGCGGCTGTTGTTGCTATGGGGTCTTTCTGGTATAAAGCAGCGCTCTTTTCTAGGGGCCCGGTTCCTTCGCTTGTAGGTGTAGCCGGTAAGACCCTAAAGAAACGCGGCGCCTGGCGCCAAATGACTGAGAGATTAAGCGGCCAACCCATGCCGGGTTGGGCATGTGGTTTTAGAGGGCTGAGGCATGTCTAGAGTCTGTCAAGTTACCGGTAAGGGTCCGGTGACTGGGAATAACATTTCCCACGCAAACAACAAAACCCGTCGTCGTTTCCTGCCGAACCTGCAGCATCACCGCTTCTGGGTTGAGTCCGAGAAACGCTTTGTGCGTCTGCGCGTATCTGCCAAAGGCATGCGTATCATCGACAAGCGCGGCATTGATGTCGTGCTGGCCGAAATCCGTCGCGATGGCGGCAAGGTTTAAGGGAGCTAATCATGCGTGAATTGATTCGTTTGATCTCGAGCGCCGGTACTGGTCACTTCTACACTACCGACAAGAACAAGCGTACTACTCCGGACAAAATCGAGATCAAGAAATATGATCCGGTTGTTCGTAAGCACGTGATCTACAAGGAAGGCAAAATCAAGTAATTGATTTTTCTTCTGACAAAAAAACCCGCCTTCAAGCGGGTTTTTTTGTGCCTGGCATTCAGGCTTTCTGTTCGAAGGCCACGTAGACCTTGCGGCAGGGCTCCAGCACTTCCCAGGTGCCCTTGAAGCCGGCCGGAATCACGAAGCGGTCGCCGGCACGCAGGGTCTTGGCGTTGCCATCGTTGTCCCGCAGCACCGACACGCCCTGAAGAATCTCGCAGTATTCGTGTTCGGTGAAGTTCACCGTCCATTGGCCCACGGCGCCTTCCCAGATCCCGGCGTTGAGCTGCCCGCAGGGGCTGCCGTAATGGTTGAACACCGCTTGTTCGGGATCGCCCTTGAGGACTTTCTCTGGAGCAGGGCGGTAGCGTTCGCCCTCGGTGTTGGCCTGGCTGAAGTCGACGACGTTGTGGATGCTCATTCTTGTAATCCCCCGTGATTGCGGCGCGAGTGGCTATGAAGGCCAAAGTCTATGTTTATTAAAATGCACATAGCAATGGCGTTTGCCCGGGCTTTGTCAAATATATTGAAAGTACAGGTGTCGCTGGTTTAGGGTGGCGGGTGCCTTTGGCCGAAAACAGGCTGGCCGGGCAGAATTCTTCATGAGTGCCGGCGTAGTTCGCGTGGCGCTTGTATTCAAATAAGAGGAGGACACTCGTATGACCACCCTGACTCGTGCCGACTGGGAACAACGTGCCCGCGACCTGAAAATCGAAGGCCGCGCCTACATCAACGGTGAATACACCGCAGCCGTTTCCAACGACACTTTCGAGTGCATCAGCCCGGTCGACGGCCGTGTACTGGCGAGCATTGCCAGCTGTGATGCCGTCGATGCCCAGCGCGCCGTGGACAATGCCCGCGCCACCTTCAATTCCGGCGTCTGGTCGCGCCTGGCGCCGGCCAAGCGCAAGTCCGTGATGATCCGTTTTGCCGGCCTGCTCAAGCAGCACGCCGAGGAGCTGGCGCTCCTGGAAACCCTGGACATGGGCAAGCCCATCAGCGACTCCCTGCAAATCGACGTTCCCGGCGCGGCGCAAGCCCTGAGCTGGAGCGGCGAGGCCATCGACAAGATCTACGACGAAGTGGCCGCCACCCCCCATGATCAGCTGGGCCTGGTGACCCGTGAGCCAGTGGGCGTGGTCGCGGCCATCGTGCCGTGGAACTTCCCGCTGATGATGGCCTGCTGGAAACTGGGCCCGGCGCTGTCCACCGGCAACTCGGTGATCCTCAAGCCTTCGGAAAAATCCCCGCTGACCGCCATCCGCATCGCCGCCCTGGCCGTGGAAGCCGGGATCCCGGCTGGCGTGTTCAACGTGCTGCCCGGCTACGGCCACACCGTGGGCAAGGCCCTGGCCCTGCACATGGACGTGGACACCCTGGTGTTCACCGGTTCCACCAAGATCGCCAAGCAGCTCTTGGTCTACTCCGGTGAATCCAACATGAAGCGTGTCTGGCTGGAAGCCGGTGGCAAGAGCCCGAACATCGTGTTCGCCGATGCCCCGGACCTGCAGGCCGCCGCCGAATCGGCCGCCAGCGCCATCGCATTCAACCAGGGCGAAGTCTGCACCGCCGGTTCCCGCCTGCTGGTGGAGCGTTCCATCAAGGACAAATTCCTGCCGCTGGTGATCGAGGCCCTGAAAGCCTGGAAGCCGGGCAATCCGCTGGACCCGGCCACCAACGTCGGTGCCCTGGTGGACACCCAGCAGATGAACACCGTGCTGTCCTACATCGAGGCCGGTCATGCCGATGGCGCCAAGCTGGTGGCAGGTGGCAAGCGCACCCTGCAGGAAACCGGCGGCACCTACGTGGAGCCGACGATTTTCGATGGCGTCAGCAACGCCATGAAGATTGCCCAGGAAGAGATCTTTGGCCCAGTGCTGTCGGTGATTGCCTTCGACAGCGTGGAAGAGGCGATCCAGATCGCCAACGACACCCCTTACGGACTGGCGGCCGCCGTGTGGACCGCGAACATCTCCAAGGCCCACCAGACCGCCAAGGCCCTGCGTGCCGGCAGCGTCTGGGTCAACCAGTACGACGGCGGCGACATGACTGCGCCCTTCGGCGGCTTCAAGCAGTCGGGCAACGGTCGCGACAAGTCGTTGCATGCGTTTGACAAGTACACCGAGTTGAAAGCGACCTGGATCAAGCTCTGAGCCTTCGGGTTTGAGGTGATGCGCCCCCCGGGGGCGCTTTCACCGGCCAGCCGGCTTCCAGCCGCAGCCCTCGATCCACAGCGCAGCCGGACTTTCCGCCAGGGGAGTCCGGCTGTGTTGTCTGTGCCTTGCAGAACAATGATCCACAGGAGCGTGGAAATGCGTTGGGCGACCTATTTCGCCGTTTTGGCCGCTGTCCTGAGTGTCGGCCTGGCCCTGGGCGTCAGCATGCCGCTGGTGTCGTTTCGCCTGGAAAGCTGGGGTTATGGGCCCTTTGCCATTGGCGTCATGGCCTCGATGCCGGCCTTTGGCGTGTTGCTTGGGGCCAAGCTCGCCAGCCGCCTGGCGGCGCGTTTCGGCACCGCGGGCCTGATGCGCCTGTGCCTGTGGGGCGGGGCGCTGTCGATTGCGTTGCTGGCGTTGTTGCCCAATTACCCGCTGTGGCTGGTGCTGCGCCTGGGCCTGGGCACGGTTCTGACCATCGTCTTCATCCTGGGTGAAAGCTGGATCAACCAGTTGGTGGTCGAGCAGTGGCGTGGGCGGCTGGTTGCGCTGTATGGCAGTTGTTATGCCTTGAGCCAGTTGGCCGGGCCCTTGCTGCTGGGAGTCCTGGGCACCGAGACCGACCACGGCTTCTGGGTCGGGGTCGGGCTGCTGGTGGTATCGCCCTTGCTGTTGATCGGCCGCAGCGGCGCACCGGTCACCGAAGCCTGCAGCGTGACCCTGGTCGACCTGGGGCGCTTTTGCCGTGGGCTGCCGGCGATCGCCTGGGCCGTGGCGCTGTTTGCCGCCTTTGAGGCGATGATCCTGACGCTGTTGCCGGTGTATTGCCTGCGCCAGGGCTTTGCCGAAGACATCGCCCTGGCGATGGTCAGCACCGTGGTCGTCGGCGATGCGGTGCTGCAACTGCCGATTGGCGCCTTGGCTGATCGCTTGTCGCGGCGCTCCCTGTTCACCGGTTGCGCGGTGGCACTGCTGTTGTCGAGCCTGGCGATTCCGCTGTTGCTCCACACGGTGCTGATCTGGCCGTTGTGGGTGCTGTTCGGTGCCAGCGCCGGGGGCTTGTTCACCCTGTCGTTGATTCTGATCGGCGAGCGTTATCGCGATGACGCCCTGGTGCGCGCCAACGCGCATGTGGCGCAGCTCTGGGGGATTGGTTGCCTGATCGGGCCGCTGGTGGCGGGGGCGGGCAGCCAGTGGGTCAGCGGCCATGCCTTGCTGTGGCTGATGGCGGCCGGGGCCCTGGGGCTGATCGTGCTGTTGCTGCGCCAGGGGGCATTGGGTGCTGCGATGCCGCAATCGGTATAGGCTTCTGGGCTGCTGGTTCAATCAGGACGCTCAGATGACGCTCAAGACAAGGATGGGGTTCGGCGCAGCGCTGTGGGTGCTGACGTTTTCGCTCGCCGGCTTCGCCGAGGCGGCGCCCAAGGGCCCGTCGGTGGAGCGGCTCAAGCAGTTGGCGCTCAAGGAGTGCCTGGACGATAACTACGAGCGTTTGCAGTTCTACAAGGCGTTCGACCTGCACGACGCTTCCTACTTCGTCGATCGGGTGCAACTGGACCGCGACGGCTCCGGCCGGCGCCCCCAGGCCCTGAGCCACTTCGTCGAGCGGCAGACGGGCCACTTCCATGTCGGCGGGCCGCCGATGAAGAACGAGGCCGGTTACCCGATCAACGCGATTTTCGAGCGCTGCATGGGCTTCTATCACTCGCCGGGGCTGGAGGCTTTTATCCAGAACCAGCTGCTCAAGCGCTGACCGGCCCGCGTCGGCCTAGAGCATGCGCTCCAGGCCGACGCGGTTGCTCAGCCAGGCGTTGATGCGCCGCCACCAGTTACCCGGTTCCCGGGTCAGGCTGTGCAACTGCTGGTTGTCTTCGGTCACCCAGATGATCTTGCCGTCCTGCAGCCTGGCCTCGTAGCTCAGGGCCGGAGCCATACCTTGCAGGGCCAGGGCGCGCAGGTGTCCGGCCAGTTCCGGGCTGTCCACCAGGACCCCGACTTCGGTGTTCCACAGCACCGAGCGCGGGTCGAAGTTGAACGAGCCGACAAAGGATTTCTGCCGGTCGAAAATCATCGCCTTGCTGTGCAGGCTCGAGTCCGAGCCGCGCCAGGTACTGCGCAACAGATGCGGGCCGCTGCCGCCGTGGTCGCCGGGCTGGCGGCGCAATTCGAACAGCCGCACCCCGTGCTCCAGCAGGGCCTTGCGGTAAGGCGCGTAGCCGCCGTGCACCGCGGGCACGTCGGTGGCTTCCAGGGAGTTGGTCAGGAGGCTCACGTGCACCCCGGCATCGGCGCGTCCGGTGAGGTACACCAGGCCCGGCTGGCCGGGCACGAAGTAGGCCGAGACCATGATCAGCTCCTTGCTGACCCCCTTGAGCTCCGGCGCCAGCTGGGTGGTCAACAGCAGGTGCGGGTCGGGATCGCCCTTGGCCAGGACCTTGGTCGGTGCGTCCCACAGGGCCTGGTTCCAGGCCCAGATCAGCTCCTTGCGCCAGATGTCCATGCGCGGCCGGGTCTGGTAGGTCTTCAGTTGCCGGTACAGCGCCTGGTTTTGCCGGCGGTTGTCCTGCAGCGACTCCTCCAGGCGCTGGCGTGTGTTGTCCAGGGCCCTGGCCGAAGGGGCGCTGGACAGGAATTCGCCGATGGGTCGGCTCAGGGCGCTGTTCCAGTACTGGTCGAAGCTATGGCCCAGTTGCTCGGCCACCGGCCCCACGCTGAGCATGTCGATGTCGGTGAAGTTCAGGTTGGGTTCGGCATCGAAATACTCGTCCCCCAGGTTGCGCCCGCCGACGATGGCCACGCTGTTGTCCGCCAGCCACAGCTTGTTGTGCATCCGCCGGTGCTGCTGCGACAGGTTGAACAGGCGCCCCATGGCCCGGGTCAGGCCGGTGCTGCGGCCCAGGTGCAGCGGGTTGAACAGGCGGATCTGGATCTGTGGGTGGGCGGCCAGGGTGGCGATGATCTGGTCCAGGCCGTCGCTGGTGGTGTCGTCGAGCAAGATGCGCACCCGCAGGCCACGGTCGGCGGCCTTGAGCAGCTCGTCCACCAGCATGCGCGTGCTGACCCCGTCGTGGACGATGTAGTACTGCAGGTCGAGGCTGCTCTGCGCGCTGCGGATCAGCTCGGCGCGGGCCATGAAGGCTTCGGTGCTGTTGGACAGCAGGCGAAAGCCCGAGCGCCCCTGGTGGGGGGCGGCCTGGGCCCGGATCGACTGGGCAAAGGTGGAGTCGCTGGCGGGCAGGGCCTGGCTGGGCTGGTAGGGCACTTCCAGGGTGGCGCAGCCGCCCAGCCCGAGGCTCAGCAGCAAAAGCCAGGTGAATGCCTGTAAACGGCTCAAGTCAGGTCATCTCGTATCACGGCACGGGTTGGCATGGGGCGGCCGGCTTCCTGCAACGGCTCGGGATCAGTCCGGGGTCTCGCTGAGCAGCTTGATGGCCGCGGCTCCGACCTTGCGTACCGCGTCTTCGATCTGCGCGGTTGGCTTGGCAGCGTAGTTCATCCGCAGGCAATTGCGGTACTTGCCCGAGGCGGAAAAGATGCTGCCCACGGCGATCTGGACGCCCTGGTCCAGCAGCACCCGATTGAGCTTCAGAGCATCAAACCCCTCGGGAAGTTCGATCCACAGCATGAAACTGCCTTGTGGGCGACTGGCGCGGGTATCGGCGGGGAAGTAGCGGCTGACCCAGTCGAGCATCAGGTCGCGATTGCGCTGGTACTGAGTGCGCATCTTGCGCAAATGGGGCTCGAAGTGGCCACTCTTGAGAAACTCGGCGATGGCCACCTGCGGCTGCGGGGCCGTGGAGCCGGTGCTGATGTATTTCATGTGCAGCACCCGCTCCAGGTAGCGGCCGGGGGCAACCCAGCCGATGCGCAGGCCCGGGGCCAGGGTCTTGGAGAAGGAGCTGCACAACAGCACCCGGCCGTCGTCGTCGAAGGACTTGATGGTGCGCGGGCGCGGGTAGGTGTAGGCCAGCTCGCCGTACACATCGTCCTCGATGACTGCCACGTCGAAGCGCTGGGCCAGGGTCAGCAGTGCCCGCTTGCGGGACTCCGGCATGATGTAGCCCAGGGGGTTGTTGCAGTTGGGGGTCAACTGTATGGCCTTGATCGGCCACTGTTCCAGGGCCAGTTCCAGGGCTTCCAGGCTGATGCCGGTAATCGGGTCGGTGGGGATTTCCAGGGCCTTCATGCCCAGGCCCTTGAGGGTCTGCATGGCGCCGTGAAAGCTCGGCGAGTCGACGGCGATGATGTCCCCCGGCTCACAGATGGCGCGAATGCTGGTGGACAGCGCCTCGTGGCAGCCGGTGGTGATCACCAGGTCACCGGCCCCCAGCTGGCAGCCGGAATCGAGCATCAGCCGCGCCACCTGCTCGCGCAGCTCAAGCACGCCGTAGATGTTGTCGTAGTGCAGGCCGGGCATGTCCTGGCGCCGGCTGAGGCGGGCCAGGGCTCGCAGCAGGGGCTTCATGGTCGGCGTGGTGATGTCCGGCATGCCGCGGCCCAGCTGCACCACGTCCTTGCGCGGTACGGCGCGGATCAGCTCCAGGACCTGGTCCCATTGAGAGATTTCCACCGGCCTTTGCGCCGGACGCCCGACCGCCGGCAAGGCGGGCAGCTCGCGACTGGGGGGGACGAAGTACCCGGACTTGGGCTTGGGCATCGCCAGCCCGTTGTCTTCCAGCAAACGATAGGCCTGCTGCACGGTGCTCAGGCTGACCCCATGCTCGACGCTCAGGGCGCGTACCGAGGGCAGGCGATCTCCCGGTCGGTAGAAGCCCTGTTCGATGCGGGTGCCCAGGAGTTCGGCGAGGTTCACATAGAGGGTCATGGGGTGGGCTCGAGGTGACGGTGGCAGAGAACCAGTACAGATTGGGCAAAAATACAGGATTCAGCGCCATTTTTGGCAAAACTGTATGAAGTTAATACCGCTGTTTTGAGTCTGTAATGGTTTTGTGGCGCCACGCATCATGTCTGCTCATGGCAATTTGAGCAAACAGGAGCAATGCAAATGAACGGCTTGAGCGATGTGCGGCTGTCGTTACGCGGTCAGGAGCTGGAGGCGGAGCAGGAATGGTCGGCGGCGACTCTGCCGCGCCGCGCGCCGCCGGGCTTGAGCACCTGGGGGCTGTACTGGCATCGGCTGCGCACCCGCAAGGCGTTGCTGGAGCTGAGCGCCGAGCAGTTGCGTGATGTCGGACTCAGCCCCGAGCAGGCGCGGGCCGAGGGCCTCAAGCCGTTCTGGCGTCTGTGACCGCCGGCGACTGGTTGGAGCTGGGCGTCAGACCAGTTCCTTCAGGCGATGCCAGAGCATGCCCAGGGCCAGCAGGGGCGAGCGCAGGTGCTTGCCGCCGGGGAAGGTGATGTGCGGCACCTTGGCGAACAGATCGAAGCCCCCCCCGTGCTGGCCGCTGATCGCCTCGCCCAGCAGTTTGCCCGCCAGGTGCGTGGCATTCAGGCCGTGACCGGAATAGGCCTGGGCGTAATACACATTGGGTTGGTCCTTGAGCCGGCCGATCTGCGGCAGGCGGTTGGCGCCGATGCCGATCATGCCGCCCCATTGGTAGTCGATCTTCACTGCGGCCAGTTGCGGGAACACGTCCAGCATCTTGGGCCGCATGTAGGCGGCAATGTCCTTGGGGTCGCGTCCCGAGTAGTGGCAGGCACCACCGAACAGCAGTCGGCGGTCGGCCGAGAGCCGGTAGTAGTCCAGGGCCACGCGCTGGTCGCAGACCGCCATGTTCTGTGGCAGCAGTTCCCGGGCCTGGGCCGGGCTCAAGGGCTCGGTGGCGATGATGTAGCTGCCGGCAGGCAGGACCTTGCCCCCCAGCTCCGGGTTGAGGTCGTTGAGGTAGGCGTTGCAGCCCAGGACCAGGGTCTTGGCGCGGACCGTGCCTTGGGCGCTGTGCACCTTGACCTCGGGGCCGTAGTCGATGCGGGTGACGGCCGAATGCTCGAACAGTTGCACACCCATTTGCTGCGCCGCCCGGGCTTCGCCCAGGGCCAGGTTGAGCGGGTGCAGATGGCCCGAGCCCATGTCGATCAGGCCGCCAACGTAGCGCTTAGAGCCCACCACGCTGTGCATCTCAGCGGCTTGCAACAGGCGGGTTTCATGGCGATAGCCCAGGCTGCGCAGCTCCTCGGCATCTGCGGCGAAGCCTTCAAGGTCCGCCGGCTTGTTGGCCAGGTCGCAGTAGCCCCAGGTCAGGTCGCAGGGGATCTGCAGGCGCTCGATGCGCTGGCGGACGATGTCCACGGCTTCCAGCCCCATGAGCTTCATCTGTCGCACGCCGTCGCTGCCGATCACCTTGGTGAACTGCTCGAGGCCGTGGCCGACCCCGCGGATCAGTTGCCCGCCGTTGCGTCCACTGGCGCCCCAGCCGATCTTGCGGGCCTCCAGCAGGACCACGCTGAACCCGCGTTCGGCCAGTTCCAGTGCGGTATTGAGCCCGGAGAACCCGCCGCCGACCACGCATACGTCCGCCGTCAGCTCGCCCGCCAACACCGGATAGTCGGGCTGCGGCAGGCTGCTGGCGGCGTAGTAGGAAGCGGCGTGCTGAGGGCTGGCGGGCATGGAAAGCGTCCTGATTGTGGCGTCTGGAAAAATGCACGGAGCATAAGCCGGGGCTTTCCGTCGCGGCAACCGCGGGACGCCCGGCCCTGTCTGCTGCGGGGCATTTGAGGCAGAATCCCCGGCTATTCCTGTCCCGGTAGCCTTTTTCATGAGCTGTAACCGTCAAATCGTCCGCAGCCTGCGTCAGCAGATTCCCTCGTTCGAGTGCGTTCCCGGTTGTCACGACTGCTGCGGCCCGGTGACCACCTCGCCAGAGGAAATGTCCCGACTGCCGCGCAAGACCGCCGCCGAGCAGGAGGCTGCCATGGACGAGCTCAACTGTGTGCACCTGGGACCCGATGGTTGCACGGTGTATGACGAGCGTCCGCTGATCTGCCGTCTGTTCGGCACTACGCCGAGCCTGCCGTGCCCCAACGGTCGGCGCCCGGTGGAGATGATCCACCCTCGGGTCGAGAAGCAGATCCACGCCTACATGGCTGGCAATCGCCAGGTCCTGGTCTAGCCGCTCGCACTCCGTAGGAGCCGGCTTGCCGGCGACAGCGCCTGGCGCCGCCTCGACTCAGTCCGGAATCGGCAGGCTCAGGCTCTCCTTCACTTCTTCCATGACGATGTAGCTCTTGGATTCGCGCACGTGGGGTAGCTTGAGCAGGATGTCCCCCAGCAGCTTGCGATAGGACGCCATCTCCGAGATCCGCGCCTTGACCAGGTAGTCGAAGTCGCCGGAGACCAGATGGCACTCCAGCACGTGGGGCAGCTTCAGCACCGCCCGGCGAAACTCCTCGAAGGTATCGCCGGACTTGTAGTCCAGGCTGATCTCGACAAACACCAGCAGGCTGCCCTTGAGGTGCTGCGGGTTGAGGCGGGCGTTGTAGCCCATGATGATTCCCTCGCGCTCCAGGCGCCGCACTCGCTCGGTGCAGGGGGTGGTGGACAGTCCGACCCGCTCTCCCAACTCGGTGAAGGAAATGCGTCCATCGGCCTGGAGAATCCGCAGGATATTGCGATCTATCTTGTCCAGGGCACGACGAGTCTGATGATTGGTGCGCATAGGGGATGCCCCTCCGTGAAAAGCGATATTGCCGAGAATTCTCGCCAAATATAGGCGGTTATATAGTGAAAATCACTGCTCAATGTTTCTTACACTGCGCCCATCTGTGCTCTGAATAACAAACGTCAGCGGTCATGCCGCGATGAGGGAAATGAAAATGCGCGTTCTGGTCTTGGGCAGTGGCGTTATCGGAACTACCAGTGCCTATTACCTGGCCCGGGCCGGGTTTGAAGTGACCGTGGTGGACCGCCAGCCGGCTGCAGCCATGGAAACCAGTTTCGCCAACGCCGGCCAGGTATCGCCTGGCTATGCCTCGCCCTGGGCTGCCCCGGGCGTACCGCTCAAGGCCATCAAGTGGCTGCTGCAACGCCACGCGCCGCTGGCGATCAAGGCCACCGCCGATATCGATCAATACCTGTGGATGGCGCAGATGCTGCGCAACTGCACCGCCAGCCGCTATGCAGTGAACAAAGAGCGCATGGTGCGTCTGTCCGAGTACAGCCGCGACTGCCTCGACGAACTGCGGGCGGAAACCGGCATCGCCTACGAAGGCCGCAGCCTGGGCACCACCCAGCTGTTCCGTACCCAGGCGCAACTGGATGGCGCAGCCAAGGACATCGCCGTCCTCAAGGAGTCCGGCGTGCCGTTCGAGTTGCTGGATCGTGACGGCATTGCCCGGGTTGAACCGGCCCTGGCCAGCGTCACCGACATCCTTGCCGGTGCCCTGCGCCTGCCCAACGACCAGACCGGCGACTGCCAGATGTTCACCACGCGCCTGGCGGAAATGGCCAGCAAACTGGGTGTGGAATTCCGTTTTGGCCAGGACATCCAGCGCCTCGACTTCGCCGGTGACCGGATCAACGGCGTGTGGATCGACGGCAAGCTGGAAACCGCCGACCGCTACGTGCTGGCCCTGGGCAGCTACTCGCCGCAACTGCTCAAGCCGCTGGGCATCAAGGCTCCGGTGTACCCGCTCAAGGGCTACTCCCTGACCGTGCCGATCACCAATCCGGCCATGGCCCCGACGTCGACCATCCTCGACGAGACCTACAAGGTCGCGATCACCCGTTTCGACAACCGCATCCGTGTTGGCGGCATGGCTGAGATCGCCGGTTTTGACCTGTCGCTGAACCCGCGCCGGCGTGAAACGCTGGAGATGATCGTCAACGATCTCTATCCTCAGGGCGGCAATCTGGCCGAGGCCAGTTTCTGGACCGGCCTGCGTCCGACCACGCCGGACGGCACGCCGATTGTTGGCGCGACGCCGTTCAAGAACCTGTTCCTCAATACCGGTCACGGCACCCTTGGCTGGACCATGGCTTGCGGTTCCGGTCGTTTGCTGGCGGATCTGATGGCCAAGAAAAAGCCGCAGATCAGCGCCGAAGGCCTCGATATTTCCCGTTATGGCAACCCTCAGGAGTCAGCTAAACATGTCAATCCAGCGCCAGCTCACCAATGAGCGCATGAGCCAGATCGTCGTTCACGGCGGTACGGTGTATCTGTCCGGGCAGGTCGGCGATGACATGAGTGCCGGGATCGAACAGCAAACCCGGGAAACCCTGGCCAACATCGAGCGTCTGCTGGACCTGGCGGGCACCGACAAGAGCAAGCTGCTGTCGGTGACCATCTACCTCAAGGACATCGATGCCCACTTCGCGGGCATGAACAGTGTCTGGGACCAGTGGCTGCCAAAAGGCGTGGCCCCGGCCCGGGCCACTGTGGAGGCCAAGCTCTGCGAGCCGGAAATCCTCATCGAGCTTTCCGTGGTGGCTGCTCTGCCTTAAGCGACAAGATCCCTCTCCCGGTGCCGGTGGCGGCCAGCCGTCATCCAGCACCGGTTTTTTATTCCCCATGACCGCCTAGAAGTCTGCCGCCATGCGTCCTGCCCGTGCCCTGATCGATCTCCAAGCCCTGCGTCACAACTACCAACTGGCCCGTGAAGTCTCGGGTGTCCGCGCCCTTGCGGTGATCAAGGCCGATGCCTACGGTCATGGCGCGGTGCGTTGCGCCCAGGCGCTGGAGGCCGAGGCCGACGGCTTTGCCGTGGCCTGCATCGAAGAAGCCCTGGAACTGCGCGCCGCCGGTATTCGTGCGCCGATCCTGCTGCTGGAAGGTTTCTTTGAACCCTGCGAGCTGGCGCTGATCGTCGAGCATGATTTCTGGTGCGTGGTGCATTCCCTGTGGCAGCTGGAAGCGATCGAGCAGACAGCCGTGGCCAAGCCGCTGACGGTCTGGCTCAAGCTGGATTCGGGCATGCACCGGGTCGGTCTGCATCCCAAGGATTATCAGGCGGCCTATCAGCGCCTGCAGGCCAGCGGCAAGGTCGAGAAGATTGTGCTGATGAGCCACTTCGCCCGCGCGGACGAGCTGGACTGCCCGCGCAGCAGCGAGCAGGTCGCGGTCTTCGAGGCGGCTCGTCAGGGGCTGGGGGCTGAAATCAGCTTGCGCAACTCGCCGGCGGTCATGGGCTGGCCGAGCGTGCCCAGTGACTGGGTGCGTCCCGGCATCATGCTTTATGGCTCTACGCCGTTCGAAGAAAACAACTCCGTGGCCGAGCGGCTGCAGCCGGTCATGACCCTGGAATCCAAAGTGATCTGCGTGCGTGAACTGCCCGCCGGCGAGCCAGTGGGCTACGGCGCCAAGTTCGTCACCGACAAGCCGATGCGCGTCGGCGTGGTCGCCATGGGGTACGCCGACGGCTATCCGCGCCATGCGCCGACCGGCACGCCGGTGCTGGTGGAAGGCCAGCGCAGCCGCCTGCTGGGGCGCGTCTCCATGGACATGCTGTGTATCGACCTGACGGATGTGCCGCAGGCCGGGTTGGGTTCCAGGGTGGAGTTGTGGGGCAAGAACATCCTTGCCAGCGAGGTCGCACTGGCCGCCGGGACCATTCCTTATCAGCTGTTCTGCAACCTGCGCCGGGTGCCCCTGGTGTACTGCGAAGGCTGAGATTACGCGGCCTGTACCGAAAGTCGCCTGCCTTTGGGGGAATCGGGACCAAGTGTTGTAAATACTGAACGCTGTCGCCATGATAACGCTCAATTACAACAACGCCTGATTCCCGCCTAGGAGGCTGCCGCATTGGACGTCGGTGAACGACTGCAATCCATCCGTAAACTGAAAGGTCTTTCCCAGCGTGAGCTCGCCAAGCGTGCGGGCGTCACCAACAGCACCATTTCAATGATCGAAAAGAACAGCGTCAGTCCTTCGATCAGCTCGCTGCGAAAGGTGCTGGGTGGCATTCCCATGTCCATGGTCGAGTTCTTTTCCGAGGAAGTCCTCCAGGAAACGCCTTCTCAGATCGTCTACAAGGCTCATGAACTGATCGACATCTCCGATGGCGCGGTCACCATGAAGCTGGTGGGCCGGGCTCATCCGAGCCGTGCCATCGCCTTCCTCAATGAAATCTATCCGCCAGGTGCCGACACCGGCGAAGAGATGCTCACCCACGACGGCGAGGAAACCGGAATTCTTCTCGAAGGTCGCCTGGAGCTGGTGGTAGGGCTGGAAACTTTTGTCCTCGAAGCCGGTGACAGCTACTACTTTGAGAGTACGAAGCCACATCGTTTCCGCAATCCGTTCGATGTTCCGGCGCGACTAATCAGCGCAGCCACTCCGGCGAACTTCTAGCTCAAGAGGCGTCCTGCAAGGCTTGCCATGAAGCCCCAGCGACATTTTGCCGCGAATAAGACCCCTTCGACTTTGGGGTTGTTTCAGTGTGGCGGGCTAACCGTTATACTTTCGCCCGCCTGCGAAACCGTGGCCGCAGGCGTGACTAGCCACCATTGAGGGTGTACGCGTGAACCTAATTATGAAAATGCTGGCCGCACCAGCAACCGTATTGGCCCTTTGGGCAGTCAGCGCTCAAGCTGCGACTAATGACGACATTGCCAAGCGTCTTGAGCCTGTCGGCCAGGTCTGCGTCCAGGGGCAGGAATGCAAGGGTATGGAAGTGGCCGCCTCTGCGGGCGGCGGTGGTGGCGCGAAGTCCCCGGATGACGTGATTGCCAAGCACTGCAATGCTTGCCATGGCACTGGCCTGTTGGGCGCACCGAAAATCGGTGACACCGCGGCCTGGAAAGAGCGCGCCGATCACCAGGGCGGCCTCGACGGCATCCTGGCCAAGGCCATCACCGGTATCAACGCCATGCCGCCTAAAGGCACTTGCGCCGATTGCTCCGATGACGAGCTCAAAGGCGCAATCCAGAAGATGTCCGGTTTGAAATAAGCCGCCATCTGCAGCGAAAAAGCCGCTTACGAGCGGCTTTTTTGTGGGCGCAATTCGCCCGGCGCACTGTTCAACGCAGCAAACTCCCGGCAAGCTCGGTCCAACCTCAATACATGGACGGTCCCTGGAGGGTCAGATGCTGCAATCCTGTTCTATCGAGCATGCGGTGGATGAAGTGCTTTCCCGTTTGCCGCAACACATTCACCTGGGCATGCCCCTGGGCCTGGGCAAACCCAATCGTTTCGCCAACGCCCTGTACCGGCGCATTGCCCAGTTGCCGGAACGCCAACTGACGATCTACACCGCCCTGAGCCTGGGTCGGCCGTCCCTGGGCGACGGTTTGCAGAAGCGCTTTCTCGAGCCTTTTGTCGAGCGGGTGTTCGGCGATTACCCGGAACTGGACTTCCTCGCCGATCTGCATCGCGACCGCCTGCCGCCGAATACCCGTGTCCAGCAGTTCTTCATGCAGCCCGGCAGCCTTTTGCACAGCGACTCGGCGCAGCAGGACTATGTCAGCAGCAACTACAGCCACGCCGCCCGCGACATCAATGCCGCCGGCCTGAACCTGGTGGCGCAACTGCTGGCCCGTGATCCGCACCACCCCGAACGCCTGAGCCTGAGCTGCAACCCGGACATCACCCTCGACTTGCTGCCGATGATTGCCAAGCGCCGTGCGGCGGGGGAAACCATCCTGATCCTCGGCCAGGTCCACAGCGACCTGCCTTACATGCCGGGGGACTGCGAAATCGACGCCGCGGACCTCGACCTGCTGATCGATGACGAAGAACGCAGCACCCTGTTCTCCACGCCCAACATGCCGGTGGGCATTCAGGATCATTGCATCGGTCTGCATGCCAGCACCCTGGTGCGCGACGGTGGCACCTTGCAGATCGGCATTGGCTCCATGGGTGATGCGCTGACCGCAGCCTTGCTGGCGCGGCAGGCCGACAACCAAGGGTATCGCGCCCTGCTGGCGGATCTGCAGGTGGACCATTGGCAGGCGCTGATCGACCGCGAAGGCGGCGTCCAGCCCTTTGCCCAGGGGCTCTATGGTTGCAGCGAAATGTTCGTCAACGGCCTGCTGGCCCTGGCGGATGCCGGGGTTGTGCGGCGCAAGGTCTACCCGACGCTGGAGCTGCAACGGCAAGCCAACGCCGGCACTCTGGATCCGACGGCCGCGCCTGGCGGGGTGTCGATCCACGGCGGATTCTTCCTCGGGCCGCGCAGTTTCTATCAGCGTCTGCGGGAGCTGCCCAAGTCCAAGCTGGCGGAGTTCAACATGACCGCCATCAGCTTCATCAACGAGCTGTATGGCCATGAAGAGCTCAAGCGCCTGCAACGCCGGGATGCGCGGTTTATCAACAGTGCCTTCACCATGACCCTGATGGGCGCCGCCGTGTCCGATCAGTTGCAGGGCGGGAAGGTGCTCAGTGGCGTGGGTGGGCAGTACAACTTCGTTGCCCAGGGCCATGCCCTGGCGGATGCTCGCTCGGTGCTGATTCTGCGCAGCTGGCGCGAGTCGGCGGGGGAGGTGAGCTCAAACATCGTCTGGGAGTACGGCCATTGCACCATCCCCCGTCATCTGCGGGACATCGTGATCACCGAGTACGGCATCGCCGACCTGCGAGGCAAGACGGATGCGAAGGTGATCGAGGCGCTGCTCAATATCAGCGATTCACGCTTTCAGCCTGGGTTGCTGGAGCAGGCGCAGAAAGCCGGAAAGCTGCCGAAGGATTTTCGTCTGGATCCGCGTTTTACCGACAACAGCCCACAGCGTCTGCAGAGGATTCAGGCGCGTCATCGCCACCTGTTTCCGGAGTATCCGTTGGGCAGCGATTTCAGCGACGAGGAGCGTGATCTGCTGCGGGCGCTGAACTGGCTCAAGAGCAAGTTCAAGCTCAGCGAGATCCTCGAACTGGGCAAGGCGGCACTCGATGCGCCGGAGCCTGAGGCCTTTGCGGCGCACCTTGAGCGCATGGGGCTGGAGCAGCCCGATGGGCTGCGCGAGGAGCTGTATCAGCGCTTCCTGCTGGCCGGTCTGCAGGCCACTTCGCCAACGCTGTCGTAGGAGCCGGCTTGCCTTAAGTCTTGCATTGCTCTCAAGGGCGTCTTCGCTGGCAAGCCAGTTCCTACACAAGCCAGCCTCTACGCAAGGCTGGCGGGCGAGTTTACTCGATGAAGGTGACCACGCCGCCGGCCAGGGATTTGACCCGGGCCAGGGATTCCACGCGGTAGCCCTGGGCGTCCAGTTCGGCGCGGCCGCCCTGGAAGGACTTCTCGATGACGATGCCCAGGCCGGCCACGGTGGCGCCGGCCTGCTTGATGATCGAGATCAGCGCCTGGGACGCCTTACCGTTGGCCAGGAAGTCGTCGATGATCAGCACGCGGTCGCTGCTGGTCAGGTGCCGTGGCGAGATGGCCACGGTGCTTTCCACCTGCTTGGTGAAGGAGTACACGGTGGCCGACAGCAGGTTCTCGGTCAGGGTCAGGGACTGGTGCTTGCGGGCGAAGATCACCGGCACGCCCAGATTGAGGCCGGTCATGATGGCCGGGGCAATCCCCGAGGCTTCGATGGTGACGATCTTGGTGATGCCCGAATCCTTGAACAGCGTGGCGAATTCGTCGCCGATCAGCTTCATCAACTGCGGATCGATCTGATGGTTCAGAAAGGCGTCGACTTTCAGTACTTGATCGGAAAGCACGATGCCTTCTTCGCGAATTTTCTTGTGCAGTGCTTCCACGGAGCTTCCTCAAATAGCGCCAATTGCGCCAAAGGTCAGTTAAAAATAGTCGATTTTAGCGCTTTAACATCGCGCGTATATCCGCCAAAGCGCTATTGCCGCGAACGGCTTTGACTTCGGTCGGCGTGTCGTCGTTACCTTCCCAGGCGAGATCGTCCGGGGGCAGTTCATCGAGGAAGCGGCTGGGCGCGCAGTCGATGATTTCACCGTATTGCTTGCGCTTGGCGGCAAAGGTGAAGGCCAGGGTCTGGCGGGCGCGGGTGATGCCCACGTAGGCCAGGCGGCGTTCTTCCTCGATGGTGTCGGCTTCGATGCTGGAGCGGTGGGGAAGGATTTCCTCTTCCATGCCCATGATGAACACGTAGGGAAACTCCAGGCCCTTGGAGGCATGCAAGGTCATCATCTGAACACCCTCGGCGCCTTCTTCCTCTTCCTGCTGGCGTTCCAGCATGTCCCGCAGGACCAGCTTGCCGATGGCGTCCTCGACGGTCATTTCGCCGTCTTCGTCTTTTTCCAGGGTGTTCTTCAAGGCCTCGATCAGGAACCAGACGTTGCCCATCCGGTAGTCCGCGGCCTTGTCGCTGGAGCTGTTGGTGCGCAGCCAGTTCTCGTAGTCGATGTCCATGACCATGCTGCGCAGGGCGGAGATCGGGTCTTCGCCAGCGCATTGTTCACGGACCCGGTCCATGAAGCGCTTGAAGCGCGCCAGGCGATCGGTAAAGCGGCTGTCCAGGTGTTCGCCCAGGCCGATCTCGTCGGTGGCGGCGTACATCGAGATCTTGCGTTCGGTGGCGTAGTTGCCGAGTTTTTCCAGGGTCGTGGAGCCGATTTCCCGGCGCGGCACGTTGATCACCCGCAGGAAGGCGTTGTCATCGTCCGGGTTCACGATCAGGCGGAAGTAGGCCATCAGGTCCTTGACTTCCTGGCGTCCGAAGAAGCTGTTGCCGCCGGACAGGCGATAGGGCACCTGATGGTGCTGCAGCTTGAGTTCGATCAGCTTGGCCTGGTAGTTGCCCCGGTAAAGGATGGCGAAATCGCTGTAGGGCCGGTCGGTGCGCAGGTGCAGGCTGAGGATCTCCATGGCCACTCGCTCGGCCTCGGCGTCTTCGTTGCGGCAGCGGATCACGCGGATCTCGTCGCCGTGGCCCATCTCGCTCCACAGCTGCTTTTCGAACTCGTGGGGGTTGTTGGAGATCAGCACGTTGGCGCAGCGCAGGATGCGGCTGGTGGAGCGGTAGTTCTGCTCCAGCATCACCACCTTCAGCGACGGGTAGTCGTCCTTGAGCAGCATCAGGTTTTCCGGCCGCGCGCCGCGCCAGGCGTAGATCGACTGGTCGTCGTCGCCCACCACGGTGAACTGGTTGCGCTTGCCGATGAGCATTTTCACCAGCAGGTACTGGCTGGCGTTGGTGTCCTGGTATTCGTCCACCAGCAGGTAGCGCACCTTGTTCTGCCATTTCTCCAGGATGTCGGCGTGTTCTTCGAACAGCTTCACCGGCAGCAGGATCAGGTCGTCGAAGTCCACCGCGTTGAACGCCTTGAGCGTGCGCTGGTAGTGGGTGTAGACGATGGCTGCGGTCTGTTCCTTGGGGTTGCGGGCATTCTCCAGGGCTTGGGCCGGCAGGATCAGGTCGTTCTTCCACGCGCCGATCATGTTCTTGATCTCGTCGACGCCGTCGTCCCCGGAGTACTCCTTCTGCATGATGTCGGTCATCAGGGCCTTGACGTCGGTTTCGTCGAAGATCGAGAAGCCCGGCTTGTAGCCCAGCCGCGCATGCTCCTTGCGGATGATGTTCAGGCCCAGGTTGTGGAAGGTCGACACCGTGAGGCCGCGGCCTTCGCCGGCGCGCAGCAGGGTGCCGACCCGTTCCTTCATTTCTCGCGCGGCCTTGTTGGTAAAGGTCATGGCGACAATGTACTGGGCGCGGATACCACAGTTCTGGATCAGGTGCGCGATCTTGCGGGTGATCACGCTGGTCTTGCCGGAGCCTGCACCGGCGAGCACCAAAAGAGGGCCGCCGACATAGTTCACGGCTTCTTGCTGCCGGGGATTGAGTCGGGACATGACAGTAAAAGGAGATCGGTTGCGAAAAGGGCGGGCATTTTAACAGGCTGGACGGATTCTGCTGCTGTCTCCGACTTGTGACGCACAACGCGATCTAAATTTGCCGGTTTTGATACTTTCCCTCAGGATGCTCGCTGAATATGCGCCTAATGTTCGAGTTAGAGCGGTACAAGAAATTGCGCATGATAATCAATACCATTTGTTATTGTTTATTCGCGCGCCATAATGCCCGCCGCCAACTTATTTTGCAGAGTCTAGGGAGCTAGCTTGTCTAAGCCTGTCGAACCCTTGCGTTTGCTGCTACTGGCCGAAGAGCCTGTGTGGACAGCGTTGTTGCGCGAGTGTGTCGCTCCGTTGGGAGACTCGGTGGTATTGATCAGCGCTCCCAGCTGGGAGTCGGTCAGCCGTTTGTTTGAAGACGACCGCAATGCGGTCTTGTTGACCATTGCCCAACTGCAGCCCGGCCCCGGGCGTTGCAGCCTGCCGACCATTCTGTTGCTGGACCAGGAGCCCGAAGTGGCCCCGGTGGGCGTCAGCGATTGGTTGGTGGGTTCCTGCCTGAGCACCGATGCCTTGCGCCGCTGCCTGCGCCATGTGCGCGAACGCGGCGTGCTGGAAACCACGCTGCAGCGCCTGGCCGAGCAGGACCCCCTGACCGGCATCGCCAACCGCCAGGGCTTCCAGACCCTGCTGGCCGCGCGCCTGGCGGAAAACGACGGTCGCGGCCTGGCCCTGGGGCATCTGGACCTGGACAACTTTCGCCACGCCAACGATGCCCTCGGTCATCAGGCCGGTGACCGCCTGATCCTGCAGGTGGTGTCGCGGCTCAAGAGCCAATTGGAGGCCGGTGATCAACTGGCCCGTCTGGGCAGCGACGAATTCGCCTTGCTCATCGACACCCGCCGCGCTCCCCAGCGTGCCGAGTGGATGGCCGAGCGCATCACCGAAGCCATGGCCGAACCCTACTGGGTCGACGGTGAAAGCCTGTTGATCGGCTGCAGCCTGGGGATTGCCCATGCCCGGGCCAATGCCGGCGCCGACCCGCTGATGTGGCATGCGCACATCGCCATGCAGCAGGCCAAGAGCACCCAGGGCTGCACCTTTCACATCTTCAACGAGCGGATCAACCGCAATGCCCGCAGCCTCGCCGACCTGGAAAGCGAACTGCGCCGGGCCCTGCGCCGTGACGAGCTGGAGCTGCACTACCAGCCCCGGTTGAACCTGCACGATGGCAAGATCGTCGGCCTCGAAGCCCTGGTGCGCTGGCGCCACGGCGAGCGCGGCTTGCTGCCCCCCAGCGAGTTCGTGCCGCTGGCCGAGCAGAGCGGGCTGATCGTGCCCCTGGGCTACTGGGTGATTTCCCGGGCCCTGCGCGACATGCAGGCCCTGCGCGAGCGCGGGCTGCCGCCGCTGCACATGGCGGTCAACCTGTCGTTCCGCCAGTTCCAGGACAGTCAGTTGCTGTCGACCCTGAGCCGGCTGATTGCCGAACGCGGCGTCGAGGCGCAGTGGCTGGAGTTCGAACTGACGGAAACCGCAGTGATGCGCCGCAGCGATCTGGTGAAGCAGACCATGGATGCCCTCGGGCGCCTGGGGGTGCGTTTTTCCCTGGACGACTTCGGCACCGGGTTTTCCTCCTTCGTCCACCTCAACAGCCTGCCGATCACCCTGCTCAAGGTCGACCGGAGCTTTGTCGGCGGCATGGAGCAGCGGGAGGAGAACCGCAAGCTGGTACACGCCATGATCAACCTGGCCCACAACCTCAACCTGGATGTGGTGGCCGAAGGGGTGGAAACCGCAGAGCAACTGGCGCTGCTGCGGGGCTTTGGCTGCGATCAGGTCCAGGGCTACCTGATCAGCAAGCCGTTGCCCCTGGCGCAACTGATGGATTACCTGACCTTCGGCAGCAGCCAGCAGTCGTTGCAGGACGGCAGGGCCTGAGGCGCCGCTTCACCGCCATGGCCGGCGGTGCGCGGCGCCTGTCACTCCGCCGCGCCGGCCGGCAGGCTCGCGGTCGTGACGCGGGGCTCGCGCTTGATCATGCGGTGCATCCGCCATTCGAACGCCAGGGTCAGGCTGATGGCCGCACAGGCCAGGCCCAGGGCCAGTCCCCACCAGACACCGGTCGGTCCCCAGCCCAGGGTAAAGGCCATCAGCCAGGCCGCGGGCGCGCCGATCAGCCAGTAGCAGCCCAGCCCCACCAGGAAGGTGGTCTTGGCGTCCTTTAGGCCGCGAATCGCGCCCATGGCAATGGTCTGGGTGCCATCGAACAGCTCGAACCAGGCCGCCACCGCCAGCAGACTCACCGCCAGTCGGATCACCTCGGCGAACGCCGGGTCGTTGTGGTCGAGGAACAGCCCGATCAGTTGGTTGGGCAGCAGCCAGAAGACCATGGCGAACCCGAGCATCGCCACCGCGCCGAAGGCGATGCCCACCCGCCCGGCCAGCCGCGCATCGGGCAGTTGCCCGGCGCCGTAATGCTGGCCGATGCGCATGGTGATGGCGTAGGAGATACCCGCCGGCACCATGAACGCCACTGACACGATCTGCAGGGCGATCTGGTGCGCCGCCAACTGGGTGCTGCCCATGGTGCCCATGCACAGCGCAGCAAAGGCGAACAACCCGACTTCCACGGCATAGGTGCCGCCAATGGGCAGGCCCAGGCGCCACAGCTCCCGCAGGTACCGGGTATTCAAGCGGGCCAGGCCCCGGCGCAGCGGGTAGGCGGCGTAGGCCGGATGGCACTTGATGTGCCAGGCCAGGGCCAGGGCCATGCAGTTGGCGACGATGGCAGTCACCAGGCCGATCCCCACCAAGCCCAGTTTCGGCAGGCCGAACATGCCGGTGATCAACGCATAGTTGAGCAGGAAGTTGGCCACCGTCCCCGCCAGGCTGATGACCATCACCGGGGTTGCCCGGCCAATGGCGCTGGTGAAGCCGCGCAGGGCCATGAAACTCAGGTAGCCGGGCAGGGCAAATGGCAGGATCAGCAGGAACTGGCCGGCGGCCTGGACGTTGCTCGGGGTCTGGCCGAACAGCAACAACAGCGGTTTGAGGTTCCACAGCAGCAGGCCGGCGACCAGGGCCATGATCCAGGCCAGCCACAGTCCCGCCTGGGTCAGGCGCGCGGCGCCCTCGATGTCTCCGGCGCCCTGACGAATCGCCACCAGGGTGCCTACCGCGGCAATCACGCCGATGCAGAAAATCGAGACAAAGGAATAGCTGGCGGCGCCCAGGCCGCCGCCGGCCAAGGCTTGCGGGCTGATGCGGGCCATCATCAGGGTGTCGGTGAGGACCATCAGCATGTGCGCCAGTTGCGAGGCGATCAACGGCCCCGCCAGCCGCAGGATGGCCCAGAGTTCGGTGCGTGCTGGATGCTGCATGGTCATCAGGCTCGATTCTTGAAAATTCGGGAAGAGCGCTGATTCTCGGTGCTTACAGCGCATAGCACAAAAGGATAAAAATACTTGCTGGCATGATAAAAACTCATGCGAAGCCATTTTCTGCCAGTCTGGCGCCCTGGTGTTGTCCGGAGCACATCCATGTCTCGTCGTCTGCCTCCTCTGTATGCCCTGCGTGCCTTTGAAGCGGCGGCACGCCACAGCTCGTTCACCCGTGCCGCCGAAGAGCTGTCGATTACCCAAAGCGCCGTCAGCCGGCATATCCGCACCCTGGAGGAGCATTTCGCCTGCCGACTGTTCCAGCGCAGCGGGCGCAACCTGCAACTGACCGAGGCGGCGCGCCTGCTGTTGCCGGGCATCCGTGAAGGCTTCGGCGCGCTGGAACGGGCCTGCAATACCCTGCGCGCCGAAGACGGCATCCTGCGCATGAAGGCGCCCTCGACCCTGACCATGCGCTGGCTGCTGGCGCGTCTCAGCCGCTTCCGCCACCTGCAGCCGGGCAACGAGGTACAGCTCACCAGCGCCTGGATGGACGTGGACTCGGTGGATTTCAACCAGGAACCCTTCGACTGCGCGGTGTTGCTGAGCAATGGCCACTTTCCCCCGGACTGGGAAGCCAGCTACCTGTTCCCCGAGCTGTTGATCCCGGTGGGGGCGCCGAACCTGCTCAACGACCAGCCCTGGGATGTGGCGCGGCTGGCGGCCACCGAGCTCTTGCACCCCACGCCGGACCGCCGTGACTGGCGCAGCTGGCTGGAGCACATGGGGCTCACCGATCAGGTCTCGCTCAAGGGCGGGCAGGTGTTCGACACCCTGGAGCTGGGGATGATTGCGGCGGCTCGGGGTTACGGCGTGTCCATGGGTGATCTGCTGATGGTGGCCGAAGATGTGGCTCAGGGTCGCTTGAGCCTGCCCTGGCCGACCGCCGTCGCCAGTGGCTTGAACTATTACCTGGTGTGGCCCAAGACCCGGCCGGGAGGCGAACGTTTGCGTCGCCTCAGCGACTTTCTCCAGGGCGAGGTCCAGGCCATGCAATTGCCCGAGGTAGAGCGCCTCGGCTGAAACGATGCAGTGCCCGGCCGGCGG
This sequence comes from Pseudomonas sp. Os17, assembly GCF_001547895.1. NCBI lineage: Bacteria > Pseudomonadati > Pseudomonadota > Gammaproteobacteria > Pseudomonadales > Pseudomonadaceae > Pseudomonas > Pseudomonas sp. Os17. Next base: position 6,654,541 of record NZ_AP014627.1, on the reverse strand, counting down.
GGGCGCGCAGATATCCTTGCAAGGCGCTCAAGTATTTGCCGGCGCCGCCGAATCCATGGGTTATGGAACCAGCGTTCAGGAAGGTCCTAAATTACTAAAAATCCTAGAATTATGACTGCCGAGCGTGCTGACCGATCAGGATGATCCGCCTTCTCGGCAAGGAGCCATCATGTCCCAACCCCGTGCCCGCATAGCCTCCCAGCTTGGGCTTGCCCTTGCCCTGATTCTTGCCCTGGTCATCAGTGGCAGCACCCTGTTTGCCCTGCGCTCACTGGATTCGGCGAACCTCGATACCCGGGAAGAGCACCTGGCCAGCGAGGCGCGGCTGTTGGCGGACCAGCTCAACACCTTCCACGGCAGCCTGCGCGAGAGCACCCAGCGCCTGAGCGGCCTGTTCGAAAACCGCTTCAGCGGCGGCCTGAGCCTGCACCCCGAGCAACCGGTGAGTGTGGCCGGGGTCCAGACCCCGGGCCTGCACCTGGGGGACGTGGTGCTCAACAACAACTTCGAGGAAGTGGACGAGTTCAAGCAGATGACTGCCGGGGTGGCGACCCTGTTCGTGCGCAGCGGCGATGACTTCATCCGGGTCAGTACCTCCCTGAGCAAGCAGGACGGCAGCCGGGCCATCGGCACCTTGCTCGATCATGCCCACCCGGCCTATCAGAAACTCATGGCGGGCCAGGGCTATGTCGGTCGCGCCCTGCTCTTTGAACGCTTCTACATGACCCAGTACACCCCGGTGATGGATCGCGGCGGCAAGGTCATCGCGGTGCTGTTTGTCGGTTTCGATTACACCGATGCGCAGAATGCCCAGTTCGACAATCTCAAGCGTTTTCGCATCGGCCAGAGCGGTTCCCTGGCCCTGCTCGACGAGCAGGACAAGTGGCTGGTGCCGCCGGCCGGTGTGCAGGGGCTGGACCAGGCTGCGCAGGTCATGGCCACCGCGGCGAAGGAACCGGGCAAGGGCCGCTTCTGGAGCGATCAGGGCGAGGACTTCTACAGCCTGGCGGTGCCGTTTGCCGGTGGTCCCTGGTCGGTGGTGGCCAGCATGCCCAAGGCCGAGATCCGTGCGGTGACCTGGAGCGTGGGGATTCGCCTGGTGATCGGCAGCCTGCTGGCGATGCTGCTGGCGGTGGGGGCCACGGTCTGGCTGCTGCGCAGCAAGCTGGCGCCCCTGAGCGATCTGGTGCGCCAGGCCCAGGCCCTGGGGGGCGGCGACCTGAGCGCGCGGCTGAATGTCTCCAGCCATGACGAAATCAGCCAGCTGGCCCGCAGCTTCAACCAGATGGGCGAAGCCCTGTCGACCATGGTCGAGCACATTCGCCGTTCCGCTGCCGAGGTCAATGGCCGGGCCCAGGCCTTGTCCGGTCTGTCCAGCGGCGCCTATGAAGGCATGGAGCAGCAGTCCGGCGAGATCACCAGCATGGCCGGGGCGGTGGAGCAGTTCAGCGCCACTTCGCTGAACATCGCCGACAACATGGGCAGCACCCAGCGTCTGGCTCAGGAAAACGCCGAGCAGACCCATATCGGCCTCGAATCCATGCAGCAGGCTTCGGCGTCCCTGGAGCAGATTGCCGGGGCCCTCAACAGCACGGCCACGGTGATCAATACCCTGGGCCAGCGTTCCCAGGAGATTGGCGGGATTGTCGGGGTGATCACCGCCATTGCCGATCAGACCAACCTGCTGGCCCTCAACGCCGCCATCGAGGCCGCGCGTGCCGGCGAGCAGGGGCGCGGGTTTGCTGTGGTCGCCGATGAGGTGCGCAACCTGGCGTCGCGCACCCGCGAGGCCACTGATGAAATCTCGCAGATGATCAACAGCATCCAGCAGGAAACCGGCAACGCCATCGAAACCATGGAACAGGGCAACCGCCTGATGCAGGAAGGCTTGTCGCGCAACGCCAATGTCGCCTCGGCCCTGGCCCTGATCGACGAGCAGAGCCGCAGCGCCGGTGAACAGTTCGCCGCCATCACCACCGCGACTCAGGAACAGAGCAGCACCGCCACGGTGCTCAGCAGCAACCTGCAGAGCATTGCCCAGGCCAACAGCGAGCAGCGTGAAGTGGTGTCCAACCTGGCGCTCACCGCCCGTGAGCTGGAAACCCTGGCCGCCGACCTGCGCCAGGAGGTCGACCGCTTCCGCTGATCTGGCCCAGCCGGCTGTGCCGGGGCTCAGCGGGGCTCGGCTGACTCAGCCAGGCCCGGATCCACGCGCTTGCCGATATCCCGCAGGCGCGCCAGCTGGTCGACCATGGTGGGCGCCTCATCGACGCTGCTGACGAAGGTCCACAGGTAAGTCATCACCGCATACACGTGGCCGGCCTTGACCTCGGGTGCCAGCGCCAGCTGGCTGATGGCGATGACGAACAGCAGCGCGGCGACCGCACCAAGGAACAGATAGGCCGTCGCTTCCCGGTCCGAGAGGCCGATGCGCAGCCGCGACAGCAGGCGATAGTGGCGCTGTAGCGAGACGGCACCGACCTTGGCCACCAGGCCGATTTCCTTTTCCAGCCGGTTGTTCAGGCGCTCGTGCAGTTGCTGGTTGCGGCGGGCAAAACGCGGCAGCAGGGTCACGCACAGCAACAGCGCCGTGAGGCAGGCGAGGCCGATCCAGGGTTCGATCACCAGCAGCATCACCGCTGCGCCGACGATCGACACCAGGGCCGTGGCGATGGTCGGCACGTGCTTTTCGAAGAAGTCGACGAACTCCCGGGCCAGCACCACCCGCGCCGCGGCGGTGGACGTGTCCTGCTGTTGCAGGCGCTGGTTGAGGATCACCGGCACCGCGAGGTCGGCGTAGATGCGGGTGAACGTGCGGGTGTCCACCGCCCGCCGCGCCGCGCCCACCACCCAGAAGCCCAGCACCACCAGGGCGTAGATCAGCGCATGGGCGGCGTCGCCGCTCAGGATCGAGTCCACGGCAAAGCCGGCGAACAGCGGATAGGCCAGCAACAGGGCGTTCTCCAGGGCCACCAGGGACAGGGTGCCGAACAGCTTGCCCGGGTAGGCCCTGGCTATGGCCTTGAGAGTCTGGCCGGCGGACTGTTGGCCGATTTTCTGCTTTGGATCCACGGCAATGAGTGGGGTAGCGGCGGGCATGAGTGCACCACAAGAATGATTGGGGTTAATATTGAGCGACTGCTCAATTATCTTTGAGCGATCGCTCAAAATGCAAGCGCCGTCCATCCCGGCGCCAAGAGGCCCGATTGCCCATGTCGCGTAACGACCGCAAAGACCAGATCATCCAGGCCGCCCTGGAATTATTCCGCAGCAAAGGTTTCGCCGAGGTTTCCACCCGGGACCTGGCCGAGCATGCCGGCCTGTCCCGCAGCCACGTTTATCACTACTTCAGTGATTTCAAAGAGCTGCGCCGCGAAGCCTTCGTCCATTTCGCCAATCAACAATTGGAGGCGGTGGGCGGGCCCCTGCGCGGTGCGGCGCCGATGGACGCTTTGCAAGGATTCATCCGTGACTGTCTGCCCGATTGTGCCGAAGACGGCTGGGCCTTGTGGCTCGATGCCTGGGACGAAGCCATGCACGACGCCGAGCTGGCCGAGACTTACCTGAGGATCAATGGCCAGTGGCAGGCAATGCTGGCCGGCATCATTGCCGATGGAGTCGAGACGGGGGTGTTTCACTGCGCCAACCCCCAGCGCGCGGCCCGGCAGTTGCTTGCGCAGACCATGGGCTACACCGATGACCTGCTGCTGCGGGCTTCTCCCGAGTCGGCCCGGGCTGCGTTGCAGGAAGTCATGGAAGTGGCGGGCCTGCTCCTGGGATTCAAGGCCTGAAAGGCAAAGCCGGGCAGTGGCGGAGTTGTGCGGTCAATCGCGAATTTGTAGCTTGCTGAAACGATTCTTCAGCGCTATAAAAACCGCACAACTCCAATAAAGGCAGCCCTTCCATGACATCCCTCAAACTGCTGGTCACCCTCGGCGCGCTGACCGCCGCCTCCCACGCCATGGCCTGGGACTATGTGCTGCTCGACACCGACAAGGCCGCTGAAAACCTGCATATCACCAGCGAGCAGTTGGGTCTGAAGACCGCGCAACCCTTCTCCGTGACCTTGCGCACCTTGCATGGCGGCCGCCAGGAAGGGGTCAGCATCGTCGATATCGACAACGGGCAGATGAAGCTTTCGCTGGTGCCGACCCGAGGCATGAATGTGCTGCAGGCCTCGGTGGGCGACGTGCGCCTGGGGTGGGATTCACCGGTCAAGGAAGTGGTCAATCCGGCCTTCATCGAACTCAATGGCCGCGGTGGCCTGGGCTGGCTGGAAGGCTTCAACGAGCTGGTGACGCGCTGCGGTTACGAGTGGGTCGGGCACCCGGGCATGGACAACGGCGAATTGCTGACCCTGCACGGCCGCGCCGCGAACATTCCGGCCAGCAAAGTCACCCTGCACATCGACGAACAGCCGCCCTATGCGATTCATCTGCGAGGCGAACTCAAGGAGCAGGCGTTCAAGAAGGTCGACTTCAGCGTGGCCACCGAGCTGGTCACCGAGCCCGGCAGCACCAGCTTCACCCTCAACGATCGCCTGACCAACAACGGCGATTATGCGAAGGAATATCAGGCGCTGTACCACAGCAACTTCAGCACCCCGTTCCTTGAACAGGGGGCAAAATTTGCCGCGCCGGTCAAACAGGTGTCGCCGTTCAACGACAAGGCCAAGGCCGATCTGGGCGATTGGCAGACCTACCGCGGCCCGACCCGCGACTATGACGAAACCGTGTACAACGTGGTGCCTTATGCCGATGCCCAGGGCGAGACCCTGGCGGTGCTGCACAACAAGGCGGGCAGCCTCGGGGTGTCCTTGGGCTTCAATACCCGACAGTTGCCGGTGTTCTCGCTGTGGAAAAACACCGACACCCAGGGCCAGGGCTATGTGACCGGGTTGGAGCCGGGCACCAGTTTTTCCTACAACCGCCGTTATCAGCGTCCATTGAATCTGGTGCCGACGATTGGTCCCAAGGAGCAGCGGGAGTTTCAGATCCGCTACAGCCTGTTGGCGGACAAGGTCGCGGTGGACAACGCCTTGAATCGTGTCAGTCAGATCCAGCAAGGGCGTCAGACCGAGGTGCGGCCAACGCCGCTGGTGGATCTGTCCAAGGAGTGAACCTTCAATCGGCGCCGGGACGATAGTGCAGCGCCTCTGCCAGATGGTCGCGACTGATGCTTGCCACCTGCTCCAGGTCGGCCAGGGTCCTGGCCACCTTGAGCAGGCGGTGAGCGGCGCGCAACGACAGGTTCAAGCGTTCGCAGGCCGCTTCCAGCCAGTGCTCGTCGGCTGTGGATAACTGGCAATGGCGCCGCAGGCCGGGCAGGTCGAGAAAGGCATTGGCACAGCCCTGGCGCTGGCCTTGCAGCTGGCGTGCCCGGGCGACTCTGGCGGCGGCTTCGGCGCTGTCGTTGCCCGGTTGTGGCCTGGGGTTGAGGGCGGTGGCCTCGCGGGCCACGGTCAGGTGCAGGTCGATGCGATCGAGCAGCGGGCCGGACAACTTGTTGCGATAGCGCTGGATCTGTTCCGGCGTGCAGCGGCAGCGTCCGCTGGGTTCGCCAAGGTATCCGCAGGGGCAGGGGTTCATCGCCGCGACCAGTTGGAAGCGTGCCGGGAACTGCACCCGGTCGCGGGCCCGGGAGATGATGATCTGCCCGGACTCCATGGGCTCGCGCAGGACCTCCAATACCTTGCGATCGAACTCCGGTAGCTCATCGAGAAACAGCACGCCGTGATGGGCCAGGGTGATTTCCCCGGGTTGGGGTTTGGAGCCGCCTCCGACCAGCGCCGCCCCCGAAGCCGAATGATGAGGCTGACGAAACGGCCGCTGGGGCCAGTGGCGCAGGGGCGTGTGGCTGGTCACCGATTGAATCGCCGCCACTTCCAGGGCCTCGTCCTCCTGCAAGGGGGGCAACAGGCCGGGCAGGCGGCTGGCCAGCAGGGTCTTGCCGGTGCCTGGCGGGCCGCTGAACAGCAGGTTGTGGGCACCGGCCGCGGCGATCAGCAAGGCGCGCTTGGCGGCGAGCTGGCCCTGTACTTCGCGAAGATCGGGGTAGGGGGAGTGGCTCTGTGTCAGGCCGTCGCTGATGTAAGGCGCTATCGGTGCCTGGCCGTTGAGATGGGCCACGGCTTGCAGCAGATGCTCGACCGCGATCACCTCCAGGCCACTGGCCAGGCAGGCTTCTTCGGCATTGGCGCGGGGCACCAGCAGGGTGCGTCCGGCGTCGCGCGCCGCCAGTGCGGCAGGGAGTACGCCGCGCACCGCCCTTACTGCTCCGGACAGCGCCAGTTCCCCCAGGCATTCGATGTTGTCCAGGGCCTGCGCCGGTACTTGCACGCTGGCGGCGAGGATGCCCAGGGCGATGGCCAGGTCGAAGCGCCCGCCATCCTTGGGCAGGTCCGCCGGAGCCAGGTTGAGGGTGATGCGGCGCGCGGGGAAATCGAACCCGGCGTTGAGAATGGCGCTGCGCACCCGGTCCTTGCTTTCCTTGACTGCAGCTTCCGGCAGGCCCACCAGGGTCAGGCTTGGCAAGCCATTGGCCAGGTGCACTTCAACGCTGACCGCCGGTGCCTGCACGCCGACCTGGGCACGGCTGTGAATGATCGCCAGGGACATGGGGAGTTCTTCCTTGAGACAGCGGAACCGCTTCCTGCGGGGCTGCTGCAAGGATAGATGAGGGGGGTGGCGGCAGAGCTGCCTGAATGGGCACAGGATATGTCGCCGGCGTTGCGGCCTTGGTTGGCCAGTCGGCGCCTGCCGCACGGGGCTGCAGGAGCCGGCTTGCCGGCGAACCGGCGGTTCAGCTCAGTCTTGTGCCGGATTCAGCCGCGCTTCCAGTTCCGCCACTTTGGCTTCGAGGCTTTCCAGGCGCGCGCGGGTGCGGGCCAGGACCACCATCTGGCTGTCGAATTCTTCCCGGCTGACCAGGTCGAGCTTGCTGAAGCCGCTTTGCAGCAGGGCCTTGAGTTGGCTTTCGATTTCGTTGCGGGGCAGGGGCGTGTCACCGCTGAGCAAACGCGAGGCGTGGCCGCTCAGGGCATCGAGAAGGTCTTTGGGCGCGAGCATGGGAGAGTCCTGAATTGCAGTCGGCCCGCAGTGTATCACGCAGCAACAGCGCTCCAGGCGAGCCTGGGTTGCACGTTTTTCGCGCATCCGGCCGGGCGCCGACGCACTGTTTTTGTGCGTATGCCGGGCCCGGTTTTCCGGTATTCGCCGCCAGCGCCAGGCAAAGGACTGAAATCACTGAATTTTCCCGAGCTGGCAAGCTTTCTGCTTAGACCCTGGTGACCCATGCACTGATGCAGTCGCTGTGACGAATGCAGTGCGGCAGCCTGCGCGGGGGGTGTTTCGTCAGGAGCGGTTAGCTGGCGTCGGTCTGGCTGAGTAAGGCCGACGATGCGTTACAAAGCCAGGCACTGCGCTTAGACTTGAGTCGGGTTTGTTTTCCTGGGGCAAGTCCACCAATTCGGGAGAGAGTTTCATGAAGCTAGTCACTGCCATCATCAAGCCGTTCAAGTTGGACGACGTGCGCGAGTCGCTGTCCGAAATCGGCGTGCAGGGCATTACCGTTACTGAGGTCAAAGGCTTCGGCCGGCAGAAAGGTCACACCGAGCTGTATCGCGGTGCGGAGTACGTGGTGGATTTTCTGCCCAAGGTGAAGATCGATGTCGCCATTGACGACAAGGATCTTGACCGGGTTATCGAGGCGATAACCAAGGCCGCCAACACCGGCAAGATCGGTGACGGCAAGATCTTCGTGGTCAATCTGGAACAGGCTATTCGCATCCGTACCGGCGAAACCGATACCGACGCCATCTAAGCCGCCAAACCCAACGCCCCAGGAGAAAACAATATGACTCTGCGTAAATTCGCAGGGCTAGGAGCCCTGTTGTCCCTCGTAATGCCTGGCCTGGCCTTGGCGGCAGATCCGGTGCCCCCTCCAGTGCTTAACTCCGGCGACACCGCGTGGATGCTGACCTCCACGGCCCTGGTGCTGTTCATGACCATCCCCGGGCTGGCGCTGTTCTACGGCGGCATGGTGCGTTCGAAAAACATTCTTTCCGTGATGATGCAGTGCTTCGCCATCACCGGTCTGGTCACTGTCCTGTGGTTCATCTATGGCTACAGCATGGCGTTCGATACCACCGGGATGGAAGCTGGCGTCGTCAATCTCAATTCCTTCGTGGGCGGCTTGTCCAAGGCCTTCCTGGCGGGTGTCACCCCGGCCAGCCTGACCGGCCCGGCGGCGTTGTTCCCCGAGGCGGTGTTCGTCACCTTCCAGATGACCTTCGCCATCATCACTCCGGCACTGATCGTCGGTGCCTTCGCCGAGCGGATGAAGTTCTCCGCGATGCTGATCTTCATGGGCGTCTGGTTCACCCTGGTGTACGCGCCAATTGCCCACATGGTCTGGAGCGGTCCGGGTTCTCTGCTGGGCGACTGGGGCGTGCTGGACTTCGCCGGCGGCACTGTGGTCCACATCAACGCCGGTATCGCCGGGCTGGTGGCCTGCCTGGTGCTGGGCAAGCGCAAAGGCTTCCCGACCACGCCCATGGCGCCGCATAACCTGGGCTACACCCTGATGGGCGCGGCCATGCTGTGGGTCGGCTGGTTCGGTTTCAACGCCGGTTCCGCGGCGGCTGCCAACGGCACCGCCGGCATGGCCATGCTGGTCACGCAGATCGCAACGGCTGCCGCCGCCCTGGGCTGGATGTTTGCCGAGTGGATGACCCACGGCAAGCCAAGCGCGCTGGGCATCGCTTCGGGCGTGGTGGCCGGCCTGGTCGCCATCACTCCGGCCGCCGGTACCGTGGGCCCGATGGGTGCGCTGATCATTGGCCTGGCGGCAGGTGTGGTGTGCTTCTTCTGCGCCACCAGCCTCAAGCGCAAGCTGGGTTATGACGACTCCCTGGATGCCTTCGGCGTTCACGGCATCGGCGGTATTCTCGGGGCGATCCTCACCGGCGTGTTCGCTGCACCGTCCCTGGGCGGCTTCGGCACCGTCACCGATATCGCGGCACAGGTCTGGATCCAGGCCAAGGGCGTCGGCTTCACCGTGATCTACACCGCGATCGTCACCTTCATCATCCTCAAGGTCCTGGATGCGGTCATGGGGCTGCGTGTCACCGAGGAAGAAGAAGCGGTCGGCCTCGACCTGGCGCAACACAACGAGCGTGGTTACAACCTGTAATCGCGTGGGGAAAAAAGCCCGGCTCCGGCCGGGCATTTTTTTGCCTGACGTTTGTCATTGAAAAATGGCTGAAAGGATTTTCTGACAAGCATTGGCGTGTTTGCCGTGGCGATTTCCAGCAGGACAAATGCTTACACTAAAGCAGGATTATTCGGCGCTTTGTTTTTTCACTGAGCGCGCTAGAATGCGCGCCGAAGCGTGGAGATCGGTATGTGGCAGCAGACCCTGATTACCTTGCGGGCCAGGCCCCGGGGCTTTCACCTGGTGACGGACGAGTTGCTCGCCGGCCTGCCCGAGTTGAGGGCGTGTCGGGTTGGTCTGCTGCATTTATGGCTGCAACATACCTCGGCCTCGTTGACCATCAACGAGAACGCCGATCCGGCGGTCCGGCGTGACTTCGAACGTTTCTTCAACACCCTGGTGCCTCAAGGCATGGCCGGGTACGAACATAACGACGAAGGCGAAGACGACCTTCCGGCGCACTTCAAGGCCAGTTTGCTAGGCTGTCAGCTGACTTTGCCGGTAGCGGCGGGACGCTTGGCGCTAGGCACCTGGCAAGGTGTTTATCTGGGCGAGCATCGCGATCATGGCGGTGCTCGCAAAGTCCTTGCCACCCTGCAGGGTGATAGGGCATAAGCCGCTGAGTATCAGTGGACGTTGATTTTTTTCCGGCGGCCTTCGACAGTCGGCGCAGCTGGGCTATAACTAATCTGCTTTTCGCAAGTCATGAGGTAGAACATGAGCGACGATGATCTGGAAAACGACGACCTCGAAGTAGGTGACGAAGACGATACCGAAGAAGGTCTTGAAGCGGCCGCCGACGATGTGGTGGAAGACGATGGCAGTGATGTTCCTGCTCCGACCGCCAAAGGCAAGGCCAAGGCTGCCGTTTCGGTAGACGAGCTGCCGAGTGTCGAAGCCAAGAACAAGGAGCGTGATGCACTGGCGCGTGCCATGGAAGAGTTCCTGGCCCGTGGCGGCAAAGTGCAGGAAGTCGAGGCCAATGTGGTCGCCGATCCGCCCAAGAAGCCTGATAACAAGTACGGCAGCCGGCCTATCTGAGCCTTGCTACTTGCTTGCTGAAAAAGCCCGCCGTCGCTGCGGGCTTTTTCATGGAAGAAAGACAGGCAGCGGCAAGTTACGAGCTGCAAGCTATAAGTTCGAGGCTTGAGGCTGCGGCGGCCAGCCGCCTATTTCCAGCTGGCCAGCAGTCGTGGCAGTTCAATCAGGCTGCGGATCTCGGCATCTGGTGCGCGCTCGGCTTCCCAGGTCTTGCCGCTGGGATTGAACCAGATCGCGCGCAGGCCCGCCTGCTGGGCGCCGGCAATGTCGTCGCCCGGGTGATCGCCGATATGCACGGCGGTATCGGCCGTTGCGCCACCGCGCTGCAGGGCTTCATGGAACAGTCGGGCATCCGGTTTGGCGACCCCGATGTCTTCGGCGCACAGGGCGAACTTGAAGTAGTCCGCCAGGCCCAGGCGGCGCACGTCGGCATTGCCGTTGGTGACCACCCCCAGGGCGAAGTGATTGGCCAGGGCTTCCAGGGTCGGCAGCACCTCGGGAAAGATCTCCAGTTGATGCCGCGCGTGCAGGAATACTTCGAAGCTCTGATCGGCCAGCTGGCTGGCTTGACTGTGCTCGTACCCAGCCTCTTCCAGGGCATGGAACAGTACCTGGCGGCGCAGGGCGCTGATTCGGTACTTGAGGTGCGGTTGTTCGAGCAGCACGCGTTCGCGAATGCTCCACAGATGCTCCACCGGCACGCCGCCGAGATTCGGTGCATGCTCGGTCAGCCACTGACGCAGGGTGGCCTCGGCGCTGACGATCACCGGGGCGGTGTCCCAGAGGGTGTCATCAAGGTCGAAGGTGATCAGTTTGATGGTCATTACTCACCGCCTTTGTTGCGTTTGGCCCGAGGGTGGGCGCTGTCGTAGACCGCTGCCAGGTGCTGGAAGTCCAGGTGGGTGTAGATCTGTGTGGTCTTGATATCCGAGTGCCCGAGCAACTCCTGCACGGCACGCAGGTCCTGGGAAGACTCCAGCAGGTGGCTGGCAAAGGAATGACGCAGCATGTGCGGATGCAGGTTCTGCCCCAGCTCGCGCTCTCCGGCGGCCTTGACCCGCAGTTGGATGGCGCGCGGCCCCAGGCGCCGGCCCTTTTGACTGACGAACAGGGCGCCGTCCGGCGGGTTGCTCAGAGCACGCAGCGGCAGCCACAGTGCCAGGGCCTCCCGGGCTTTTTTGCCCACGGGCAGCACGCGGGTCTTGCTGCCCTTGCCCAGGACCTGCACCAGCCCGTCCGCCAGATCCAGTTGCTCGAGGTTCAGGCTGGTCAGTTCGGAAAGACGCAGCCCGCAGGAGTAGAACAGCTCCAGGATCGCCTGGTCGCGATGGGCCAGGAAGTCATCCTCCACTGCGCCATCGAGCAGCTGCAGGGCGCGATCGGTGTCCAGGGTCTTGGGCAGGCGGCGCTCGCCCTTGGGCGGCGCCAGGCCGTTGGCCGGGTCGTGATCGCACAGCCCTTCGCGGTTCAGGTAGTGATAGAGCCCGCGCACCGCGGACAGCAGGCGGGCCAGGCTGCGGGACGACTGACCCTGCTGGTGCAGACGGGCAATCATGCTGCGCAGGCCCTGGACATCCAGGTCGGTCCAGCTGCGAACCTGCTGTTTCTCGCAAAACCCCAGCACCTTGTCGAGATCGCGTCGATAGGCCTGCAGGGTGTGGGGCGACACCTGGCGCTCACTGCGCAGGTGTGCGCAGTAGGCATCCAGTTGCTGCTGCATGGTCAGCGTACCGAGCGCAGCGAGTGGGTGAAGCGCGGCAGGACCCGGCCGGTGACTTCGGCGATGTAGTTGAGGAACAGGGTGCCGACCGAGCTCTTGTAGTGCTGCGGGTCACGGCTGGCGATGGCCAGGACTCCATGCAGGCCCTGATGCGCCAGAGCGACCACCGCGGTGGAGCCGATCTGCTTGCGCTGTTCTTCGCCGAAGAGGAAGTCCAGTTCATGTTCGCGCAGGCTGCCGCTGACACTCTTGCCTTCCGAGAGCAGGCCGCCGATGGCGCCCTGGGCTTCGGCGGCCGAGACCCAGCGACCCACCGGCATGGCGTTGTCGCTGAACAGGATCAGGCTGACGAAGGGTACCTGGAAGTCCTGGCGCAGGCTGTCCTCGACACTCATGACCACTTCTTCCAGGCTGCTGGCGTCCATCAGCGCCAGAATCAGGCGGCGGGTCTTGTCGAACAGGCGGTCGTTGTCCCGGGCCACGTCCATCAGTTGCGACAGGCGGTGGCGCATCTCGATGTTGCGCTCGCGCAGGATCTTCATCTGTCGCTCCACCAGCGACACGGTATCGCCGCGCTGGTGGGGAATGCGCAAGGCCGGGAGCAGCTCGTCGTGGTCGACGAAGAAGTCCGGATGGGCCTCCAGGTACGCAGCGACGGCGGCTGCGTCCAGCTCGGCAGAAGGCACTGGGTCGGGCTTTGCGGCGGGAGCCTGGGGCTGATCAGTCATGGGTTTCGCTCACTTAAAGACGCACCTGTCCTTCGTATACGCGTACTGCCGGGCCGGTCATCATCACCGGTTGGCCTGGACCTGCCCATTCGATGGACAGGCGCCCGCCTGGCAGGTCGATCAATAGTGGCGAATCCATCCACCCCTGGCTGATCGCGGCCACTGCAGCTGCGCAGGCACCGGTGCCGCAGGCCTGGGTTTCCCCGGCACCGCGTTCCCAGACCCGCAATTGCGCGCGCTGACGGTCCAGCACCTGGAGAAAACCGACATTGACCCGCGCCGGGAAGCGCGGGTGATGCTCGATCTTCGGCCCCAGCTCGTGCACCGGCGCGCTGTTGATGTCATCCACCCGCAGCACGGCGTGCGGGTTGCCCATGGACACGGCGGCCAGCTCGACCTGGACGCCATCGACGTCCAGCGTGTAGCTGTTGGCCTGGGCCGGTGCCTGGAACGGGATATCCGCCGGCACCAGGCGTGGCGCCCCCATGTTGACGCTGATCTGACCGTCGTTGCGCACGTCCAGTTCGATCACGCCGCTCTTGGTCTCGACGCGGATCTGGCGCTTGGTGGTCAGGCGCTTGTCCAGCACGAAGCGGGCGAAGCAACGGGCACCGTTGCCGCACTGTTCCACTTCGGAACCATCGGAGTTGAAGATCCGATAGCGGAAATCCACGTCCGGGTTGCTCGGGGCCTCGACGATCAGCAACTGATCGAAGCCGATCCCGGTGTTGCGATCACCCCATTGCTTGGCGTGCTTGGGCAAAATATGCGCGTGCTGGCTGACCAGGTCGAGAACCATGAAGTCATTGCCCAGGCCGTGCATCTTGGTAAAACGCAGCAGCATGGTCTTACTCCGGCAGCAGGCTTTCGCCAGCGAATAACTCGGCTACCGTCTCGCGGCGACGCACTTCAACAGCCTGGTCGCCATCGACCAGCACTTCAGCGGCACGGCCGCGGGTGTTGTAGTTCGAGCTCATGACGAAACCATAGGCGCCAGCGGAATGCACCGCCAGCAGGTCGCCCTCGGCCAGGGCCAGCGAGCGTTCCTTGGCGAGGAAGTCGCCGGTTTCACAGATCGGGCCGACGATGTCGTAGGTACGGGGTTCGGCGTCGCGTGGTTGCACGGCGCTGACGTCCATCCAGGCCTGGTACAGCGCCGGGCGGATCAGGTCGTTCATGGCCGCGTCGACGATGGCGAAATCCTTGTGTTCGGTGTGCTTGAGGTACTCGACCCGGGTCAGCAGCACGCCGGCGTTGGCGACGATGAAACGGCCCGGTTCGAACACCAGGGCCAGGTCGCGGCCATCCAGGCGCTGGCGCACCGCCTTGACGTAGTCGGCGGCCAGCGGCGGCTCTTCGTCGCGATAACGCACGCCCAGGCCACCACCCAGATCGATGTGGCGCAGGTAGATGCCGCACTCGCCAAGGCGATCCACCAGGTCCAGCAGGCGGTCGAGGGCGTCGATGAAGGGTTCCAGGGTGGTCAGTTGCGAGCCGATATGGCAGTCGACCCCGACGATATCCAGGTTCGGCAGTTGCGCGGCGCGGATGTACACATCCTCGGCCGTGGCAATGTCGATGCCGAACTTGTTTTCCTTGAGCCCGGTGGAGATGTAGGGGTGGGTGCCGGCGTCGACGTCGGGGTTGACCCGCAGCGAGACCGGCGCGCGAACTCCCAGCTCGGCGGCGACCTGTTGCAGGCGCTCCAGTTCTTCGGCGGATTCGACGTTGAAGCAGTGGACGCCGACTTCCAGGGCGCGACGCATGTCGTCACGGGTCTTGCCGACACCGGAAAAGACGATCTTGTCGGCCTGGCCACCGGCGGCCAGGACCCGCTCCAGTTCGCCCCGGGAGACGATGTCGAAACCGGCGCCCAGGCGGGCCAGGACATTCAACACGCCCAGGTTGGAGTTGGCCTTTACCGCGAAGCAGACCAGATGTGGCATGCCGGCAAGTGCCTCGGCATAGGCCAGGTACTGGGCCTCGATATGCGCTCGGGAATAGACGTAGGTCGGCGTGCCGAAACGCTCGGCAATGGCGGACAGGGCTACGCCTTCCGCGAACAGCTCACCGTCGCGGTAGTTGAAAGCGTCCATGGTGAGCCCTTAGTAGGTGTCGTGCTTGTGCGACTTCGATTGCGACTTGGCCTGCTCTTCAGGGGATTTGCTGTCATCAGGCAGATACAGCGGGCCTTTCTGGCCACAGGCAGTAACAAGGCAGGCAACCGCGACGAGCGCAGCAAGGGAAGAGATCAGGCGCTTCATGGCGAAATCCTTGAGAATGCGTAAATTGCGCCCGAGTATACCGGCCACCCGGCAGCTTGCCTATGCAGCGTAACTCCCGTCCAGCGGGCCTTTGCCAGGCCCTGTTCAGGGGCTTTGGATGGCTGGCGGCGCAATGGACGTCGCATTTGTCCGCCTGTTCGGTATCCTTTGCATTCGCCGGGGAGCGCCCGTATCTTGCGGCGCTTGAGCGTGAGTAGACACTATTCGAGGTTCCCGCAATGAGTTTGACCGAAGCCCGTTTTCACGACCTGGTGGACGCTACCCAGCAGACGCTGGAGGATATTTTCGATGAGAGCGACCTGGACATCGACCTGGAAAGCTCGGCCGGTGTGCTCACCGTCAAGTTCGACAACGGCAGCCAGGTGATCTTCAGCCGCCAGGAACCTCTGCGCCAACTGTGGCTGGCGGCCCGATCCGGTGGTTTCCACTTCGATTACGACGAGGAAAGCGAGCGCTGGATGTGCGACAAGAGCGAGGAGCAGTTGGGCGAGATGCTGGAGCGTATCGTCTTCGAACAGGCGGACATCAAGCTTGAGTTCGAAGGGCTCTGAGATCGTGACCGAGCCCGCTGCCGTGCGCCCGCCCAAGCCCCTCTACAGCAACGTCAGTCCGGCGGTGAGTTCGCCGTGTATCAGCCTGTGCCGTCTCGATGAGCAGAAGGTCTGTCGCGGTTGCTTTCGTCATGTCGAGGACATTCGCGAGTGGCGCTCGGCCGATGATCAGCGTCGGCGAGTGATCTGCGCCCAGGCGTTGCTGCGCAAGCAGAGCGTGGCCGCGGAGGGACTTTAGGTTCGTACTCGTACGGTTTGTTTATTCAGTGTGCTGTGATAGTGTCCGGCTTCGCCTCGCTACATCGAGGCCGGTGAGAACCCCGTCTTATTTGGCGGGGTTTTGCTTTTTTGTGCAGAAAAAATAGGAGTCAGCCAGGATCATGAGTACTGCACCATCCATCATCCTTACCCGCCTTGACGTGCAACGTCTGGAGCGTCTGATCGACAGCCTGGACGACTCGCTGCCAGGCGTCATCGCACTGCAAACCGAGTTGGATCGTGCCGAAACGCTGGTGGGTCACGATGAAGTTCCGGCCGGTGTCGTCACCATGAATTCGCGTGTGCACTGCCGTGAAGAAAGCAGCGGCAAGGACTATCACCTGACTCTGGTTTATCCACAGGACGCCAATGCCGACGAGGGCAAGATTTCGATCCTCGCGCCAGTGGGCAGTGCCTTGCTGGGCCTGCAGGTCGGTCAATACATCGACTGGCCGGCCCCGGGCGGCAAGACCCTGAAGCTGACGCTGCTGGAAGTGGAATACCAGCCGGAAGCCGCCGGCGACTACCACCTCTGATAGCGGCTAGACCTGCTCGAGCGCGTCATTCAGCGCGCGCTCCAGGCTGGCCTTGTAACGCAGGTAGAGAATGCTCGGACTCTGTCCATCACCGAGCAGGCCGGACAGGTCCAGGTCGGTGATGTAGCAGCGATAGCGCTGCGGTTCGCGGCGCTGGGCGACGATGTCCTGAGCCACTGCGCCAAACAGCTGATCGCCATATTCCAGCTCGGAAAACTCCCGTTGATTGCAGTACAGCGAGACTTGCACCTGACCCGGTGCGGCCTTGCCGATGATCGCCTGCACGTCATAAAAAGCCTTGTCGACCGGCGTCGGCGGTGCCGGGCGCGGCTCAACCCGGCGTGCCCGGCCGCTGCCCGAGGGCAATACCTGAAAGTAGAGTGTGTCCAAAGGTTTCTCGCCTGGGTTGCTGCTCATCGGCAACAGCGCATCGCGACGGTAGAGAATCGACTGCAGGAAACGCTGCAGTGGCACCAGCAGGCTGTGCTCGTCGTGATAGGGCAGGGTCTGCTGCCACAGGGCATTGTGCTCGTCGAGCAGATACAGCTCGGCCTGCTCGTCGACGATTCGGTAGAACACCTGGATGCAGCCCGGCTGGCCCATGGGCAGGATCAGCGCCAGGTCGTGATCTTCCAGGGCCATCGGGTCCAGGTGCAGGGGGCTGTAGCAGGCCTGTTCCTGGCCCAGGTATTCCAGCAGTGCGGCAGGATTGGCCATGGCCTGGTGCCGTACCTGGCCAGCCACCAGTTCCAGGACGTGATAGTGCTGCTGCACCTGGATCAGGTAGCGGTAGTTGAGCTGGCTGAGCAACAGGTGCTGCGCGGTTTCGAACAGCTCCTCTACCCGCCGGGCGATGAATTGCGCGCGGTTGTGGCAGAAGCAGCGGACCCTGAGGCGCGGCTGGGGCCCGGCAGGCAGGCTGTTCAGGTAATCGCGCAGGCAATCGAGCAGTGCATGCTCGGCGTCGTAGCGGTCGACCATGACCTCGTTCCAGCTATTGAGGGTGACCTGATCCAGGGTCAGCACCAGATTCTCCCGGACCCCGGCATAGCTCAGGGAGTCGGTGCGTTCGGTGGTCATGAGGATGTTCAGGTCGCGGTGATGCTTGAGGGGGTCGACTCCGACGTTCACCAGAATCAGTACTTCGCTGGGGACGCTGGCGTGCAGTAGCTGGTCTTCGTCCGCCGTGGCCAGTGGCAGGGCCACCGTCTGCTGCAGGCTGCCCAGCAGGTTGAACAGTTCGAACTCGCTCAGATCGCTGCTGCCAGGGTGCAAGGCCAGGCGCGTACTGCTGTCGATCACTCCGTTGCGATGACACCAGGTGAGCAGCTCCAGCAGTTCCCGGCTGCGCTTGATCGGGGCGAAATGTTCCCATTCCAGTGCGGTCAGGTTGCCGTTGTACAGGCCCCAGTAGGTTTGTCCCGGTTCTTTCTTGTTCGGCGACTGCACCAGGGTCAGGGTGTCTTCCGCGAGGTCCGGGGCGATGCCGGGATTGATGAACTCGATCTTCCCGGCCTTGCGTTCGAAGGCGGCGTACAGGCGTCGGCCCAGCACGTTCAAATCACGCTTGTTGATCAGGCTGGCGGCCTGTTCGGTGCGGGCGAACTGGGTCAGGAAGCGATAGCTGTAGTTGAGCTCGTTGACCAGGGCCCGGCGTTCGCTGCTGACCTGGCGCACCTTCCATTGGCTGCGGCTGTCCAGCAGGGCCAGCTGGCGCTGATCCCAGCCCCACTCGCTGGCCAGGCGCTCCAGCAGGGCCCGCTGCCAGTTCGGGCTGCGGGCGCCATTGCCATGGGTGAGCTTGCGATTGACCTTGAGGTACAGGCTGCGTCTGACCAGCTCCAGGCGTTCCGGTTCTCCCCGGGCCTTGAGGTACTCCTCGATGCGTCGGTAGACCACGATGTAGGGGTCGAGCTCGTCCAGGTCCAGGCGGTTGGCGAACACCGCCTGCTTGAAGCGCAGGCTCAGGCACTGAACCCTGGGATGCTCGCTGGCATAGACCTCGATCAGCAGCAGCTTGAGTACCGACTTGTAGGGAGACTCGATGCCCTTGAACAACTGCCAGAGTCCGGCCCCGATGAACTCGCCGGGCGGAATGCGTGCCATGTGGCCCAGGTCCAGATTCTCTTCGGCGGGTACGAAGCGCTTGGAGAGCAGGGTGTGGATGTAGCGCTCATAGCGGGACTCCTCGTACACCGGCACCAGCCACCACAGCGGCGTGCGTCCGGCCAGCCAGATGGCGGTGCGGTAGAACTCGTCCAGCAGCAGGTAATGCTGGGTGGTGCCGCAATCATCCGAGCTGAGCTGGGTGTCGCGTTCGCCGCGGACAAAGCGGCTGGGGTCGATCAGGAAGAAATGAGCTTCGGCGCCCTGGCTGGCAGCCCAGGCTTCCAGCAGCTGGCATTTCTTCTGCAGTTCGGCCAGCTCGGTTTCACTCAAGTCTGCGGCGTGGCAGACCCAGACATCCATATCGCTCTGGTCGGCCTGGGCCAGGGTGCCCAGGCTGCCCATGAGAAACAGACCGTGAATCGGCCGCGGCGGGTTGCCATGGCGCGGCTTGTAGGAAAAGGATCGGGTCAGGCGCTGGGCTTCGGCCAGGGCCTGCGGATCGGGTTCATAGTTGGACAGCCCCGCCGGGGTAGCGCCGGAGACATAGCCGGGCAGCAGCGGGTGATTGACGTGAAAGAACAGCGGCAGCAGGTTGAGGACCAGTTGCTGGCGTGCCGACAACCCCTCCATTGCCCGAGCCAGGCGTCCTTGATTGACAGTAAGGAAGCGCGTGCGCAGTCGACTGAGAACCTTGCGATCGATTCCTTCATCCAGAACGGGACGGATTTCATGGGTATGGGGCATTTCAAGCGGAGCTCGAAGGTGACGGGGTTCGGAACGGCAGCAGTTTAGCGTCAGACAGGGCCGAGTCTTAAGCTCAATTTATTTTTTTGACGCCAGTTTTCTAGCGTATTGGCGGGAGGGTGCCTACGGAATCCGACAGACGGGAACCCCGCAGGCCGAGGAACGATGTTCAGGCGGTTTCTTTGACGCTCAGGATGGTCAGCAGGCCTTGGGCGTGCTCGGCGGCGTCGCGGCCAAGACTGGTCAGGTAGCCTCCATCGGCTTGGGTAATCAGTTCTTTGTCGAACAGGCGTTGGGCAGCGGCAATGGCGGAAGGGGCAGCGGTCTGATGGATTTTCAGGCCTTCCTGGGAGTTGTCCAGATTGAAGAGTGCAAGGATTTCCAGTTCGGCAACCAACTCAGGGGTATACGACATAAGGACTCCAGACTTTCTAGGAATGAGAGGTCAGCGTTCCTAAGGTGACCGCAGAACGGCGGCGTGTCCAGCGTTCGCTGAGGACTTTTGTACCTGGGGGTGGCGGTGTTTGGCCGCAGGGTGCCTGCAGTGTAGTCGGGGCGGGAGCGCGGCGCCGGAGCGTTGCGGCGGGCAGCGCTCCGGTGCTGCGGGCTCAGGACTTCTCGGGCGGCAGTTGCGGCAGGGCGCGCAAGGCGGCTTCGTACCATTGGGTATCGAAGGCGCGGTCTTCCTCGAGAATCGCGTCGATCTCGATGGCCAGGACGTGAGCCATGAGATTGAGGATTTCTTCCCGTTCGTAACCCACCAGGGTCAGTTTGTTGAACGTGGCTTTGGCTGCTGGCGGGTTGTCACTTTCGATCTGGTTTTCGATCGCTTCGATCAGGGTGTTTTCGGCGAACTCTTCTTCGTCGTTGTCGATATCGGTTGGCTCGCTCATGGCAGGCTCCTCAAGGAAAGGTCGCCAGTTTACTCGTATTCAGGGTGGTGATGCTGCTGGCCAGAAGTGCATTGGGCTTCTATAAAAAATGCTGCCAACCCCCTGCACGGCCTGGAGGCTATGTGATGCTCAAGCTTTGCGGTTTCTCTGTCAGCAACTACTACAACATGGTCAAGCTGGCGTTGCTGGAGAAAGGCCTGCCTTTCGAAGAGGTGCCTTTTTCCGGTGGCCAGACTCCTGAGGCATTGGCCATCAGTCCACGGGGCAAGGTTCCGGTGCTTGAGGTCGAGCAGGGGTACCTGAACGAAACCAGTGTGATTCTCGAATACCTGGAGCACACCCAACCAGGTCGGGCGCTGTTGCCCAGCGATCCATACCAGCGTGCCCAGGTGCTGGCGCTGGCCAGGGAGATCGAACTGTATATCGAGCTGCCGGCGCGGGCCTGTTACCCCGAGGCGTTCTTCGGTATGTCGGTGGCCCCGGCGATCCAGGAAAAGTCCAAGGCTGAGTTGCTGCTAGGGTTTGCCTCCCTGGCGCGGCACGGCAAATTTGCGCCTTATGTGGCCGGCGACAGCCTGAGTGTGGCGGATCTGTATTTTCTCTACAGCGTGACCCTGGCCCGGGCGGTCGGACACAAGCTGTTCGGGGTGGACTTTCTGGAGGGGATGCCGGCGGCGAAAGCCTTGCTGGAGCGCCTGGAACAGTTGCCCAATGCCCAGCGAGTAGCAGCGGATAGAGAGGCGGCGATGCCGCAGTTCCTGGCCATGGTGGCGGCCAGGAAGTAGCGTCGCTCAAGGTGGCGCGGGTGACTGGTGAGCCTGCTGATGCAGCAGGCTCACCGGCGACGGCCTAGCGACTGGCCAGCAAGGCCTGTCCGCGAACCACGGCCGCCCGGACCTGGGCCGGTGCGGTGCCGCCGATGTGGTTACGGGCATTCACCGAACCTTCCAGGGTCAGCACGGCGAACACGTCCTGCTCGATCTGGTCGCTGAACTGGCGCAGTTCATCCAGGCTCATTTCTGCCAGGTCCTTGCCGGTTTCCACGCCGTACTTCACCGCGTGGCCGACGATTTCGTGGCAGTCGCGGAATGGCAGGCCACGGCGCACCAGGTAGTCCGCCAGGTCGGTGGCGGTGGAGAAACCGCGCAGTGCCGCTTCGCGCATGATGGCGTGCTTGGGCTTGATGGCCGGGATCATGTCGGCGAAGGCCCGCAGCGAGTCGCGCAGGGTGTCGGCGGCGTCGAACAGCGGTTCCTTGTCTTCCTGATTGTCCTTGTTGTAGGCCAGGGGCTGGCCCTTCATCAGGGTCAGCAGGCCCATCAGTGCGCCGAACACCCGGCCGCTCTTGCCCCGCACCAGTTCCGGTACGTCGGGGTTTTTCTTTTGCGGCATGATCGAGCTGCCGGTGCAGAAGCGGTCCGGCAGATCGATGAACTGGAATTGCGCGCTGGTCCACAGCACCAGTTCTTCGGAGAAGCGCGACAGGTGCATCATTGCCACGCTGGCGGCGGCGCAGAATTCGATGGCGAAATCGCGGTCCGAAACGCTGTCCAGGGAGTTGCCGCCCACGGCTTCAAAGCCCAGTAGCTGGCAGGTCAGCTCGCGATCGATCGGATAGGTGGTGCCGGCCAGTGCGGCGCTGCCCAGGGGCATGCGGTTGGTGCGCTTGCGGCAGTCCACCAGGCGCTCGTAGTCACGGCTGAGCATTTCGAACCAGGCCAGCATGTGGTGGCCGAAGGTCACGGGCTGGGCAGTCTGCAGGTGGGTGAAGCCCGGCATGATGCTTTCGGCCTCGCGCTCGGCCAGCTCCAGCAGGCCTTTTTGCAGGCGGGTGATCTCGGCCAGGATCAGGTCGATCTCGTCCCGCAGCCACAGGCGGATGTCGGTGGCCACCTGATCGTTGCGGCTGCGACCGGTGTGCAGCTTCTTGCCGGTGATGCCGATGCGATCGGTGAGGCGCGCCTCGATGTTCATGTGCACATCTTCAAGGTCCACGCGCCAGTCGAAGCTGCCGGCCTCGATCTCGCCCTGGATGGTCTTCAGGCCGTCGATGATGCTGTCGCGCTCGGCGTCGGTGAGCACGCCGACCTTGGCCAGCATGGTGGCGTGGGCGATGGAGCCCATGATGTCGTGGCGATACAGGCGCTGGTCGAAAGTGACAGAGGCGGTGAAGCGGGCGACGAAGGCGTCGACGGGTTCACTGAAGCGGCCGCCCCAGGACTGATTGGTCTTGTCAGTGCTCATGAATTCGCTCGTGATCTGCTGAAGGAAGATGGCGTGAAAAACAGGCGCCGATGATAACAGGGTTGCCTCGGCTGTCGCTGGCACTGGTCGGCAGCTTTTTTCTTCGGGGCGCCGCCGCATGGCTTGTCGCCGGTCATGAGGGCGCAGAGACTGGCACCGGGACAATCCGTGGCGCGTCAGGGGCAGGAAGCCTTGAGTGCGGAAGGTGATATCGATCAAACGATATTTGTCGATTGAGCAATATCGTCTTGGCAACCGTCTACAGTTGGACAGGAGGACCGGCACAATTGCGTAACACCCCCTCGCGTGTTCGCAGTGGGCCTGTCCATCGAGTTCACACCGCGCAGGTCCTGGCAATCCGCCCATGAAACGAGGCGGGTGCGGACAAGGTGGACGCCGACCACAGTCACGAGGGGGGCTTTGTGTTGAATACCAGCATTCCCTGCGGCACCGTCGCGCAGCCACCGACCTTGGGCGGTATCGGGCAGGTACGGGTAAATATTGGTGCCCGACTTGCGGCACTTTTTGGCCTTCGCACTAGTCTTAGCGTGGATCGCGGTGACGGACGTCACTCCACCTGTCTACGCTATCCTTGTGCGAGACTCACGCAGGAATCCAGCGCAATATGAATGTCCTGATCGTTGATGACGAACCCCAAGCCCGCGAGCGCCTGAGCCGGATGGTCAGTGAGCTTGAGGGGTACAGTGTCCTGGAGCCCAGCGCCACCAATGGCGAAGAGGCATTGAGCCTGATCGACAGCCTGAAGCCGGATATCGTATTGCTCGATGTCCGCATGCCGGGTCTGGATGGGCTGCAGGTTGCCGGTAAATTGTGCGAACGCGAGACGCCTCCGGCGCTGGTGTTTTGTGCGGCTCCGGATGAATTCGCCCTTGAGGCCTTCAATGCCAGTGGCGTCTGCCATCTGGTCAAGCCCGTGCGCCCCGAGCTGTTGCTCGAAGCGTTGAAAGCGGCCGAAAAGCCCAACCGTGTGCAACTGGCGGCCCTGACTCGGCCGGCAGCGGAAAGCGGCAACGGTCCGCGTAGCCACATCAGCGCGCGAACACGTAAGGGTATCGAACTGATTCCCCTGGCTCAGGTGGTGTATTTCATTGCCGACCACAAGTACGTGACCTTGCGTCACGAAAGTGGCGAAGTGCTTCTGGACGAACCCTTGAAGGCCCTGGAAGACGAATTCGGTGATCGCTTTGTGCGTATTCACCGCAATGCATTGGTGGCCCGCGAGCGGATCGAGCGCCTGCAACGAACGCCGCTGGGGCATTTCCAGCTGTACCTCAAGGGGCTCAATGGCGATGCCCTGATCGTCAGCCGGCGCCACGTAGCGGGCGTGCGCAAGATGATGCAACAGCTCTAGCGCGCTCGTTTGCTCGCTTATCAAGGCAGGCCCGGCGTCGGGAGGACGCTGCGTTTCTGATACAAGTCAAAGCTGCTTTGGCTGAGCTGTTATTATCTGCCGTATCTATTCAGTACGGATTGATCCATGTCCTCTCGCGAAATCCGCATCGCTACCCGCAAAAGTGCTCTGGCCTTGTGGCAGGCCGAATACGTCAAAGCCCGTCTGCAAGAGGCCCATCCGGGCCTTGTCGTGACCCTGGTGCCCATGGTCAGCCGCGGTGACAAACTGCTGGACTCGCCCCTGTCGAAAATCGGCGGCAAGGGGCTGTTCGTCAAGGAGCTGGAAACCGCACTGCTGGAGAACCAGGCCGACATCGCCGTGCACTCGATGAAGGACGTGCCCATGGACTTCCCCGAAGGTCTGGGCCTGTTCTGCATCTGTGAGCGCGAAGATCCGCGCGACGCCTTTGTCTCCAATACCTACGAAAGCCTTGAACAGTTGCCGCCAGGCAGCGTCGTGGGCACCTCCAGCCTGCGCCGCCAGGCCCAGTTGCTGACCCGTCGCCCCGACCTGCAGATCCGTTTTCTGCGGGGCAACGTCAATACCCGGCTGGCCAAGCTGGACGCCGGCGAATACGACGCCATCATCCTGGCTGCAGCCGGTCTGATCCGTCTGGGATTCGAAGAGCGCATCAGCTCCTCCATCAGTGTCGACGATAGCCTGCCTGCCGGTGGCCAGGGCGCGGTCGGCATCGAATGTCGCAGTGCCGACACTGAAATCCACGCTCTGCTGGCCCCTCTGCATCATGCCGATACCGCCATCCGGGTCACGGCCGAGCGCGCGCTGAACAAGCACCTCAACGGTGGCTGTCAGGTGCCGATCGCCTGTTACGCGGTGCTCGAAGGCGAACAGATCTGGCTGCGCGGCCTGGTGGGCGAGCCTAGCGGCGGCCTGCTGCTCAGCGCCGAAGCCCGTGGGCCTAGAGCATCTGCCAGCGAGCTGGGGGTGCAAGTGGCGGACGACCTGCTGGCCCAGGGCGCCGATGAGATCCTGCGCGCGGTGTACGGCGAGGCGGAGCAAGAGTGACCGGCTGGCGCCTGCTGCTGACCCGGCCGAGCGAGGATTGTGCTGCACTGGCAGCGATCCTGGCCGACGCCCAGGTGTTCAGCAGCAGCCTGCCGTTGCTGGAGATTCAGGCCTTGCCCGTCACTGACGCGCAACGCGCAACCCTGCTTGAACTGGATCGTTACTGTGCGCTGATCGTGGTCAGCAAGCCGGCGGCCCATCTTGGCCTGAAACTGCTGCGCGCCTATTGGCCAGAGCCCCCGTCCCAGAGCTGGTTTACCGTGGGCGCCGGAACCGGGCAGATCCTTGCGGACGCCGGTTTGCAGGTGTTCTATCCACAGGCGGGGGATGACAGTGAAGCCTTGCTTGCCCTTCCCCAATTGCGCGAGGCTATCTGCCGGCCCGATCCCCGGGTGCTGATCGTGCGTGGCGAGGGTGGTCGTGAGCTGCTCTCTGAGCGCTTGCGCGACCTAGGTGCTAGTGTCGATTATCTGGAACTCTACCGCCGGTGCCTCCCGCGTTACGCCGAGGATGCGCTGTTGCGCAAGATTGCGGGGGAACGCTTGAACGGGCTGGTGGTCAGCAGTGGACAGGGTTTCAGCCATTTGCTGCAGCTGGCCGGAGCGGACTGGCCGCAGTTGGCGCGGATACCGTTGTTTGTTCCAAGCCCCCGGGTCGCCGACATGGCACGTGCCGCCGGGGCGGAAAAAGTTGTGGATTGTCGCGGCGCCAGTGCCGCGGCTTTGCTAACGGCGTTACGGGAGCAACCCGTGCCCGTTCTCTAACGCAAAGGATGGATACGTGAGCGAAACAGCCTTGCCTAAAGATGAAGTCCAGCCGGTGTCCGAAACACCTGCTGAGCCCACGACCCCAACCGTTGAGCGTCGTGGCAACGGGTTGGCGATACTGGCCCTGCTGCTGGGGGCTGCGGGTGTCGCGGCCGGTGGCTGGGGGATCTGGCAGGTGCGCAGCCTGCAAGCCAATCACCAGCAGCAACTGAGTCAGTTGCAGGCCCTGGGGGATCAGGCCCAGAGCTTCAAACTCAGTGAACAGCGCCTGAGTGCGCGTCTTGAGCAGTTGCCGCCCGCCGACGAGCTGGAAGACCGGCGGCGTCTCGTGGCCCAGCTGCAAGGTGATCAGCAGCGTCTGAGTCAGCGCCTGGAAACCGTGCTGGGGGCCAGCCGCAAGGACTGGCGCCTGGCGGAAGCCGAACACCTGTTGCGCCTGGCCAGTCTGCGTCTGTCCGCGCTGCAGGACATCAGCAGCGCCCAGGCCCTGGTCCAGGGCGCCGACGATATCCTGCGTGAGCAGAACGACCCGGGCTCTTTCGCTGCACGCGAGCAGTTGGCCAAGAGCCTGGCGGCGTTGCGCAGCACCGAGCAGCCGGATCGCACCGGTCTGTTCCTGCAGTTGGGCGCCCTGCGCGATCAAGTCCTGGAGCTGAGTGCGGTGGCACCGGAATTCAAGGACCGCGGCGAATCATTACTGGGGCTGACCGCCGACGGCGATGGCGCAAGCCGCTGGGCGCAGTGGTGGGATCAGATCTCCCGCTACTTCCGTATCGACTTCAATGCCGACAAGAACATCCGTCCGTTGCTGGCGGGGCAGGGCCTGACTCAGGTGCGCCTGGCCCTGAGTCTGGCGCTGGAACAGGCCCAGTGGGCGGCCTTGAATGGTCAGGCGCCGGTTTATACCCAGGCGCTGACCGAGGCCCGGGATGTGCTGGTCGGCAACTTCAATCAGGACAATCCGCAGAGCAAGATCATGCTCGAGCGCCTGTCCGAACTGAGCAAGCAGCCGGTGACCGTGGTCACTCCAGACCTGGCCAAGACCCTGAGCGCGGTCCAGGCCTATCTTGAGCGGCGCAACTTCAACGCTGAGGACTCCATCAAGCCTCTGGCCAAGCCTGCGGCGAACACCGCCCAGGAGACCAGCCCATGAAACGCGCCTACGTGATTGTGCTGTTGGTCATCGCCGCCATCGGCTTGCTGGGGCTGGCCATCGCCGAGCATCCCGGCTACGTGCTGATCGCCTACAGCAATTTCCGTTATGAATCGAGCTTGTGGGCGACCCTGGCCCTGGTGGCGCTGATCTGGCTGGTGATCTGGGGCATCAAGCTGTTGATCGAGCTGGTGATGGTTTCCGGTGGCGTGGTCAATCCCTGGTCGCGCCGCAACCGCAGTCGCCGGGTGCAGATCGCCATCGAGCAGGGCCAGATGGACCTGGCCGAAGGTCGCTGGGCCAGCGCGCAAAAGCACCTGCACCGTGCCGCCGAGGCCGAGCGCCAGCCGTTGCTGTACTACCTCGGTGCGGCCCGTGCCGCCAACGAGCAAGGGCACTACGAAGAGTGCGACCGGTTACTGGAGCGGGCGCTGACCCGGCAGCCCCAGGCGGAGTTGGCGGTGGCCTTGAGTCATGCCCAGTTGCAGACCGATCGGGGCGACACCGAAGGCGCCCTGAGCACCCTGCAAGCCATGCACGAGCGTCATCCGCACAGCGTTCAGGTGTTGCGTCAGTTGCAGCGTTTGCATCAGCAGCGTGGCGACTGGTCGGCGCTGATTCGCTTGCTGCCCGAGTTGCGCAAGGACAAGGCGCTGCCGGCCAGCGAGTTGCAGGAGCTGGAGCGTCGGGCCTGGGGCGAGAACCTGAGCCTGGCGGCGCGTCGTGAAGAGGATCAGGTGGCGGGCTTGCAGTCTCTCAATCGCGCCTGGCAACAACTGACCTCGGCGCAACGTCAGGAGCCGCAACTGGTGCTGGCCTACGCCGAGCAGTTGCGTCAGCTGGGGGCCGGTGCCGAAGCCGAAGAGGCGCTGCGTACCGCCATCAAGCGCAAATACGAAAGCCATCTGGCGCGGCTTTACGGCCTGGTGCGTGGTAGCGACCCGTCCCGTCAGTTGCAGACCGCCGAGCACTGGCTGAAGGAGCATGCTGACGATCCCGGTCTGCTGCTGACCCTGGGGCG
Organism: Pseudomonas sp. Os17; assembly: GCF_001547895.1. Taxonomy (NCBI): domain Bacteria; kingdom Pseudomonadati; phylum Pseudomonadota; class Gammaproteobacteria; order Pseudomonadales; family Pseudomonadaceae; genus Pseudomonas; species Pseudomonas sp. Os17. The sequence continues at coordinate 6,626,838 of NZ_AP014627.1, read as the reverse complement.
CCTGTGCCTGCAGAACAGCCTGTGGGGCAAGGCCCGGGACTACCTGGAAAGCAGCCTGCGTCTGCAGCGCAATCCTGAAACCTGTGCCGAGCTGGCCCGGTTGCTGGCACAGTTGGGCGATACCGATCGCAGCAACCAACTGTTCCAGGAGGGCCTGGGCATGCTCGACGAGCGTCTGCTGGCCTCACCGTTGCCGGTTCCGGCGCGGGCCTGAAGCGCTGTCAGGGCCGGTTGCCTGTAATGGGCAACCGGCCTTTTTTTGCCCGGTTTGCAGAACTTGCTCGCTGGCTCTCGTCGATTGACTGCGGCATAGCGCTTCTTGAAAGCCGCGAGCGCTTTCTCTACCGTGGCTGCCTGTTTCTTTGTGTTACGGATATCTCATGTCGCTGGCAGGCTCCCGCGTGCTGTTCTCCCTGGTGTTCCTGGCGGGGGCCTTGGCCTCATGGGCGGCATTCAACCTGCAAACCGGTGGCGGCCTTGAGTCCTGCCCGTTGTGGGGCGTGCAGCGCTTGTTGCTGCTGATGTTCGGCGGGGTCAACCTGCTGGCTGTGGTGCAAGGGCCGGGGCGTGTCGGGCGAGCGCTCTACTGGGGATTCAACCTGGTGCTGGGCCTGCTCGGGGTGATCACCGCCGGGCGTCATGTGCTGTTGCAGAACATTCCGTCCGAGCAACTCCTGGCCTGTCTGCCGGACATGCCTTTCATGCTGCGCCAGCTGTCCTGGTGGCAGGCGCTGCAGCTGACCTTCAGGGGCACCTCGGATTGCGCCGAGGTCACCTGGACGCTGCTGGACATGAGCCTGCCCGAATGGAGCCTGCTGTTTTTCCTGATCATGCTGATCTTCAGCGGTTATCGTCTGCTGTGCATGATGCGGGCTGCACGCAGGGTTGAGGCGTTGCCCTGAGTCAGTGTTTGGTGGCAGGCCGCGGATTAAACGCTTGTATGAACTTTATCCCCTGTGTGCCTTGATGCTGTTGTCGAGCGGGCATAATCTGGCCCGCACCTGTCACCGGAATTATGTTGCTCGATGCTGTTGTGTCCGACCGGATCCAGAGTCTCCAACAAGGGGGGCGGCGGGCAGACGGCATGACCCATAAGGGAAGAGAGATCACCATGCTCGAAAGTTGTCAGAATGCTCAGGAACGCTGGGGTGGAGTGCATCTGCTGATCGATCGCTGGTTGCAGGAGCGTCACGAACTGGTTCGAGCCTATGATGCGCTGGGCGCCGAGCCGGAGGCGTTGAGCGAGAGCAAAAAGCCCCTGCAGGAGTTCTGCGGGATTCTGGTGGACTATGTTTCCGCCGGACATTTTGAAATCTACGAACAGCTGACCAGCGAAGCCAAGGCCTTTGGCGACAAGCGCGGTCTGGAGCTGGCCGATACCCTCTATCCGCGTATCGACGTGATTACCGAAAAGCTCCTGGCGTTCAACGATCTGTGCGATGCGGGTCAGTGTGTGGCGCAGAAGTTCAAGGAACTGGGCGGCCTGTTGCACGAACGCTTCGAACTGGAAGATTGCCTGATCGAAGTGTTGCACAACGCCCACAAGCAGGACGCGGTCGCTCAGGCCTGAATACAGGTTCGAGCAGCAGAAATCGGCACGCCAAGGCGTGCCGTTTTTGTTTCTGCGACTCAGCCGGCAACGCCCAGCAATTCGATATCGAACACCAGCGGCGTGTAGGGCGCGATCAGGTCGCCGGCGCCTTCGGTGCCATAGGCCTGGTCCGAAGGAATCACCAGCCGCCATCTGGCACCGGTGGGCATCTGGGCCAGGGCGATGCGCCAGCCGGCAATCACGCTGTCCAGGCGAAACCATTGAGGCTGTTGTGTCTGATCGAACACGGTGCCGTCAGGCAGGCGCCCGGTGTAGCGCACCTGGACCGAACCGTTGGGGCTGGCCTTGTTGCCGCTGCCCGGTGCCAGCTCGGTCAGCAGGATGCCGTCAGCCAGCTGGCGCACGCCGGGCTTGGCTTTTTCCTGATCGAGAAAGCGTCGTTCGTTCTCCAGCGCCGTCTCGATCTGCGACCGGGCCGACTGTTCGCTGATCTGCGCTTCGTGCTGGGCCAGGAGCTGCTCGATGCGCTCGCTCTTGAGGGCCAGCGGCTTGCCTTGGTAGGCGGCTTTCAATCCCTCCACCAACGCCTGGATCTGCAGGTCGGGGACTTCGTCGCGCAGTCGTTCGCCGAGGCTCGCACCCAGGCTGTAGGCAAGATCATGAGCGTCGTTGGGCGGTGCTTCGGCAGCAGCCTGCTCCAGGGGCAAGAACAGGCTCAAGGACAAAAACAGGTAACGCGACATGGGCACTCTCCGGCCTGAGTAGCGGTGGATTATGCCAGCGACAAAGGGCGGGTTGGTGAGCAACTTCGATGGTGGCGAAGAACATTTTCCGTCGGCTGCAACGCCGGGCTTTCGATACTGTCAACATGCCCTAGCGGCGGTAACAGCAGAGGTCTAGTATGAGCCGCAACTCACGTCAGCCAGGAGGTAAACCATGTCGGCCAATAAGAAGCCTGTAAATACTCCGTTGCATTTGCTCCAACAGTTGTCGGGCAGCTTGCTCGAACATTTGGAAAACGCTTGTTCCCAAGCCTTGGCTGATGCTGAAAAACTGCTCGCCAAGCTGGAAAAACAACGAGGCAAGGCACAGGAAAAACTGCACAAGTCGCGCACCAAATTGCAGGATGCCGCGGCGGCCGGCAAGGCCAAGGCACAAGCCAAGGCCAAGACCGCGGTCAAGGAACTCGAAGACCTGCTGGACGCATTGAAAGAACGCCAGGCCCAGACCCGCAGCTACATTCTGCAACTCAAGCGCGATGCCCAGGAAAGCCTGAAATTGGCTCAAGGCGTTGGTCGTGTGAAGGAAGCGGTTGCCAAGGCATTGAGCACTCGTGATGCCAAGCCGGACACCGTGGTGGCGAAAAAACCGGCAGCCAAGCCTGCGACCAAGGCGCCGGCCAAATCCGCTGCCAAGCCAGCAGCCAAACCCGCTGCGAAAAAACCTGCTGCCGCCAGCGCCGCCAAACCTGCGGCGAGCAAGCCCGTAGCGGCTAAGCCTGCTGCTGCCAAACCGGTTGCCACCAAGACCGCTGCCGCCAAGCCAGCAGCCAAAACCGCCGCCAAGCCTGCTGCCAAACCCGTGGCCGCTAAACCAGCCGCCAAGCCTGCAGCCAAGCCAGCAGCCACCAAAACCGCTGCTGCCAAACCGGCAGCGAGCAAAACTGCCGCTAAACCTGCGGTAGCAAAAGCCCCGGCAAAAACTGCGGCCAAGCCTGCGGCGGCATCGGCAGCGAAACCTGCGGCCAAGCCAGCTGCCAAGCCTGCAGCGAAACCAGCGGCAAAACCCGCCGCGAAAAAACCGGCGGTCGCCAAGCCAGCCGCCACCAAAACCGCAACTCCAGCGGCCAAGCCGGCTGCACCTGCGCCTGCTGCGGCCAAACCTGCCGCTCCGGCACCCGCGGCGTCTTCAGCTGCTCCGGCGAGCACCCCAGCCGCCGCGCCTGCACCGGCTGCTGCCGGCACTCCCTCCAGCGTTTCCTAAGCGCCGGTCACCGCGACGCGCAGCACCTGCAGCGCGTTGCGGTTGCGTTCGGCGGCTTCGGCCGCCAATCCCTCCAGCCAGTCGTCCAGGCTCTTTGCCTGAGAGTCCGGCCATGGCCGTACCCGCTCCTGCAAGCGCAACAGCAATTGCCGTTCGGCTTCCAGCTCCAGGGTCTTGACCTGTTCGCGCAAGGCGCTCAATTCACTGTCCTCGCGGGCCGCCTGGCGCCAGCCGGTGCGCAAGTCGCGCAAGGGTTGAATCACGTCGCGCTGCCAGGGCGCCGCCAGCGCCTGCAACTGCTGCAAACGCTGAGCGTCGCAACTGACGCCTCGCTGGCCAAGCCAGGCGCCACAGAGCAACAGGCAGACATTGGCGCCACTGTCCTGCAGTTGCAGGCAGGCCTCCTGCACGCCGGGAAGGGCATAGGTGCTAAGGGAAAAACTCCACAGGTCAGAGGACATAGTGCTACTCGCGCCAGTTGCGAACGAAGCTGGTAGACTCCGCCGCCATTATGATTCGACTTCAGAACCTGACTTTACAGCGTGGCCCGCAACGTCTGCTAGAAGACGCCGAGCTGACCCTGCACGCCGGCCAGAAAGCCGGCCTGATCGGTGCCAACGGCGCCGGCAAATCCAGCCTGTTCGCCCTGCTGCGTGGGGAGCTGCACCCGGATTCGGGTGACTGCTTCCTGCCCGCCGATTGGCGCATTGCCCACATGCGTCAGGAGGTCGATACCCTCGAGCGCCTGGCGGTGGACTATGTGCTCGACGGCGACCTGCGCCTGCGCCAGGTGCAACGCGACCTGGCCGCCGCGGAAGCGGCCCACGACGGCGCCGCGCAAGCACGTCTGCATGCCGAGTTGGACAGCGCCGACGGTTACACCGCCGACGCCCGGGCGCGCAAGCTGCTGGCCGGCCTGGGCTTCACCAACGAGCAGATGGACCGCCAGGTCGGCGACTTCTCCGGGGGCTGGCGGATGCGCCTGAACCTGGCCCAGGCGCTGATGTGTCCCTCGGACCTGTTGCTGCTCGACGAACCGACCAACCACTTGGACCTCGACGCCATCATCTGGCTCGAAGACTGGCTCAAGGGTTACCCCGGCACCTTGCTGCTGATCTCCCACGACCGGGATTTCCTCGATGCCGTGGTCGATCACGTCGCCCATGTCGATCAACGCAAGATCACCCTCTATCGCGGTGGCTACAGCGCCTTCGAGCGCGCCCGTGCCGAGCGGCTGGCCCAGCAACAGCAGGCCTACGAGAAGCAGCAGGCGCAGCGCGCGCATATGGAAAGCTACATCGCCCGCTTCAAGGCTCAGGCCACCAAGGCTCGTCAGGCCCAGAGCCGGATCAAGGCCCTGGAGCGCATGGAGGAGCTGTCGGCGGCCCACGTCGATTCGCCGTTCGACTTCACCTTCCGTGAGTCGACGAAGATTTCCAGCCCGCTGATCGACCTCTCCGATGCCCGCCTGGGGTATGGCGAGCGCACGATCCTGGAGAAGGTCAAACTGCAACTGACCCCGGGCGCGCGGATCGGTCTGCTGGGCCCCAATGGTGCCGGCAAGTCGACCCTGATCAAGAACCTCTCCGGCGAACTCCAGCCGTTGTCCGGACGCCTGACCCGGGGCGAGAACACCGTGGTCGGCTACTTTGCCCAGCATCAGCTCGACTCCCTGGATTCCAAGGCCAGCCCCTTGCTGCACTTGCAGCGCCTGGCCCCCACCGAGCGCGAGCAGACCCTGCGTGATTTCCTCGGCGGCTTCGACTTCCGTGGCGCCCGGATCGACGAGCCGGTGCTGAACTTCTCCGGCGGCGAAAAAGCCCGCCTGGCCCTGGCGCTGATCGCCTGGGAGCGGCCGAACCTGTTGCTGCTCGACGAACCCACCAACCACCTGGACCTGGAGATGCGCCTGGCCCTGACCATGGCCCTGCAAGAGTTCAGTGGCGCGGTATTGGTGGTGTCCCACGATCGCCATCTGCTCAAGAGCACCACGGACAACTTCTTCCTGGTGGCCGACGGCAAGGTCGAGGAGTTCGACGGCGACCTGGACGACTACACCCGTTGGCTGGTGGATTACCGCCAGCGCAATGCCCCGGTCAGCAACACCCCGGTCAACCCGGACAAGACCGACAAGAAGGCCCAGCGCCAGGCCGCCGCGGCGTTGCGTCAGCAACTGGCGCCGCACAAGCGCGAGGCCGACAAGCTGGAAGCCGAGTTGGGCAAGGTGCATGAGCGCCTGGCCAGGATCGAGACCAGCCTGGGCGACAGCGGTCTGTACGAGGCTGCGCGCAAGGATGAGCTGCGGGATCTGTTGGCTGAACAAGCCAAGCTCAAGACCCGTGAGTCCGAGCTGGAAGAAGCCTGGATGGAGGCCCTGGAGCTGCTGGAAAGCATGCAGGCGGAGCTGGAGGCGCTCTCCTGATGGAAGCGCTGCAGTTGCCGTTGCCGGCGCAGTGGATCGGTCCACTGTGGGTGGGCGTGCAGATCCTGCTGATTCTCCTGGCGGGCTACTTGGCCCAGCGCTTTGTCGCTCGCGGCCTGACCCGTCTGGGCGAGCGTTACCCGTTTCCCCCGCAGTTGCTGATGCCCCTGCGCGGTGGCTTGCGCTGGCTGATCATGGGCAGTGCGGTGATCTTCGTGCTGGAGCGCCTGGGGGTTTCCGCCACGGTGTTGTGGACCGCACTGTCCGGCTTCGTCGCCGTGGCGGCGGTGGCGTTCTTCGCCATGTGGAGCGTGCTCTCCAACCTGCTGTGCGCGATCCTGATCTTCACCGTCGGCCCGTTCCGCCTGGGCGACGTGGTGGAGCTGGTGGACACCGTCGACAAGCCCGGGGTCAAGGGCCGGGTAGTGGCGATCAACCTTTTGTACACCACCCTGATCGAGTCCGAAGAAGCCGGTACCGGCAGCGCCATGGTCCAGGTGCCCAACAGCCTGTTCTTCCAGCGCTCGGTACGTCGCTGGCGCGGCAGCGATGTGCTGCCGGTAGGAACTGGCGAAAAGTAGTCCCTTCCTCCGTAGCCGCTGCCGCAGGCTGCGAACGGCTGCGCAGCTATTGCCCCTGGTCCTGCGGACCTATCGCAGCCTGCGGCAGCGGCTACAGGGCCGTGAATCAGCTTTGGGCGAAAAAAATATAGTCAGCCGCGGGTCGGAGGATTAGCTTAGGCAGTCACGACCAATTCGATCCGAGGTGTGCAATGGTGCTTGAGACATGGCTGGCGTTCTTTGCCGCCAGTTGGGTAATCAGTCTTTCTCCGGGAGCCGGCGCGATTGCGTCGATGTCCTGCGGCCTGCAATACGGCTTCTGGCGCGGTTACTGGAACGCCCTGGGCCTGCAGCTGGGCCTGGCCATGCAGATTGCCATTGTCGCCGCCGGTGTCGGTGCCATCCTCGCGGCCTCGGCTACCGCCTTCTATGCCATCAAGTGGTTCGGTGTGGCCTACCTGGTGTACCTGGCGGTCAAGCAATGGCGTGCGCTGCCCAGCGATCTGAGCGATGACGCCGCGGTCCGTCCCATCGGCAAGCCCCTGGCCCTGATGTTCCGCGGCTTCCTGGTGAACATCAGCAACCCCAAGGCCCTGGTGTTCATGCTGGCGGTGCTGCCGCAGTTCATCGATCCCCATGCGCCCCTGGTCAAGCAGTACCTGATCCTCGGCGCCACCATGATCGTGGTCGACCTGATTGTCATGGCCGGCTACACCGGGCTGGCGTCCAAGGTCCTGCGCCTGTTGCGCACCCCGGTCCAGCAGCGGCGCATGAATCGCACCTTCGCCGGCCTGTTCCTCGGTGCCGCGGGCTTTCTGGCGACCATCCGCAAAGCGGCGACCTAAGGTTTTGCAGGAACAAAAAAAGGCGACCCAGCGGGTCGCCTTTTTCGTTTGCATACGGCTTAACGCAGGATCACGGGGGCAGTGTCCCGCGGCAGGTTGTTGCGCATCGGCGCCTGCCCCGGTTGCTCGTAGCCACCGCGACCCAACTGCTCGGCCATTTGCCGGGTGACGTCCTCGCCCAGGGCCTTGGAGACTTCACGCACCACCCGCGGACGGTTCAGCGAGACACGGATGTCCCGGCTGTTCACCAGCTTGGTGTCCTGGCCTTCGCCCATGGCGGTGAACGCCGAGGTGATCTCGAAGGTGCGGGTGTTGATCAGGCTGAAATCCGCCACCAGGGTCAGGCCCAGCACCGCCGAGTAGCTGTCGGTATTGGCCAGCTCGTTGATGTCCTGGGTGAAGTCGATGTCCGACACGGTGCCGAACAGCACGTAGTCGGCACCCTTGAAGTTGCCGGCCTTGATGCGCTTGATGATGTCGTAGACGTTGGTCTTGGACGCGTCGGTGTGGGGCGAGCCCTGCACCAGCTGGAACATCCCGGACTTGAGGATCCCGCCCTTGATATCACCGGTGAACTTGCGCAGTTCGCCTTCCTCGATGTAACTGGTGCTCGATTCCAGTTCGTTGTAGCTGGCCGAGCCGCTGGAGCTGTAGTAGCCCTCGCGGTAGCTCTGCTGGGCCGAGACCACGTGAATGTATTCCTGCACACGTTCCTGGTAGGCCAGGTCCATGACTGCGACTTTCGGGGCCGCCTGCGCGCTGAACGCACAGGCCAGGGCCAGGATGCCAATCCATGCACGCATTGCTTAGCGCTCCGTGGTCTTGCGGATCTCTTTCTCGTCCATCCACTCGGCCAGACCGCTCTCGACGTCGATCAGTTGCAGGCTGAATTTGTAGAAGACGTCCTTGTAGTCGCTGCTGCGCTTGACGATGGAGCTGATGGAGCCCTCAAGACGGTACTTGGCGGCGACCATGTTGCCGGTCTTGGCCACGGTGGACTTCTTGTACAGGCCGCTCTGGTTCTGCAGCTTGAGCTGGTCGACCTGGCTCTGCATCGCGGTGTTGTCGCTGGCGAAGCGGGCGGTGCCGGATTTCATCAGCTGGGTCTTGATCGAGGTGGTGATCTCGCGGGTATCGATGTACTCGCTGGTCTTGTTCTTCACGTCGTAGACCTGCACCACCGGGCGGCCCTGGAGGATGCCGGACTGGGCCAGGGAGCGGGTCATGGATTCGGCGATCATCTGCAGGTCGGTGGAACCGAACTCGTTGGTCACCAGCTCCACGGCCTTGCTGTCGCCGTAGCTGATGTTCTTGCCGCCCAGGACGGGGGAGTTGTTGGCGCAGCCGCTGGCCAGCAGGGCGACCACGGCGAGGAAGGAAAAGCGTGCAAACATGGAAGTGCTCTCTTGATCGGGTTCAGGGACGGCTTATTGGGTTTTGACTTCCAGGCGGAAGTCGGTGGCCTTGGGCACCGGCGCAATGGCCGGCAGGAAGGTGGCCTGGGCCGCGTACAGGTTGAAGACTTTCCAGCTTTCTTCGTCGGCCACCGGGAAGCCGTCGTCGCCCAGCCAGACGAAGCGGTAGTACATCGTCATGTTGGTGTGGCTGGTGTTGTTCAGCGCCACCTTGACCGTCAGGAAGCCGTTTTCACGGGCGACCCGCATCGCGCCGATGGCGATGTTGTTGAACTTGTTCATCACCACCACCTTGCTCGCGGCACTGCCGGGGGCGGGAGGAGGCGGGGTGGCGCAACCGGCCAGTAGGGCCAGTGCGGCGACAGCGAGAAGTTTCAAGCGCATGGGGGGCTCCGCTTAAGGACGTTGGTTGCTGGCCATGTTCTGGCCGGCGTTGTTCGGGATCACTTGTGCGGCCAGACCGCTGCTGAATACCTGGTTGCCGACGACCCGCAGGGCGATGACCTGATAGCGCTGGTCCACTTTGACCTGCACCTGGGTGCCGCCCTGGGCGTTGGCCAGGTTCAGGCGGTGTTCGCCCCGCTTCAGGCGCAGGCGGGCCACTTGGGTGTTGTCCGGCAGGGTGCGCCAGGTGCGGGTGTCGGCACCTTCGGTCACCGCTGAAGCCAGGCCCACGGCCAGGCCGGCCAGCGGGTTGACCTCATTGAGGTTCTTCTGCGCCACACCACGGGTCACGGCGCGCACGGTGGTGCGCAGGATGATCCCCGGCATGTCGTCGCGCAGGGCGCGGCGGGACATGGCGGTGGTGCTGTTGAGCAGGGTCAGGTTCTGCGGCTGGCCGTCGATGCCGATCTGGGCGAGGGTCTGGGTCGAGGTGTCGGGCTTGATCACCGGGAACGACAGCGGGGTGATCACCAGATTGCCGTTGATCGGCAGCGGCAGGGGAATGCGCACCGAATCCCGGGCCGGGGCCAGGCCGCTTTGCACCACGATCAGTACGTCACTTTCATCTTCAGCCAGGGCTGGCACCGCCGGCGCCTTGGCGGGGGCCTTGGCCGCAGCCTTGCGCTTGGACTTGGTCGAAGACTTGCTCGGGGCCTCGACTTTGACCGGCTCCACCGGGGCGTCCAGGTTCAGCAGGGCCTGTTCCAGCAGGGGCGTGTTGGGGCGCAGTTCGGCGGCCTTGCGGTAGCCGGGCGCGGCCAGGTCCTTCTCGCCCAGGGCTTCGTAGACGAAGCCGGCCAGGTAGTGGCTGAAGGCGCTCTGGTAGCTGTTTTTCAGGTTGACCACGTCCGGCGCGTCGAGGGCTTCCACCGGATAGCCCTTGAGGTCCTTGTACTCGGTCTTGACCCCTTGCTTCTCGGCTTCGTCCTCGCGCTTGAGGTATTCCTTGTCGCGCAGTTCGGCGATCACCGCTTCGCGCTCGTGGGTCTTCTTGATCGCCATGCGGGCGCCGTCGAAGTCATTGCCGGCCAGCAGGTTCATGGCCATCTGGGTGGTCAGCATGACTTTTTCATAGTCATAGCCTTCGTAGCGGCGGACCTTGTCGTTGACCAGGAAGCTGCCGAACTGGGCCAGGTACTTGTCGGTATCGAGCTTGACCGAGTCTTCCCAGCTGGCCACCACCTGATCGGCATGGCCCCAGGCGGCCTGGCTGCCATTGAGGTCGCCCTTGGCCCGCAGCAACTCACCCTTTTCGAAGTAGTAGAGCAGGTCCTTGTCTTCGCCCTTGTTGTTCTTTTCCAGCAGGATCAGGGCGGCATCGAGGTTGCCGGCGCGCAGTTGCTGGTTGGTTTCCTGGAGCTCGTTGTCGTAGCTGCGGAAGGCCGAACAGCCTGCAAGCAGAGTGACTGCGCCAAGCGCAATCGAAGTGAGGGCGCGGGATGCCATGGGTACTTCTTCTTCCCTGAATGAGACAGCCGGGCGTGCGGGTCGGGCTGGACGAACCCACTGGCAGGAGCGCTGGCTACCATGCCAATTCCTCATAAAAAAAAGGAGCTTAAATGCCATCTCGCGATAACGAGGGCGCGGCATTATAAACGTGGTTCCGGGTGATGTAATGGCTTTTTAAGGTCAGATTGATATGTAGTTGGCCACTATGTGAGCGGCTGCGCATTAACCGCCGAATATCGCTGCGAGCGGCTTTCGCTCTTCTGGCGCGGGAGCGATGACGAATATCTGGTCGCCCACTCTGCGCAGGCAGATGACCTGGAAACGTTGGTCCAGTTTGAGCACCAGTTGCGCGGTCTTGCCCAGAGCAAACTGGTGCTGACCTTTTTTTAGGCGTAAACGGGCTATCAGGGTGGTGTCCGGCAGCGTGCGCCAGGTACGGGTGTCAGCGTCTTCGATCAGCATGTTGAGCCGCTGTTTCTCCTTGGCTCGCTCAGGGTCTTTCTTCAATTGTTGGGCTTGGTAGGCGGCGTAGGCCTGGGCGCGATAGGTGGTACGCAGGATGATCCCGGGCATGTCGTCGCGCAGGGCCCTGCGTGACATGGCGCTGATGCTGTTGAGGGCGGTCAGCGGCTGTTTGCGACCATCCACACTGAGCTGTTCCACGGGGTGGGTGGAGGTGTCTGCGAGTATGATGGGAAATGACATCAGGGTTGGGATCGGCTGGCCCTCAAACTCCACGGTTACCGGCAACTGCACTGAGCCCCGGGCCGGTGCGAGGCCGTTTTGTACAATGATTAGCACATCGCTTTCATTGGCCTTGGCGGTGGGGCGATCGAGGCTGCGTAAGGCTTGTTCCAGCAGCGGGGTATGGGGGCGCAGCTCAATCGCCTGGCGATAACCAGCGGCGGCCAGGCCTCTTTCGCCCAGTGCTTCGTAGAGGTAGCCGGCCAGATAATGGCTGAAGGCGCTCTGGTAGCTATTTTTCAGCTCCAGCACTTCCGGAGCGTCCAGGGTGGCCACCGGGTAGCCCTGCAGATCCTGGTAGCGCACGTTGATGCCCAGGTTGTGGGCCTGCTCTTCGAGTTGCAGGTACTGCTTGTCGCGCAGTTCGGCAATCAGCGCTTCGCGCTCGTGGGTCTTCTTGATCTCGATGCGCGCGCCATCGAAGTCGTGCAGGGCTAGGTGGTTGATCGCGATCTGGGTGGTGAGCATGATCTTTTCGTAGTCGTAGCCTTCGTAGCGCCGGACCTTGTCGTTGATCAGGTAGCTACCGAATTGGGCCAGGTATTTGGCGCTGTCGAACTTCACCGATTCTTCCCAGGTGAACACCACCCGGTCGGCCCGGCGCCAGGCCAGCTGGCTGCCAATCAAGTCGCCCTTGGCCCGCAGCAGTTCGCCTTTCTCGAAGTAATAGAGCAGGTCCTTGTCTTGCCAGGGATTGTGCTGCTCCAGCAGGTCCAGGGCGCCGTCGACATTGCCTGCTTGCAGTTGCTGGTTGGTCTGTTGCAGCTCCAGGTCGTAGTTGCGAAAGATCGAACAGCCGCTCAACAGCAGCAGGATCGACATCAGCAAGGGTATGAGGCAGCGGGTCATAGATGGTGTTTCTTCCCTGAACGAGACCTGCAAGAGGTGGCGCATTATCAGCGGCAGGCAGTGGGCAGGGAAGGGCTATCGGGTCGTGGTGGCCGGCTTGAGCGCTTGTCACACGGTCGGCGGGCGGATGCCGTTGGGCAGGCGGTGGTCGGCGCAAGTGTTTCAACAGACGGATAAGCCTTGAGTGAAACTCACTGGGAGTGAACAATATGTTACTTCGTATTTCCATTTGAGATTCGTTCATGACTGGCCCTTCCCGTTTACTGGCCTTGCTGGTGCTGCCGGTACTCGCGCTCTGCAGCTTCAACCTGCTGGCCGAGACTGTCGATGGCGCGCCCAAGGCTCTGCATTTGCTGGATTACATCGGCGCCGATTACCCGCCCACGGTTGAAGCCGGCAAGGTCGTCGACGAGTCCGAATACCGCGAGCAGGTGGAGTTTCTCGGGGTCTTGCAGGGGCTGATCGCCGAGCTGCCGGCCAAGCCGGAGAAGGCCGAGCTGGAGCAGGGCATCGCCAGCCTGCGCAAGGCGGTGGACGAGCGTGTCCAAGGCGGCCAGGTGGCACGTCTGGCGCGGCAGATGGGGGCCAAGCTGGCGGTGGCCTATGAGGTCAGCCAGGCGCCGGTGATCACCCCGGATCCGAGCCGCGGTGCGCCGCTGTATGCCCAGCATTGCTCGGTGTGCCACGGCGAGAAAGGCGCCGGCGATGGTCCGGCCGGCGTCGGCATGACCCCGCCGCCGGCCAATCTGCGGGATGCCGAGCGCCTTGATCGCCTGAGCCTGTACGCGGTCTACAACACCCTGGGGCTGGGGGTCGAAGGCACGGACATGCCGGCCTTCGCCGATCAGCTGGATGACCGTCAACGTTGGGATCTGGCCACCTACATTGCCGGGTTCAGCGCCGACCCGGCGGCGGCCAAGGGCGAGCAGGGCTTCAACCTGGCCGACCTGGCCCGGCAGACGCCCGCTGAAGTGCTGGCCGCCCAAGGCCCGCAGGCAGCCGCCACCTTCCGCACCCAGCGGGCCCAGCCGCCTCAGGTCAAGCGTGGTCCGGGGCAGTTGCTCGACTACACCGCATCGACCCTGGACAAGAGTCTCGCGGCCTATCGCAACGGCGATCATGAACAGGCCTATGACCTGTCGGTAGCGGCGTACCTGGAAGGTTTCGAGCTGGTGGAAAGCTCCCTGGACAACGTCGATGCCACGGTGCGCAAGGACACGGAAAAAGCCCTGATGGCCTACCGTCAGTCGTTGCAGGACGGTTTGCCGGTGGCTCAGGCCGAGCAGCGCCTGGATGCGGCCAAGGCCAAGCTCAAGGAGTCGGCCGGGCTTTTGGGCGGCGACAGCCTGAGTTGGTCGCTGAGCTTTATCTCCGGTTTGCTGATCCTGCTGCGCGAAGGCCTGGAAGCGATCCTGGTGCTGGCGGCGATCCTTGCCTTCCTGCGCAACACCGGCCAGCAATCGGCGGTGCGCAGTGTCAACGTTGGCTGGGGCCTGGCGCTGCTGGCGGGCTTGGGCACCTGGGCTCTGGCGGCTTATGTGATCGACGTCAGCGGTTCCCAGCGCGAGCTGCTGGAAGGCGCTACCGCGCTGTTCGCCAGCGTCATGGTGCTGTGGCTCGGGGTGTGGATGCACGACCGCCGGCATGCGGCGGCCTGGCAGGACTACATCAAGAGCAGCCTGGTGGGCGGTGGCGGGCGTTTCGGCTTTGCCGTCCTGGCGTTCTTCTCGGTGTATCGCGAGCTGTTCGAGGTGATCCTGTTCTACGAAACCCTGTGGCTGCAGGCGGGACCTGCGGGGCACAACGCGGTACTTGCTGGCGGCGCCACCGCCCTGGTGCTGCTGGTGGGCCTGGCCTGGGTGATCCTGCGGGGGTCGGCCAAGCTGCCGCTGGCGCTGTTCTTCGGCATCAACGCGGCGCTGCTCTGCGCCTTGTCGGTGGTGTTCGCCGGGCACGGGGTCAAGGCCTTGCAGGAAGCCGGTATCTTCGGCACCCGGCCGGTGCCGTTCTTCGACTTCGATTGGCTGGGGATCCATGCCGACGCCTACTCGCTGGGAGCCCAGGTGGTGGCGATACTGGCGATCGTGGTGCTTTATAGTCGCAGTCGCCTGAGTGAGAAGCGGCGTTTGCAGGCTTCTTGACGCTGCGCGGTTGATCGCGGGCAAGCCAGCTCCACGGGGCGGCTTGCCCGTTTTGCATTCTGGAAGGAGAACACTCGATGCGTGTGTGGATCGATGCCGACGCTTGCCCCAAGGCGGCCAAGGATCAGGTGGTGCGCTTCGCCCTGAAGCGTCAGTTCGAGGTGGTACTGGTGGCCGGGCAGGCGCAGATCAAACCGGCGTTTGCCTGCGTCAGGCTGATCGTGGTGCCCAGCGGTCCGGATGCCGCCGACGATTACCTGGTGGAGCACGCGGTGCCGGGCGAATTGGTGATCTGCAGCGATGTGCCGCTGGCCGACCGCCTGGTGAAAAAGGGCGTGGCCGCCCTGGACCCGCGGGGCAAGGAGTTCGACGCGCAGAACATGGGCGAGCGCCTGGCGGTGCGCAATCTGTTTACCGATCTGCGGGAGCAGGGGCAGGTCAGCGGCGGGCAGGCGCCCTATGGCGATCGGGAGAAGCAGGCATTTGCCAATGCGCTGGATCGGATTCTGACCCGGCTGTCGCGTCAGGCCTGAAGGGCCTGATGTGCCGGGGGAGTCTGGGGGGATGTGCAGCCGGCGGGGAGCCGGCTGCAGTGCGGTGTTCGGGTATGCGGCCGTTTAGCGGCCTGGCTTGAACCCCTGTGCTCCGCCACAGGAGGCTGTCCTTGTGGCGGGGCGGTTATTCGCCTTCGTGGGTCAGTTCCAGCACCCGGTCCACCAGCTTGTTGATGCCCGAGGCGGCTTCGCTGATGGACTGCGCCAGCATGTAGGCGGGGGTGCTCACCAGCTTGCGCGCCTTGTCTTCGATGATGTCGCCCACCGCGCATTCGGCGTGGCTGGCGCCCATCTTGCCCAGGGCCGCTGCGGTATCGGCGTCGTTACCGATGGTGCAGGTCACGCCCGGACCGTAGATCTTCGCCGCCAGGGCCGGGGCGATGCACATCAGGCCTACCGGCTTGCCTGCTTCGGCAAAGGCTTCGGCCAGGGCCAGGACGTCGGCCTGGACCGTGCAGGCGGCACCTTCGGTGGCGAAGCTGGAGAGGTTCTTGGCTGCGCCGAAGCCGCCGGGAATGATCAGCGCGTCGAAGTCGTCGACGCTGGCTTCAGCCAGGTCCTTGACCTGGCCCCGGGCAATGCGCGCCGATTCCACCAGCACGTTGCGGGTCTCGGCCATGGTTTCGCCGGTCAGGTGGTTGAGCACATGCATCTGCGGGATGTTCGGGGCAAAGCACTGCACCTGGGCTCCACGCTGGTCGAGGCGCAGCAGGGTGATCACGCTCTCGTGGATCTCGGCACCGTCGAACACGCCGCAACCGGAAAGGATCACTGCAACTTTTTTGCTCATGGTTGTTTCTCCAGGTTAAGGGTGCCGAGAGCATGCCAAATGACGGGCGTGTCACTCCACCGGTGTGGTCGAAGCCTTGGTCTTGTCTTGCGCGGCGGCTTGTTCGGCCTCGTAGATCTGCTTGGCCAGGCGGGCGTTCTTGAAACGCCGGCGCACCCACAGGCCGAAGCCCAGCACCAGCAGGGCGCCCAGGACCCACAGCTCGTACTTCTTGATGCTGCCGAGCATGCCTTCCATGACCGCGCCGAAATGATAGGCGGCCTGGGCCAGGGCCACGGCCCAGATGGCCGCGCCAATGCCGTTGAGCAGCAAATAGCGGCCCGGCGGATAGCCGGACAGGCCAATGGCCACCGGCATCACGGTGCGCAGGCCATAGACGAAGCGGAAGCTCAGCACCCAGATATCCGGATGCTTGCGGATATGTTCCAGCGCTCGATCGCCCATCATTTGCCAGCGCGGCTTGCGCGCCAGCAGCTTGCGGCCATGCTTGCGCCCCAGGAAGTACCACAGCTGGTCGCCGGCGTAGCTGCCGAGGAAGGCGACGATCATCACCAGCTTGATATCCATGTATCCGCGGAACGCAAGAAACCCGGCGAGAACCAGAATGGTTTCACCTTCGAAAAACGTGCCGAGAAAGAGGGCGAAGTAGCCGAAATCCTGAAGAAATTGTTGGAGCATTGTCTGGATGCTGGCGAAATGAACGCGCAGCCTACCCCTTCGACGACGTTCGGGAAAGTATCGAAATGTGTCTCGACGTGAACAATTGGGCCAATGACAATGAGTGTTGCTGCCGGTCAACAGCTTGAGCACAACTGTCATCTGTTCGTCATAATGCCCGCTTATAACTGTTCCGCTCGCCCGCCAGCGCGGGCCCTGGAGTCCGCCGTGAGCTTTACCCCTGCCAGCCGCCTGTTTCCAGCCACTCGTCTGCGGCGTAATCGTCGCGATGATTTCTCTCGCCGTCTGGTGCGGGAAAACCGGCTGAGCGTCGACGACCTGATCCTGCCCGTATTCGTGCTTGACGGTGAGAACCGCCGCGAGGCGGTGGCGTCGATGCCCGGCGTCGAGCGCCTGACCATCGACCTGCTGCTGGAAGAGGCGGCGCACTGGGTCGAGTTGGGGATTCCGGCCCTGGCGCTGTTTCCGGTGACCCCGGCCGGGCTCAAGTCCCTGGACGCGGCCGAAGCCTGGAACCCGGAGGGCATCGCCCAGCGCGCCACCCGTGCCCTGCGCGAACGCTTTCCGGCACTGGGGGTGATCACCGACGTCGCTCTGGACCCGTTCACCACCCATGGCCAGGACGGCATCCTCGACGAACAGGGTTATGTACAGAACGACATCACCGTCGATGCCCTGGTGCGTCAGGCGCTGTCCCACGCCGAGGCTGGCGCCCAGGTGGTGGCGCCGTCGGACATGATGGACGGGCGGGTCCAGGCAATCCGCGAGGCCCTGGAGCTGGCGGGGCACGTCAACGTGCGGATCATGGCCTACTCGGCCAAGTACGCCAGCGCCTACTACGGCCCTTTCCGCGATGCGGTGGGTTCGGCGTTGAACCTGGGCAAGGCCGACAAGGCCTCGTACCAGATGGACCCGGCCAACGGTGACGAAGCCCTGCATGAAGTGGCGGCGGACCTGGCGGAAGGGGCGGACATGGTCATGGTCAAGCCAGGCATGCCGTACCTGGATATCCTTTTTCGGGTCAAGGATGAATTCAAGGTGCCGACCTTTGTCTATCAGGTCAGCGGCGAATACGCCATGCACATGGCGGCGATCCAGAATGGCTGGTTGGGTGAAGGGGTTATTCTTGAATCCCTGACCGCCTTTAAACGTGCGGGTGCCGATGGCATCCTGACTTACTTTGCCGTCCGTGCTGCTCAATTGTTACGAGAGCAAAAATAGCCCTCCCAGGAACACGCGATGAATACTGAAGGACTCTCAGAAGTTGCCGTAAAAGACGCTCAGCCGGTGGTCGAGCCAGTGGTTGAAACCCCGCCGGAGCTCGAACCCGCGCCTGCGGTGGCCGAGGCGCCACCGGCGCCGGCCATTGTCATCCCCAACCTGGATGACAGCAGCCTGTACATTCACCGCGAGCTGTCGCAGCTGCAATTCAACATCCGCGTGCTGGAACAGGCGCTGGACGAGTCCTACCCGCTGCTGGAGCGCCTGAAGTTCCTGCTGATCTTTTCCAGCAACCTGGACGAGTTCTTCGAGATCCGCGTCGCCGGCCTGAAGAAGCAGATCACCTTCGCCCGTGAGCAGGCCGGGGCCGATGGCCTGCAGCCGCATCAGGCGCTGGCGCGGATCAGCGAGCTGGTGCATGGTCACGTCGACCGCCAGTACGCGATCCTCAATGACATCCTGTTGCCGGAACTGGAGAAGCACCAGATCCGCTTCATCCGTCGCCGCTACTGGACCACCAAGCTCAAGACCTGGGTACGCCGTTACTTCCGCGACGAGATCGCGCCGATCATCACCCCGATTGGCCTGGACCCGACGCACCCGTTCCCGTTGCTGGTGAACAAGAGCCTGAACTTCATCGTTGAGCTGGAGGGTATCGACGCCTTCGGTCGCGATTCGGGCCTGGCGATCATCCCGGCACCGCGCCTGCTGCCGCGGATCATCAAGGTGCCGGAAGAAGTCGGCGGCCCTGGCGACAACTATGTGTTCCTGTCGTCGATGATCCACGCCCACGCCGATGACCTGTTCCAGGGCATGAAGGTCAAAGGCTGCTATCAGTTCCGCCTGACCCGTAACGCCGACCTGGCGGTGGACACCGAGGACGTCGAAGACCTGGCCCGCGCCCTGCGCGGCGAGCTGTTCTCCCGGCGCTACGGCGACGCGGTGCGCCTGGAAGTGGCCGACACCTGCCCCAAACACCTGTCGGACTACCTGCTCAAGCAGTTCAACCTGCACGAGACCGAGCTGTACCAGGTCAATGGTCCGGTGAACCTGACGCGGCTGTTCAGCATCACCGGCCTGGACAGTCATCCGGAGCTGCAATACACCCCGTTCACCCCGCAGATTCCCAAGCTGCTGCAGAACAGCGAGAACATCTTCAGCGTCATCAGCAAGCAGGACATCCTGCTGCTGCACCCGTTCGAATCCTTCACCCCGGTGGTCGACCTGCTGCGCCAGGCCGCCAAGGACCCGCACGTGCTGGCGGTGCGTCAGACCCTGTACCGCAGTGGCGCCAACTCGGAGATCGTCGACGCCCTGGTGGACGCGGCGCGCAACGGCAAGGAGGTCACCGCGGTGATCGAGCTGCGTGCGCGCTTTGACGAAGAGTCCAACCTGCAGATGGCCAGCCGCCTGCAAGCGGCCGGCGCGGTGGTGATCTATGGCGTGGTGGGCTTCAAGACCCACGCCAAGATGATGTTGATCCTGCGTCGCGAAGCCGGCGAGATCGTGCGTTATGCCCACCTGGGCACTGGCAACTACCACGCGGCCAACGCCCGTCTGTACACCGACTACAGCCTGCTGACCTCCGACGACGCCTTGTGCGAAGACGTCGGCAAGCTGTTCAGCCAGCTGATCGGCATGGGCAAGACCCTGCGCATGAAGAAGCTGTTGCATGCGCCGTTCACCCTGAAGAAGGGCATGCTCGACATGATCGCCCGGGAGACTCAGTTCGCCCTGGACGGCAAGCCCGCGCACATCATTGCCAAGTTCAACTCGTTGACCGATCCGAAGATCATTCGCGCCTTGTACAAGGCCAGCCAGTCCGGCGTGCGCATCGATCTGGTGGTGCGTGGCATGTGCTGCCTGCGGCCGGGGATTGCCGGTGTATCGCACAACATCCACGTGCGCTCGATCATCGGTCGCTTCCTGGAGCACACCCGGGTGTTCTACTTCCTCAACGGCGGCGAGGAGCAGATGTTCCTCTCCAGCGCCGACTGGATGGAGCGCAACCTCGATAAACGAGTCGAGACCTGCTTCCCGGTGGAAGGCAAGAAGCTGATCCTGCGGGTCAAGAAAGAGCTGGAAAGCTATCTCACCGATAACACCCACAGCTGGAGCCTGCAGTCCGACGGCCGTTACATCCGCAACACGCCGACCGGCAACCAGAACCCGCGCAGCGCCCAGGCGACCTTGCTGGAGCGTCTTGGCAGCCCGGTATTGCCGGTGCGCTAAGCGCGGCAGGCGTCAATGAAAAAGGCCAGCCCGATCACCGGGCTGGCCTTTTTTGTGCGGTTTGCAAGAGCTGTAGGAGCTGGCTTGCCAGCGAAGACGTCCCTGCGAGTGATGCAAGGTTTCGCGGCCTCTTCGCCGGCAAGCCGGCTGCTACAGGTCCGTGGCAGGTCAGCGGACGTTGAGCACGATGCCGACCCGGGTCAGCCATTCGGCTTCCAGGGCGAAGTCGGCCTGGGTCAGCTGGTTCTCATCCAGCCAGTGCTCCGGGAACTCCAGATCCAGGTGGTCGCCCTGGGCGCGCAGGCTCACTTGGGGCATCTGCTGGGTGCCACGGATGTGGTGGAACAGGATGGCGAAACGCAGCAGCACGCACAGGCGGATCAGCTTGATGCCGTCGTCGCCGAACTCGGCGAATTTCTCCTTGGGAATGTTGCGGCGGTGGCCGCGTACCAGCAGCGCCAGCATTTGCTGGTCTTCCCGGGAGAATCCGGCCAGGTCCGAGTGCTCGATCAGGTAGGCGCCGTGCTTGTGGTAGTGGTAGTGGGCGATGTCCAGGCCCACTTCGTGGACCTTGGCCGCCCAGCCCAGCAGTTCGCGCCAGACGCCGTCTTCCAGGTCCCAGTCCGCGGCGACCTGGTCGAAGGCGCGCAGGGCCTTGCCTTCGACTCGCGAGGCCTGTTCCAGGTCGACGTGGTAACGCTCCATGAGCGAGCTGAGGGTGCGTTCGCGGACGTCTTCGTGGTGGTGACGGCCCAGCAGGTCGTAGAGCACGCCTTCACGCAGGGCGCCTTCGCAGTGGTCCATGCGTTGCAGTTCCAGGGCGTCGAAGATCGCTTCGAGAATCGCCAGGCCCGCCGGGAAGATCGCCCGGCGATCGGGCTTGATGCCTTCGAAGTCGATCTTCTCGGCATCCCCCAGCTTGAACAGCTTGCGCTTGAGCCAGGCCAGGCCTTCGGCGTTGACTTCGCCACTGCCCTGGCCGCCGGCCTTGAGGGCCAGGCCGATGGCGCGGATGGTCCCGGACGAGCCGATGGCTTCGTCCCAGGTCAGGCGATGCAGGGCATGCTCGATGCTCATGATCTCCAGGCGCGCGGCGGTGTAGGCCTGGGCGTAGCGGGCCGGGGTGATCTTGCCGTCGCGGAAGTAGCGCTGGGTGAAGCTCACGCAACCCATTTGCAGGCTCTCGCGCAGCAGCGGTTCGAAGCGCTGGCCGATGATGAATTCGGTACTGCCGCCGCCGATGTCGGCCACCAGGCGCTTGCCCGGGGTATCGGCCAGGGTGTGGGACACCCCGAGGTAGATCAGCCGGGCCTCTTCACGGCCGGAGATGACCTCCACCGGGTGGCCGAGGATCTCTTCGGCGCGGCGAATGAACTCGCCACGGTTGCGCGCCTCGCGCAGGGCGTTGGTGCCGACGATGCGCACCGTGCCCGGCGGCATGCCATTGATCAGTTGGGCGAAGCGCTTGAGGCAGTCGAGCCCGCGCTGCATGGATTCTTCGTTGAGCTGGCGTTCTTCGTTGATGCCGGCGGCCAGTTGAACCTTTTCACCGAGCCGCTCGAGAATGCGGATTTCACCGTTCCGGGCCTTGGCCACGACCATGTGAAAGCTGTTGGAGCCCAGATCGATCGCGGCGATCAGGGACAGATTCTTGGCTTGGGATTGGGGCATGGTTGGGGGTCTCGGTCGATAACCTCGCCATCCTGCCACGATCAACGGCCTGCGCCAACGCGCAGTGTCCAATGCGTTGATTCAACGCACAAAACCTGCGCCAGGCGCTGCTGTCGCTGTTCTCCCGCCAGCCGGCCCCTGCGACCGGGCCGCCTCAAGCCTGCTCGGTGCTGCCAATGAAGTTCGCCAGCTCGGCCGTCTGCGGGTGGGCGAACAATTGCTTCGGATCGCCCACTTCGTGCACCTTGCCCTGGTGCATGAACACCAGTTTGTCGCCGACCTCCCGGGCAAAGCGCATTTCATGGGTGACCATGATCAGGGTCATGCCGTCCCGGGCCAGTTGGCGCACCACGCTGAGCACTTCATTGACCAGCTCCGGATCCAGGGCCGAGGTGATCTCGTCGCACAGCAGCACCTTGGGTGACATCGCCAGGGCCCGGGCAATCGCCACTCGCTGTTGCTGGCCACCGGACAGCCGGTCTGGAAAGGCGTCGAACTTCTCCGCCAGGCCGACCCGCGCCAGCATCTGCCGCGCCAGCTCGGCAGCCCGGGCCTTGGGCACCTTCTGTACCACCTGCGGGGCCAGCATCACGTTCTCGCCCACGCTCAGGTGGGGGAACAGATTGAACTGCTGGAACACCATGCCGACCTTCTGTCGCAGGCTGCGCAGGTCGGCGCGGGCGGCATCCAGGTACTCGCCGTCGACCTCGATGACCCCGTCGTTGATCGACTCCAGGCCGTTGAGGGTGCGCAGCAGGGTGCTCTTGCCCGAGCCGCTGCGTCCGATGATCGCCACCACCTGGCCTTCCTCGATGCTCAGGTCGATGCCTTTGAGCACATGGTGGTCGCCGTAGTATTTATGCAGGGCGGAAATTCTAAGCAGAGGCATGCAGTCTCCTTTCCAGGTAGCGGGCACTGAGGGACAGGGGGTAGCAGAGCAGGAAGTAACCGAGGGCCACCAGGCCGTAGACCATGAAGGGCTCGAAGGTGGCGTTGGCCAGCATGCTGCCGGTCTTGGTCAGCTCGGTGAAACCGATGATCGAGGTCACCGCGGTGCCTTTGACCACCTGCACCGAGAAGCCCACGGTGGGCGCCACGGCGATGCGCAACGCTTGCGGCATGATCACGTGGCGCAGCTGTTCATAAGGGCTCAGGGCCAGGCTTGACGAGGCCTCCCACTGACCGTGGGGAATCGACTCGACGCAGCCGCGCCAGATCTCCGCCAGGTAGGCGCTGGTAAACAGAGTCAGGGCGATGGCGGCGGCCAGCCAGGGCGAGATATCCACCCCCAGCAGGGCGATGCCGAAGAACACCAGGAACAGCTGCATCAGCAGCGGTGTGCCCTGGAACAGTTCTATATAGGTGCGGGCGCAGGAGCGGGCCCAGCCCTTGTCGGAGATCCGCAGGGTCATGATCAGCAGGCCGATCAGGCCGCCGCCGATAAAGGCCACCAGGGACAGCAGCAGGGTCCACTGCAGGCCGCTGAGCAGGTTGCGCAGGATGTCCCAGAAGCTGAAGTCGCTCATCGGCTGTTCCTCAGGATGTAGCGCTGACCGATCCAGTTCAGCAACTGACGGATCAGCAAGGCCATGCACAGGTAGATCAGGGTGGTCAGGGCGTAGGTTTCAAAGGCGCGGAAGTTGCGCGACTGAATGAAGTTGGCGGCGAAGCTCAGCTCTTCGGTGGCGATCTGCGAGCACACCGCCGAGCCCAGCATGACGATGATGATCTGGCTGCACAGGGCCGGCCAGACCTTGCCCAGGGCCGGTAGCAGCACCACGTGGCGAAACGCCTCGAAACGGCTCATGGCCAGCGCCGCGGCAGCTTCCAGCTGGCCCTTGGGGATCGCCTGGATGCCGGCGCGGATGATTTCCGTGGAATAGGCGCCAAGGTTGATCACCATGGCCAGCACGGCCGCCTGCCACTCGGAAATCTGCAGGCCCAGGGACGGCAGGCCGAAGAAGATGAAGAACAGCTGCACCAGGAACGGGGTGTTGCGGATCAGCTCGACGTAGACGCCGAACATTGCCGCCAGGGGCTGAATCCTCCAGGCCCGCACCAGGGCGCCGATGATCCCTAGGCTGACCCCGAGCAGCGTGCCGATGGCGGTCAGCTCCAGGGTGAACAGCGCGCCGCGCAGCAGCAGGCCGGTGTTTTCCAGCACCGGCAGGAAGTCGAACTGGTAAGCCATGCTCAAGCTCCGGGAGGGCGGTCAAAGGTCGGCCGGCAGCGGCTCCTTGAGCCACTGCTGGGAGTTTTTCTCCAGGGCGCCGTCGGCCTTGGCGGCCGTGAGGATCTGGTTGACCTTGTCCAGCAGCTCCGGCTGGTTCTTGTTGACCCCGACGTAGACCGGCGAGTCCTTGAGCTTGATCTTCATCGCCGGGATGCGTTTCGGGTTGCGCTGGCTGATGGCGACCATCACCACGTTGCCGCTGGCGATCAGGTCGACCTGGCCGGCGAGGTAGGCGGCGATGGTCGAGTTGTTGTCCTCGAAGCGCTTGATGGTCGCGCCCTGGGGCGCCACGGCGGTCAGCTCGATGTCCTCGATGGCGCCGCGGGTGACGCTGATGGTCTTGCCCTTGAGGTCGTCGAGGCTGGCGATGGCGGCGTCGGGCGGGCCGAACACCGCGAGGTAGAAGGGCGCGTAGGCCCGGGAGAAGTCGATGACCTTTTCCCGTTCCGGGTTCTTGCCGAGGCTGGAAATCACCAGGTCGACCTTGCCGGTGGTGAGGAACGGGATGCGGTTGGTGCTGTTGACCGGGGTCAGCTCCAGCTTGACCTTGAGCTGTTCGGCCAGCAGGCGTGCGGTGTCGATGTCCAGGCCGCGGGGCTGCATGTCCGGGCCCACCGAGCCGAACGGCGGGAAATCCTGGGGCACGGCCACCTTGAGGGTGCCGCGGGCGATCACGTCGTCCAGGGCGCTGGCCTGGGCCGGGGCCTGGCTCAGCAGCAGGCTGGCGAACAGGGCAGAGAGCAGGGCGCAACAGCGTTTGGTCATGGCGAATCTCCGCAAGTCTTGGGAAGTGAATGCTGTGTGGCGACAGAGCACAGGCCATGCCAATACCCGGAAAAGGCCGTGGATACGCGGTTTGCAGTGGTTTTTTCGGTCTTACTGGTCTGAACAGTTGGGCTTTTTTTCGCACCTGGATCGAGCATCGCGGGGCCGCGCCGAACCCCCGTGGGGCACGACTTGCCGGGTTCGGCGAATAGCTTTACAAGGGAGCTTTTCCTGCACCGGTCAGCCGCCAATCCATGAATTCGATCACCCGTGCCGTACCCGAACTGGCCCTGCAAGCCATTCGCCAATTGATCATCGAACGGGGCTTCGGTCCGGGGGATGCGCTGCCCTCGCAACGGGAGCTGGCGGTGCAATTGGGGGTCAGCCGGGCGTCGCTGCGCGAGGCTCTGTCCTCCTTGAGCGCCCTGGGGCTGATCAATGTGCAGCCGGGCAAGGGAGTGTTCGTCCAGGCACCTGAAACGGTTCCGGCCGGTGCCGGATTGAGCTGGCCGTTCGCCGCCCAGGCCTCGCCGGTGGATATCTTTCAGTTGCGCTATGCCCTGGAGGGGTTCGCTGCGGGCCTGGCGGCGGTGACCCTGACCGCCGATGAGCTGGATGCCCTGGAAGACAATGTGCAGGCCATGCGCCGTGAGTTGCGGGCCGGGGATTTCGAGGCGGCGGCGCGGCTGGACTTCGAGTTTCACCAGAAGATCCTCCTGGCCAGCGGCAATCAGGCGATGCTGAGCATCCTCAGCGCCAGTGCCGAGATTTTCCTGGAGAGTCAGAAGCTACCGTTCATCCGACCCGAGCGCGCCATGGAAACCTGGCAGGAGCATCGCAAGATCCTCCGTGCCCTGGTCCGGCACGCTTCCGGAGCGGCACACAAGGCCATGCAGGAGCATGTGCGCAATGCTGCCCTGCGCACTGGAATCGCCTTTGTCACCCCCGCATCTTCCTGAGCTGAGCTATACCCAAACTCATGGGGGACCATAGTGAGAGTCAATCATCTCCGGCTTCCTGAACGCGGGAAGGGCAGATATGATGGGCCACGTTTTTTTGCTTACAACCTGGAGAATTCCATGAGCAGCGATCTTATCAAACACGTCAGCGACGCCAGCTTCGAGACCGACGTACTCAAAGCCGAAGGCGCTGTACTGGTCGACTACTGGGCTGAGTGGTGCGGCCCATGCAAGATGATCGCTCCGGTTCTGGACGAAATTGCTGAAACCTACAAAGGCAAACTGACCGTTGCCAAGCTGAACATCGACGAAAACTCGGAAACCCCGGCCAAGCACGGCGTGCGTGGTATCCCGACTCTGATGCTGTTCAAGAACGGCAACGTCGAGGCCACCAAGGTCGGCGCACTGTCCAAGTCGCAATTGGCCGCTTTCCTCGACGCCAACATCTAAGCGTCGATTTCAGTGCCCTGGAAAAGCCCCGCAAAATGCGGGGCTTTTTCGTAATTGAGGGCTAGACGCTCCGAAACTCAGGTGTTACATTCGGCCCCGCACTGGTTTCTCCAGTGCCCCCTGCAAGCTGTCGCCGACGCTCTCCTTTTCGAATAAGTACGCGATCCTGTCGCCTTCTCTGCGGCGCGGCCTCATTAAGCCAAAAGCTTAATTTCCCCCCTCTATAAATGATTACGTCATTCCTATATGAATCTGACTGAACTCAAGCAAAAGCCGATTACCGAACTGCTCGAATTGGCCGAACAGATGGGCATAGAAAATATGGCCCGTTCGCGCAAGCAGGACGTGATTTTCTCCCTGCTGAAAAAGCACGCGAAAAGCGGTGAGGAAATCTCCGGTGATGGCGTGCTGGAGATCCTCCAGGACGGCTTCGGCTTCCTCCGCTCCTCCGACGCCTCCTACCTGGCCGGCCCGGACGATATCTACGTCTCGCCAAGCCAGATCCGTCGCTTCAACTTGCGCACCGGTGACACCATCGTTGGCAAGATCCGCCCTCCCAAGGAAGGCGAGCGTTACTTCGCGCTGCTCAAGGTCGATACCATCAACTACGACCGTCCTGAGAACGCCAAGAACAAGATTCTGTTCGAAAACCTGACGCCGCTGTTCCCGACCGTGCGTATGAAGATGGAAGCCGGCAACGGTTCCACCGAAGACTTGACCGGTCGTGTCATCGACCTGTGCGCGCCGATCGGCAAGGGCCAGCGTGGTCTGATCGTTGCTCCGCCGAAGGCGGGCAAGACCATCATGCTGCAGAACATTGCTGCGAACATCACGCGCAACAACCCAGAAGTTCATCTGATCGTGCTGTTGATCGACGAGCGTCCGGAAGAAGTGACCGAGATGCAGCGCACCGTGCGCGGCGAAGTGGTCGCCTCCACCTTCGACGAGCCGCCAACCCGTCACGTGCAAGTGGCCGAGATGGTGATCGAGAAGGCCAAGCGCCTGGTCGAGCACAAGAAGGACGTGGTGATCCTGCTGGACTCCATCACCCGTCTGGCCCGCGCCTACAACACCGTGATCCCGAGCTCCGGCAAGGTCCTGACCGGTGGTGTCGATGCCCACGCCCTGGAGAAGCCGAAGCGTTTCTTCGGTGCTGCGCGCAACATCGAAGAAGGCGGCTCGCTGACCATCATCGCTACCGCGCTGGTTGAAACCGGCTCGAAGATGGATGAAGTGATCTACGAAGAGTTCAAGGGTACCGGCAACATGGAGCTGCCCCTGGACCGCCGTATTGCCGAGAAGCGCGTATTCCCGGCCATCAACATCAACAAGTCCGGCACCCGCCGCGAAGAGCTGCTGACCGCCGATGACGAGCTGCAGCGCATGTGGATCCTGCGCAAGCTGCTGCATCCCATGGATGAAGTGGCTGCCATCGAGTTCCTGGTCGACAAGCTGAAACAGACCAAGACCAACGATGAGTTCTTCCTGTCGATGAAGCGCAAGTAAATCGATCAGGCCAGCAAGAGCCGGGGAAACCCGGCTTTTTGCTATCTGACATTCTCTATTCTGAACCTGTGGGTTCGGCGCTAAACTGCCTGCCCCGAATGCCACGGCGAAAACGAGGCTCACGCATGCAGTATCGCGACTTGCGCGACTTTATCAGCGGCCTGGAACAGCGCTCGGAACTCAAGCGCATCCAGGTCCCGGTGTCCCCTGTGCTGGAAATGACCGAGGTCTGCGATCGCACCTTGCGTGCCAAAGGCCCGGCCCTGCTGTTTGAAAACCCCACCGGTTATGACATTCCCGTGCTCGGCAACCTGTTCGGCACCCCCGAGCGCGTGGCCCTGGGGATGGGCGCCGAAGCCGTCAGCGAACTGCGGGAAATCGGCAAGCTGCTGGCCTTCCTCAAGGAGCCCGAACCGCCCAAGGGGCTCAAGGACGCCTGGTCCAAGCTGCCGATCTTCCGCAAGATCATTTCCATGGCGCCCAAGGTGGTCAAGGACGCGGTGTGCCAGGAAGTGGTGATCGAGGGCGACGACGTCGACCTGGGCATGCTGCCGGTGCAGACCTGCTGGCCCGGCGACGTCGGGCCGCTGATCACTTGGGGCCTGACGGTGACCAAGGGGCCGAACAAGGACCGACAGAACCTGGGCATCTATCGTCAGCAGGTGATCGGCCGCAACAAGGTGATCATGCGCTGGTTGAGCCACCGTGGCGGCGCGCTGGATTACCGCGAATGGTGCGAGAAGCACCCGGGCAAGCCGTTCCCGGTGTCCGTGGCCCTGGGCGCGGATCCGGCAACCATTCTCGGCGCGGTGACCCCGGTGCCGGACAGCCTCTCCGAATACGCCTTCGCCGGCCTGCTGCGGGGCAACCGCACCGAGCTGGTGAAGTGCCGCGGCAACGACCTGCAAGTGCCGGCCACTGCCGAAATCATTCTTGAGGGGGTGATCCATCCCGGCGAGATGGCCGATGAAGGTCCCTATGGCGACCACACGGGTTATTACAACGAGGTCGACAGCTTCCCGGTGTTCACCGTGGAGCGCATCACCCATCGCACCAAGCCGATCTACCACAGCACCTACACCGGCCGACCACCGGATGAGCCGGCGATCCTTGGCGTGGCGTTGAACGAAGTGTTTGTGCCGATCCTGCAGAAGCAGTTCCCGGAGATCACCGACTTCTACCTGCCGCCCGAAGGCTGCTCCTACCGCATGGCGGTGGTGACCATGAAGAAGCAGTACCCGGGCCACGCCAAGCGCGTGATGCTGGGTGTCTGGTCGTTTTTGCGACAGTTCATGTACACCAAGTTCGTTATCGTCACCGACGACGATATCAATGCCCGGGACTGGAACGACGTGATCTGGGCCATCACCACGCGCATGGACCCCAAGCGCGACACGGTCATGATCGACAACACCCCGATCGACTACCTCGACTTCGCCTCGCCGGTGTCCGGCCTGGGTTCGAAGATGGGGCTCGACGCCACTCACAAGTGGCCCGGAGAAACCACCCGAGAGTGGGGCCGGGTCATTGTCAAGGATGAGGCGGTCACCCGCCGGATCGATGCCATCTGGAATCAGTTAGGAATAGATTGATGCGTGTAACCTTGCAGCCCTCCGGAGCAGTGCTTGAGACGCTGCCCGGCGAGCGGATTCTCGATGCGGCGCGGCGCCTGGGCTATGAATGCCCGCAAAGCTGTCGCAATGGCAACTGTCATGTGTGTGCCGCGCTGCTGGTGGAGGGCAGCGTGCAGCAAGCCGGCGATGTGCGTGATCACGGCGAGTTCTACACTTGCATTGCAGAGCCGCTGGAAGACTGCATCGTGCTGTGGGATGGCGTCCTTGCGCTGGGAGAGTTGCCGGTGCGCAGCCTGTCGTGTCAGCTCACTGAATGCCTGGAAGTCGGCGGCGATGTCTGGCGGGTCAGGCTGCGAGCGCCGGCCGGCAAGCCACCGCGCTATCACGCGGGCCAGTACCTGATGCTGGAGCGCGATAACGGCGAGAAGTCGGCGTTCTCCCTGGCTTCGGCGCCCCATTGCGGGCGGGATCTGGAGTTGCACGTACTGGTGCGCGAAAACAGTGCGCAAAGCCTGATGCAGCAGTTGCAACGCGAGCGCATGGCGCGGATCGAGATGCCGTTCGGCGATACCCACCTGGCCGAGCTGCCGGACGGTCCGCTGGTGCTGATCGCCGCCGGGACCGGCATGGCGCAGATGCACAGCCTGATCGAGCACTGCCGGGCCAAGGGCTTCAAGCACCCGGTGCATCTGTATTGGGGCGTGCGCCGGCCGGAAGACTTCTACCAGCTGGAACACTGGGATGAATGGCAGCAGTTGCCCAACCTGTACCTGCACAAGGTGGTCAGCGACCTGTGCGGCTGGGAGGGACGCTGCGGCATGCTGCACGAGGCGGTGTGCGAGGACATCACCGACCTGTCCTCGGTGCATGTTTATGCCAGCGGCTCGCCGGCCATGATCTACGCCACCCTGGACGCACTGGTGAATGCCGGGATGGACGCCCATCAGATGCGGGCCGACGTGTTCGCCTACGCTCCGCGCCCCTGACGGCATCTGATCGGGGCTGTTCTTTATAACTCTGTATATAGCCCATCGGTATTTATCTAATTAAATAAATGCCGGTAGGTTATATATAAGCCTTCAACTTGAGTGCCGCTCTAATGGCACTTAACTTGCCTTGAAACTTTTGTGTCTTGTAGTTACTGCCAGGCGTTCTATTAAGTAACTTCTTTTACGCGGGGAGCCGAACGCTATTCGCCATGACAGCCCTTGAATCCAGTTATCTGAATCTGGCTTACCCTCCGCGGCTCGATCTGGGGCCGCAGCTGACCCACGAACAACTTCGCAGCTCCATGCAATCCACCATGGCCCGGCACAAGGGTGGTCCGGTCTGGCTGTTCGCCTACGGTTCATTGATCTGGCGCCCGGAGTGTTCGGCGGTCGAGCGCATGCGCGGACGGGTGCACGGCTATCATCGCGGTCTGTATCTATGGTCACACGAGCATCGCGGCACGCCGGAAATGCCGGGCTTGGTGTTCGGCCTGGATCGTGGCGGCTCCTGCAGCGGCTTCGCCTACCGCCTGCCGGAGGAGCATCTGGACGCCTCGCTGTATGCCCTGTGGCAACGTGAAATGCCTTATCCCTCTTACCGTCCGCACTGGCTCAACTGCCGTCTTGAGGATGGCAGCCAGGTCCAGGCCCTGGGATTCGTGCTGGAGCGGCACCTGCCCAGCTATGCCGGCAACCTGCCGGATCATGTGCTGAGCCAGGTGTTCGAGAGCGCTTGCGGGCGTTATGGCACCACCCGCGATTATGTCGAGCAAACGGTCCAGGCCCTGCGCAGCCACGCCATGCCGGATCGCAATCTGGAGGCACGGCTCAAGCGCTGCAAGAGCGTTGCGGCCCATTGACGAAAGCCGGCCTCAGCGGACCTGCACCACCACTTTGCCCACTGCCTTGCGCTGCCCCAGATCATCGATGGCCCGGGCGGCTGCCGTCAGAGGATAGACCTGGGACACCAGCGGCTTGAGCTTGCCTTCGGCGAACCAGCCGAACAACTGCTGGAAGTTCGCCGCGTTGTCCTGAGGCTGGCGCTGAGCGAAGGAGCCCCAGAACACGCCCACCACCGCCGCGCCCTTGAGCAGCGCCAGGTTCACCGGCAATTCGGGAATGCGTCCGCTGGCAAAGCCCACCACCAGCAGGCGACCGTTCCAGGCGATGGAACGAACGGCCTGATCGAACAGGTCGCCGCCCACCGGGTCGTAGATCACGTCGGCGCCGTTGCCATCGGTCAGGCGCTTGATCTCGTCCTTCAGGCTGCTTTCGCTGTAGTTGATCAGCTCATCGGCACCGGCGGCCTTGGCCACGGCGAGCTTTTGCGCGCTGCTGGCGGCAGCGATCACCCGGGCGCCCATGGCCTTGCCGATTTCCACCGCCGCCAGTCCGACTCCGCCCGAGGCGCCGAGCACCAGCAGGGTTTCACCGGGCTGCAGGTTGCCGCGCTGCTTGAGGGCATGCATCGAGGTGCCGTAGGTCATGCTGAACGCGGCGGCGGTGTTGAAGTCCATGGCGGCGGGAATCGGCAGCACGTTGTAGCCCGGCACCGCCACCTGTTCGGCAAAGCTGCCCCAGCCGGTCAGGGCCATGACCCGGTCACCGACCTTGAGATGGCTGATCTTCTCGCCCACCGCGCTGACGACCCCGGCCGCCTCGCCACCCGGGGAGAAGGGGAAGGGGGGCTTGAACTGGTATTTGCCCTCGATGATCAGGGTGTCCGGAAAATTCACCCCAGCGGCATGCACGTCCAGGAGGATCTCGTTCTTCTTCGGCACGGGACTTGCGACCTCTTCCAGCACCAGCGTTTCGGCGGGGCCGAAGGCTTTGCACAGCACGGCTTTCATCAGGGCTATTCCTTTGGGGTTGGTGGCCGATAAGTGTAGGAGCGTGAATCAGGCGGTCAACGAGCATGCCCGGCCCTGATGGGCAGCCATAAGCTTGTGCTTGGGCTCAGGCGGGCGGGCCTTTATGCTAGGCCGCAAACCGGATTAAGGAGCGAATTGTGAAAGCGTGGATCATGTTGCTGCTGGCCCTCTCTCTGCCGATGGCAGCGATGGCCGAAGAGGCCAAAGAAGGTGAAGCACCGAAAGTCAGCTACATCAGCCTGAGCCCGCCCTTTGTCGGCAACTACGGCCTGGATGGCGGCCCGAAGCTCAAGGTCTACAAGGCTGACGTGGCCCTGCGAGTGACCGGCGATGCCTCGGCCCAGGCGGTCAAGGCCAATGAGCCGCTGATTCGCAATCAGCTGGTGGCGCTGTTTGCCCAGCAGACCACCGAGACCATGAACAACGTCGAGGCCAAGGAAAAGCTGCGCCAGGAAGCCCTCAAGCAGGTGCAGCAAGTGATGAGCGACGAAACCGGCAAACCGGTAGTGGAAGACCTGTTGTTCAACAACCTGATCATCCAGTAACCCTGCCCGCCGTAGGAGCTGGCTGGCCAGCGAAGACGCCCGAGAGGGCGATGCAGGGCTGAGGTCCCTTCGCCGGCCAGCCGGCTCCTACAAGGCGTGGCTCACGAGGCCAGGCTCTTGCGAAAGCGCGCCAGGGCGATGGCGAAGAACACCAGCCCGATTGTCGCCAGGGCCAGCAGGTCGGGCCAGACCACACTGACGCCCGCATCACGAAACAGGATCGCCGCGCTGAGGCTGACGAAGTGCGTGGATGGCGAGCCCTGCATCACCCACTGCAGCCACTGCGGCATGCTGTCCAGCGGTGTGCTGCCGCCGGACAGCAGCAGCATCGGGATGATCACCGGGATCGCCAGCAGGCCGAATTGCGGGGTCGAACGGGCCAGGGTGGCGAGGAAGATGCCCAAAGCGGTGCTGGCGAACAGATACAGCGCCGTGACCATCAGGAACAGCGCCATCGAGCCCGCCAGAGGCACCCCCAGCACGCCCTTGACGATCACCTCCAGCGATATCCAGGTGCACAGCACCACCACCAGCATGTTGCTCCAGACCTTCGCCAGCATGATTTCCAGCGCCGTCAGCGGCAGCACCAGCAGATGATCGAGGGTGCCGTGCTCGCGTTCGCGCAGCAGCGCGGTGCCGGTGAGCACGATGGCCAGGATGGTGATGTTGTTGACGATCTGGATCACCGCCAGGAACCAGCCGCCTTCCAGATTGGTGTTGAACAGGGCGCGGGTGGTCAGCAGGGCCGGGGCCTTGCTTGCGGCATCCGCCTGATTGGCATAGCTGAGCAGCTCGCGCTGGAAGATCCGACCGATGTAGCCGGCGCCCATGAACGCCTGGCTCATGGCGGTGGCGTCGACGTTGACCTGCACCGCCGGCTGGCGGCCGGCCAGCAGGTCACTCTGGAAGTTGGCGGGAATGTTGATCACGAAGGTGTACTGGCCGCTGTCCATCACTTCGTCCAGTCGGTTGTAGGGCAGCGACACCGGGGCCTGGAACTCCGGTGGCTGCAGGGCTTCGGCCAGCTGTCGCGACAGTGCGCTGTGGTCCTCGTCCACCAGCGCCACGCTGGCATTGTGCACCCCGATCACCGAGCCGGCGGCGGGCATGTAGATGGCCACGGTGAAGGCATACATCAAGAACAGCAGCAGGACGCTGTCGTGGCGCAGGCTGGTGAGCTCCTTGAGACCCAGGCGCAGGATATGGGCGAGCCGGTTCATCAGACCTCCTGCTTTTTCAACATGACCAGGCTGAGCCCGGTGAAGCCAAGGAAGAACCCGATCAGGGCCAGGCATTGAGGCCAGAGCTCACGCAGGTCCAGGGCCTTGGTGAAGGTGCCGACGGCAATGTCGAGGAAGTGCCCGGCGGGGAACAGCTGGCCCATGATCGCCGCCGCTCCTTCCAGGGACGAGCGCGGCACGATCAAGCCGGAGAACTGGATGGTCGGCAGGCTGGTGATGATCATGGTGCCGAGGATTGCCGCGATCTGGGTGCGGGTGAAGGCCGAGATCAGCAGGCCCATGCTGGTGGTGGCCAGCACGTAGAGCACCCCGCCCAGGGCCAGGGTCAGGCCGCTGCCCTTGAAGGGTACGCCGAACAGCCAGCGGTTCATGGCCACCAGCAAGCCCAGGTTGATCAGGCTCACCACCAGGTAGGGCGCCTGCTTGCCCAGGAGAAATTCCAGGCGGGTCAGGGGCGTGGCATAGAAGTTGGTGATCGAGCCCAGTTCCTTCTCGCGCACGATGCCCAGGGCGGTGAGCATGGCCGGAATGAACGCCAGGATCAGCGCCATGACCCCGGGCCCGATGGCGTTCACGCTGACCACGTCCTGGTTGTAGCGAAAGCGCGTTTCCAGCTTGGCGGCAGGTCTTGAGTTCAGTGCCGGGCTGCTGTGTTCAGCCAGCAGTTCGAGGTTGGCCTGGTGGACCGCCTCGACATAGTTGCGGCTGGTTTCCGCGCGAAACGGCATGCCGCCGTCCAGCCAGGCGGCCACTGTCGGTTGGCGCCCGGCATACAGATCGCGGCCAAAGCCGGGAGGGATTTCCAGGGCCAGCTTGATCTCCGAACGCTGCAGGCGCCGGTGCAGTTCAGGGGCGCTGCGGATGCTCGGTTTTTCCTCGAAGTAGCGTGAGCTGCGAAAAGCCTCCAGATAGGCGCGGCTTTGCGGTGTCTGGTCCTGGTCGTAGACGGCGAAGGCCAGCTTCTCCACGTCCAGGGAAATGCCGTAGCCGAAGATCACCATCATGAAGATCGCCCCCAGCAGGGCGAAGCCCAGGCGTACTTTGTCCCGCAGCAGTTCCTTGCCTTCGCGGGTGGCCACCGCCAGCAGCCGGGCCAGGCTCAGGCCCGAGCGCGGAGGGGCGATGGCGTGGCTCGAGGCAACCGCCGGAGGCGGCGCTGGCGCTGCATCCGCGGCTCCTTGGGCGTCTTCCAGGCAGCGGACGAAGGCGGCTTCCAGGGTGTCGCCGGCAAACTGCTGTTGCAGCGTCGCGGGCGTGTCGCAGGCCAGTACCTTGCCGGCGTGCATCAACGAAATGCGGTCGCAGCGCTGGGCTTCGTTCATGAAGTGAGTGGAGAGGAAGATGGTCACGCCCTGTTCCCGGGACAGCTCGATCAGCAGGCGCCAGAAGTCATCACGGGCGGCCGGGTCGACCCCGGAAGTGGGCTCGTCGAGGATCAGCACTTCCGGCCGGTGCAGCACCGCCACTGCCAGGGACAGGCGCTGGCGCAGGCCCAGGGGAAGGGCGCCGGACTGTTGCTCGGCAATCGCCCCGAGATCGAAGCGCTGGATCAGTTCCTCGATGCGCGGGCCGCTTTCCGCCGGTGGCAAGTCGAACAGGCGGGCGTGCAGGTCCAGGTTCTGGCGCACGCTGAGCTCGCCGTACAGGGAAAAGCTCTGGGACATGAAGCCGACCCGTTTGCGGGTGGCCAGGTCCTTGGCGTCCACCGGGTTGCCCAGCAGTTTGGCGCTGCCTTCGGTGGCGGGCATCAGTCCGGTGAGGACCTTCATGGTGGTGGTCTTGCCGCAGCCGTTGGAGCCGAGGAAGCCGAATATCTCCCCGCGCCCGATGGCGAAGCTGACTTTGTTGACCGCGGTGAAGTCGCCAAAGCGCAGGGTCAGTTCGTGGGCCTCGATGGCGATGTCGTGGTTGTCGCCGGAGCGGAGCGGAATGACCAGCGGCTGATTGTCGTGGCCCGTGTCGCCCTGGAAGTGGGTGAAGGCGTCATCCAGCTTGCCGCTGGCCGTCACTTTCGCCAGTTCCTGGCTCAGGCCCTGGGCAATCATCCGGCCCTTGTCGAGCATCAGGCAGTGTTCGAACTGCTCGGCTTCCTCCATGTAGGCGGTGGCCACCAGCAGGGTCAGTTGCGGACGCTGCTGGCGCACATCTTCCACCAGTTCCCAGAAGCGCCGCCGGGACAACGGGTCAACCCCGGTGGTGGGCTCGTCGAGAATCAGCAGGTCCGGTTCGTGGATCAACGCGCAGCACAGGCCGAGTTTCTGTTTCATCCCGCCGGACAGCTTGCCCGCCGGGCGCTCGGCAAAGCGCAGCAGGTCGGTGGCCAGCAGCAGGCTGTGCATGCGCTGTTCGCATTCGTCACGGGGCAGGCCGAACAGGGTGGCGAAGAAACGGATGTTTTCGCTGATGGACAGGTCGGGGTACAGGTTGCCCCCCAGGCCCTGGGGCATGAAGGCGATGCGCGGATAAAGGCTGCGGCGGTGGCGGCGCTGGGAAATGGCCCCGCCGAGCACTTCAAGCTCGCCCTGCTGGAGCTTCTTGACCCCGGCGATCAAGCCCAGAAGGCTTGACTTGCCGGCGCCGTCCGGCCCGATCAAGCCGCAGCGGGTGCCCGCCGGCAGGTTGAAGCTGATATCGATCAGGGCCTGCTGTGAGCCGTAGCGATGGCCAATGCCGCTTGCCTGCAGCGCCAGGCCGCTCATTTCAGGTTGGCCGGCCAGTCCACGGGAGCCGTGCGCACATAGCCGGCACCGGGCATTCCCGGTTTGGCCTGGGGCACGGCGGCAGGTTGAGTCAGGCGCACCTTGACCCGAAACACCAGCTTCTGGCGCTCGTCCCGGGTTTCCACTTCTTTGGGGGTGAACTGGGACTTGGCGGCGACGAAGCTGATCTTCGCCGGCAGTGGCTGGTTGGGCAGGGCGTCGAGGAGGATTCGCGACTCATCGCCAACGGTCAGGCGACCGGTCACCGAGGCCGGCAGATAGAGGTTCATGTATTGATCGTTGGGGTCGATCAGCAGCAGCACCCGGCCACCCGCACCCAGGACTTCGCCGGGCTCGGCCAGGCGCAACTGAATGATGCCGTCGATGGGCGCCCGCAGGCTGCTGTCGTCAATCTCGCTGGTGAGCTGGGCCACCTGGGCCTGAGCGGCGCCAATGGCGGCCTTGACCGCCGCGACCTGGGCCTGGGCGGCTAGCACCGCTGCGTTGCCGGTGGTCAGGCGGGCTTGCTGCTGGTCGATGAGTTGCTGGCTGGCGAAGCCGCGGCGGAACAGTTCCTGGGAACGCTTGAGCTCCTGGTTGGCCAGCAGTTGTTCGCTCTGGCGCAACTGGACGTTGGCTTCGGCGGCCGACAGGTTTTCCCGCGCCCGCAGCACCTCGGCCTCGGCCTGGTTGCGCTGTGCCTCCAGGGTGCGGGTATCCATGCGGGCCAGCAGTTGCCCCTGGAGCACTTTGTCGCCTTCGTTGACACGCACTTCCGCCAGGCGTCCGGGGATCTTGCTGGCGATCTGCACCTCGGTGGCCTCAAGGCGGCCATTGCCCATGCTCAGGCCTTCCGGCAGGCGATCCTGGAGGGACTTCCAGTAGCCGAAGCCACCGGCGGCGAGCAACAGAATCAAGAGGGAAACAGCGAAAATGCGGGAAGAACGGTGGTTCGTCGACATGTATTCTGCGTCCTGCGGCTATAGCGTCCAAGTCTGACAGAGCCAGGCTCTCGCCCGCTTGATGCTCGTCAAATGAAAGGGGCAAGACTAAACCTATTGTCCGCAGGCTGCATGGCGATCGCGGCAAAATAACCGCCACTGCCGCCGTGGCCCGGATCAGGCCCGGCGACTCGGGGAAGGCTCAGAGCAAGGCGAGGACGGCAGCCCATTGCTCGGCGGTGACCGGCATCACCGACAGGCGGCTGCCCTTTTGCACCAGGGGCATCTCGGCGAGGGCGGCCTGCTGCTTAAGGTAGTCCAGGCGCAGGACCTTGTCGAAGGTCTGCACGTGGGCCACGTCGATTGCGCTCCAGGCATTTTTTTCGGCGCTGGCCTTGGGGTCGAAGTAGTGGCTGTCCGGTTCCAGGGCGGTCGGGTCCGGGTAGGCCGTCTTGATGATCCGGCCGATGCCGGCGATGCCGGGTTCCGGGCAACTGGAGTGATAGAAAAAGAACTCATCACCGACGGTCATGGTGCGCAGAAAATTGCGCGCCTGATAGTTGCGTACGCCATCCCAACGGGCTTGGCCTAGCTGCTGCAGGCCGAGGATCGAGAGTTCGTCCGGCTCGGATTTCATCAGCCAATAGGCCATGTTTCTTACCCTCCAAAGGGTGATTGGGCAGGTTGCCGGAGGATTTTATGACAAACCGACGGTCGGTTGACGCCAGCGTTTGCGTGTCGGTTCACGTTATCGCAAAATGCCGGGATTTTAAGCTTGACGCTGCTGCACGGCCTGTTATGGAAACCGTTGCTGTCATCGTGTGTGACTTGCCCGAGGGGGGGCAATCGATGAAACGCCAACCGGATTTACTATGGATTTTGGTTATTTTGTTCGGTTTGGGCGTTGTAACCACCGGTTATGCGCAAAGCTTGTGGGCCAACAAGACCGATGCTCCGATCGAGATCGCCCAACAGCCGCAACCCTTCAAGCGCTGAACCTGCCCGGGTGTCGCTGAGCGAACGCGACGTCTATCGGGCGCAGTACCATCCCTGATCCGTCACGGTGCCTTGCAGCGGCACATCCCAGCTGGCCTGATCGAGTCTCGCGACTTTCTGGCACTCATGAGCCAGGCCCAGCAGTGTCGGCTTGCGCCAGTTCTGGCGGCGCGCCAGGTACGCCAGGCTGCGGTCGTAGAAGCCACCGCCCATTCCCAGGCGACCTCCCTCTTCATCGAATCCCACCAGGGGCAGCAGCACCAGATCCAGTGCCCAGACCTTGCGCTGGCGTGCGGCGTTGATCCGCGGTTCGAGAATGCGAAAGCGGTTGGGGCGCAGTTTTTCTCCGGGGCGGATGCGCTGGAACACCATCTTGGTTCGTGGCCAGGCACTGAGCACAGGCAAGTAGGTGGCCTTGCCCCGGCGTTGGGCGGCACGCAGCAGCAGGCGCGGATCGATTTCGCCATCGGTGGGCAAATACAGGGACAGGTGTCGGGCCCGACGAAACACCGGGTTCTGCGCCAGTTGGCGGTACAGGTCACGGGCGGCCTGGCGTTGCTGGGCTGGTGTGAGGGCACGACGGGCTTTACGCAGCATGCGTCGAAGTTGCGGGCGGGAAAGCGGCGCAGGTTCGGTCATGGAGGAGGCTATGGAGAGTCGGACATGGCAGAACAGCCTACCCGGAAAAACCAATGCCAGCATGGATAACTGGCATTGGCTGACAATTCAGGCTCCCCAGGCGAACCGCTGTCGACTTAGCCCTTGAACCCGAAAGTTCAAGGCGGAAGATGCAGCAGGCTTTAAGGCTTTCCGTCTAGCGGACATGCACACCAGCCCAACGTGCAACTTCCAGGGTAGTGCGAATCGGCTCAGGGACATCGCCAACTGGCAAGCACCCCAGGGAGTGGCGCGAGTATACCGCAACCGCTGTCAGGAATCAGCTTTGCTTGCGTCCGAATCGGTGGCCAGGACCAGGTCAACACGTTCCAGCAGATCCCGTACCTGTTCGCGGGTGGTGGCGCTGGCCTGCACATCCGGACGCTCCTGGCGGTGCAGCAGATCGTGGGTGATGTTCAGCGCGGCCATGACCGCAATGCGATCGGCGCCGATGACTTTGCCGCTGCTGCGGATCTCGCGCATCTTGCCGTCCAGGTAACGGGCGGCGCTCACCAGATTGCTGCGTTCTTCCTGGGGGCAGATGATCGAATATTCTTTGTCGAGGATCTGCACGGTAACGCTATTGCTTGAACTCATGAGTCTTGCTCCAGGGCCTTGAGGCGCGAAATCATCGATTCGACCTTACGCCGGGCGATTTCGTTTTTTTCAATGAGGTGCGCGCGTTCCTCGCGCCAGGTCTTTTCCTGAGCTAATAAGAGTGCGTTTTGACTCTTTAGTTGCTCGACCCGGGTAATAAGCAGTTCGAGTCTGGCCATCAGTGCGTGCAGGTCGGTGTCTTCCATTGTGTCCCACTGAAGTTGGTCTGATGAGTGGCAACTGGCTGGACAGCGCCTGGGTGGCCTGAACGGTCCTTGCGCATTCGGTGCTGTCCGGTCGGCAATCTGTCCGTCGCCCAAGGCCCGGCGGACCGCTGTAACGGGGCGCTAGGCGCAACGCGGCGCTGGCAATGAATGATGACACGCCCTACGATACAAGGCCTTCATTCTAGACATTGCGCCGCTTGGCGCCTAGCTGCCCATGCCCATTCAGAATTCCCCGTACAACGCCTTCGCCACCCTGCTCAGCAGCAGTGGCCATCCTGTTTCTCCTGCCGAATTGCACGGCCTGTTGCTGGGTCGCAGCTGCGCCGGCGCCGGGTTCGAGGTCGACGGCTGGCTGGTTGACGCCGCCGAGCTGCTCGAAGGCGAGCCGCAGGACAACGTGCGCAACGCCTTGATCGGCCTGCAGGAAATGGTCAAGGGCGAACTCACCAGCGACGACATGACCGTGGTCCTGCTGCTGCCCAGCGACGACGCTCCCCTGACCGAGCGTGCCGCGGCCCTGGGCCAGTGGTGCCAGGGCTTCCTCGCCGGCTTCGGCCTCAACTCCCGTGACAGCAGCGCCCTGAGCGCCGAGGCCACTGAAGTGTTGCAGGACCTTGCCGCCATCGCTCAGGTCCAGGATGCGCTGGAAGAGTCCGACGACGGTGAAAGCGACTACATGGAAGTGATGGAGTACCTGCGGGTCGCGCCGTTGCTGCTGTTCACCGAAACCAACAAGACCGTTGCACCGGCTGCCAAGCCTTCTCTGCACTGATCGACAGGGAACTGCATCTGCCCATGATTCATATCCCTAAAACGGAATACAGTCGTCGCCGCAAGGCGCTCATGGCGCAGATGGAGCCCAACAGCATTGCGATCCTGCCGGCGGCAGCCGTGGCCATTCGCAACCGCGATGTGGAGCATGTCTACCGCCAGGACAGCGATTTTCAGTACCTCAGCGGCTTCCCCGAGCCCCAGGCCGTGATTGTGCTCATGCCCGGTCGCGAGCATGGCGAGTACGTGCTGTTCTGCCGCGAGCGCAATGCCGAGCGCGAGCTCTGGGATGGCCTGCGGGCAGGCCAGGAAGGCGCGATTCGCGACTATGGCGCGGACGATGCGTTCCCCATCACCGACATCGACGACATTCTCCCGGGCCTGATCGAAGGTCGCGACCGGGTCTATTCGGCCATGGGCAGCAACCCTGAATTCGATCGTCATTTGATGGAGTGGATCAACGTGATCCGCTCTAAAGCGCACCTTGGCGCCCAGCCGCCGAACGAATTCGTTGCCCTGGATCATCTGCTGCACGACATGCGCCTGTATAAATCGGCGGCGGAAGTGAAGGTGATGCGCGAAGCCGCACGGATATCCGCCCAGGCCCATATCCGCGCCATGCAGGCCAGTCGCCCCGGATTGCACGAGTTCAGTCTGGAGGCCGAGCTGGATTACGAGTTCCGCAAGGGCGGGGCGAAGATGCCAGCTTATGGTTCCATCGTCGCGGCGGGGCGCAACAGTTGCATCCTGCACTACCAACAGAATGACGCCCTGCTCAAGGATGGCGATCTGGTGCTGATCGACGCCGGTTGTGAAATCGACTGCTACGCCAGCGATATCACCCGGACCTGGCCGGTCAACGGCAAGTTCTCGCCCGAGCAGAAGGCGATCTATGAACTGGTGCTGGCGGCCCAGGAAGCGGCGTTTGCCGAGATCGCCCCGAACAAGCACTGGAACCAGGCGCACGAGGCGACGGTTCGGGTCATCACCGCCGGTCTGGTGAAGTTGGGCCTGCTGGAAGGCGCGGTGGATGAGCTGATAGCCAGCGAGGCCTACAAAGCGTTCTACATGCACCGTGCCGGACACTGGCTGGGCATGGATGTACACGATGTCGGCGAGTACAAGGTCGGCGGCGAGTGGCGGGTGTTGGAGGTCGGCATGGCGCTGACCGTGGAGCCGGGCATCTATATCTCCCCGGACAACCAGCAGGTGGCTAAGAAGTGGCGCGGCATTGGCGTGCGCATCGAGGACGACGTGGTAGTGACCAAGCAGGGCTGTGAAATTCTGACGGGCGGCGTGCCGAAAAGCGTCGCCGAGATCGAGGCGTTGATGGCCGCTGCCCGGGTCCAGGCGTCATGAGCCGGGTCAATCTGGCCATCATCGGTGGCGGCCTGGTCGGAGCCAGCCTGGCCCTGGCCCTGCAGGCCGGAGCCAAGGCCCGGGGCTGGAAGATCGTGCTGATCGAGCCGTTCGCCCCCGGCGACAGCTTCCAGCCCAGCTACGATGCACGCTCTTCGGCGCTGTCCTTTGGCGCCCGGCAGATCTACCAGCGCCTGGGCCTGTGGCAGGCGATTTCCCGGCGTGCCGAGCCGATCAAGCAGATTCACGTGTCCGACCGCGGGCGCTTCTCCACGGCGCGCTTGTCGGCCATGGAAGAAGGCGTTCCGGCCCTGGGCTATGTGGTGGAAAACGCCTGGCTCGGCCAATGCCTGTGGCAGGGCCTGGACAAGGACGTGATCAGTTGGCGCTGCCCGGCGGAAGTCACCCGCCTTGAGCCCCTGGAGGGCGGCTATCGCCTGACCCTGAATGACGAAACCACCCTGGAATGCGACCTGGCGGTGCTCGCCGATGGCGGGCGCTCCGGCTTGCGCGAACAGTTGGGGATCGGGGTCAGGAATCGCCCTTACAACCAGAGCGCGCTGATTGCCAACATCACCCCCAGTGAAGCCCACAACGGTATGGCCTTCGAGCGCTTCACCGATGATGGCCCGATGGCGCTGCTGCCCTTGCCGGACAACCGTTGCGCGCTGATCTGGACCCGCCAGGGCATGGACGCCCAGCGTCTGGCCGATCTGGATGAGCGCAGTTTCCTCAGCGAACTGCAGGGCATGTTCGGTTACCGCCTGGGCACCCTGAAACAAGTGGGGGCACGGCATCTGTATCCGCTGTCCCTGGTGGAGGCCGAAGAGCAGGTGCGCCCCCATCTGGTGGTGCTGGGCAACGCCGCCCACAGCCTGCATCCGATTGCCGGCCAGGGCTTCAACCTGTCGCTGCGTGACGCTCAGGCCCTGGCGGATGCCTTGCTGGCCAGCGAGCGCTTGCCGGGGGATTTTGCCGTGCTGCAGGCCTATCGCGAGCGCCAGCGCCTGGACCAGAGCCTGACCGTGGGCTTCTCCGACCAGGTCACCCGGCTGTTCGGCAGCAAGCTGCCGCTGCTGTCGGTGGGGCGCAACCTCGGCTTGCTCGGACTGGACCTGCTGCCCCCGGCCAAGCGCTGGTTTGCGCGCCAGGCCATGGGCCTGGGTACTCGCCCGGATGCGTGAGTGGCTGACCCGACGGTTCGGCAAGGCCCGCCTGTTGCGCTGCTTGATGAGCCTGTATCCACCCTACCTGGGGGCCGGAGTGCGGGGCCGCCGGATCAGCGCGGATTTTCGCGAGGTCGAGGTTCACATGGGCCTGGGCTGGTACAACCGCAACTATGTCGGCACCCAGTTCGGCGGCAGCCTGTATTCGATGGTGGACCCGTTTTTCATGCTGATGCTGATGGAGAACCTGGGGCGCGACTACATCGTCTGGGACAAGGCGGCAGCCATCGATTTCATCGCCCCGGGCAGGGGACCGGTATTTGCCCGGTTCAGTCTCGACCCGGCGCTGCTTGACGAGATCCGCCGGCAGACCGCCAGTGGCGAGAAGTACCTGCCGCAGTTGCAGGTCGAGATTCATGACGGCTCCGGCACCCTGGTGGCGCGGGTCGATAAAACCCTTTATGTGCGGCGCAAGCCGCAAGCGAGACAGGCCTAAAGCATGGAAATGCGCGCAGATGTGCTGATTGTCGGAGCCGGAATGGTCGGCAGTGCCTTGGCGCTGGCGTTGCAGGGCAGCGGCCTGGAAGTGCTGCTGCTCGATGGCGGCTCCTTGAGTGTCAAACCCTTCGCCGCCGAGTCGGCGTTCGAACCCCGGGTCAGCGCCTTGTCGGCGGCCAGCCAGCGTATCCTCGAACGCCTTGGCGCCTGGGACGGCATCGTCCGGCGTCGCAGCAGCCCCTACTGCGAGATGCAGGTCTGGGATGGCAGCGGCACCGGGCAGATCCACTTCTCGGCGTCCAGCGTGCATGCCGAGGTGCTGGGGCATATCGTCGAGAACCGGGTGGTGCAGGACGCCCTGCTCGAACGTCTGCACGAATGCGATATCGGCCTGCTGGCCAATGCCCGCCTGGAGCAGATGCGCCGCTCCGGCGATGACTGGCTACTGACCCTGGCCGATGGCCGGGTGTTGCGGGCACCGCTGGTGATCGCCGCCGACGGCGCCAACTCGGCGGTACGCCGCCTCACCGGTTGTGCCACCCGCGAGTGGGACTACCTGCACCACGCCATTGTCACCAGCGTGCGCAGCAGCCGGCCTCACCAAATGACCGCCTGGCAGCGCTTCACCGATACCGGCCCGCTGGCCTTCCTGCCCCTGGTGCGGGATGGGCAGCAGGA
The DNA here is from genome assembly GCF_001547895.1 of Pseudomonas sp. Os17. Taxonomy (NCBI): domain Bacteria; kingdom Pseudomonadati; phylum Pseudomonadota; class Gammaproteobacteria; order Pseudomonadales; family Pseudomonadaceae; genus Pseudomonas; species Pseudomonas sp. Os17. The sequence goes on along the minus strand of NZ_AP014627.1, from coordinate 6,582,566 downwards.
TTGGTGCTCGATTGTCTGGTCCACCACGCCCACTGAAGCCGAGCGCCTGATGGCCCTGGACGACGAGAGCTTCTGCGCAGAACTGGAGCGCGCCTTCGAAGGCCGTTTAGGCAAGGTGCTCGGTGCCGACCCGCGGCTCTGCGTACCGCTGCGCCAGCGGCATGCCAAGCGCTATGTGGCCGAAGGCCTGGCGCTGATCGGCGACGCTGCCCACACCATCCATCCGCTGGCGGGGCAGGGGGTCAACCTGGGCTTCCTCGATGCCGCGGTACTGGCCGAAGTGCTGCTGCAAGCGGCCGATCGTGGCGAGCGCCTGGCCGAGGTCAAGGTCCTCAGCCGTTTCGAGCGCCGGCGCATGCCTCACAACCTGGCGCTGATGGCGGCCATGGAAGGCTTCGAACGGCTGTTCCAGGCCGATCCGCTGCCACTGCGCTGGCTGCGCAACACCGGCCTCAAGGTGATCGAGCAAATGCCCGAGGCCAAGGCGGTCTTTGTGCGCCAGGCCCTGGGCCTGAGCGGCGATCTCCCTGAGCTGGCCAGAGCCTAGGAGCCGGTTCGCCGGCGAAGCGTTCCGGAGGAGGGTTCCACGCAACATCTGGTAACGCCTCGGCGCCGGGTTCGGTTGAGATGGCAAATGGGAGTCCTTATCATTTCGCCTCATTTTGAAATCGAGAGACTGCTCCCATGTTGGCACCGAAGCGTCTACTGACCGCCCTGGCCCTCACCCTCATCGGCAGCGCCGCCCAGGCCGCCGATGAAGTCGTGGTCTACTCCTCGCGTATCGATGAGCTGATCAAGCCGGTGTTCGATGCCTACACCCAGAAGACCGGGGTGAAGATCAAGTTCATCACCGACAAGGAAGCGCCGCTGATGCAGCGGATCAAGGCCGAAGGCGAGAACGCCACCGCCGACCTGCTGCTCACCGTGGATGCCGGCAACCTGTGGCAGGCCGAGCAAATGGGCATCCTCCAGCCGTTCACTTCCAAGGTCATCGACAGCAACATTCCCCTGCAATATCGCTCTTCCAACCACGCCTGGACCGGTCTGAGCCTGCGGGCGCGGACCCTGGCCTACTCCACCGAGCGGGTCAAGCCTTCCGAGTTGACCACCTACGAAGCCCTGGCCGACAAGCAGTGGGAAGGTCGCCTGTGCCTGCGCACCGCGAAGAAGGTCTACAACCAGTCCTTGACCGCCACCCTGATCGAAACCCACGGCGCGGCGAAGACCGAAGAGATCGTCAAGGGCTGGGTCAACAACCTGTCCACCGATGTGTTCTCCGATGACATCGCCGTACTGGATGCGATCAACGCCGGGCAATGCGACGTCGGCATCGTCAACACCTACTACTACGGTCGCCTGCACAAGCAGAAGCCGAACCTGGCGGTGAAGCTGTTCTGGCCGAACCAGGGCGACCGCGGGGTGCACGTCAATCTGTCGGGCATCGGCCTGACCAAGCACGCGCCGCACCCGGAAGCGGCCAAGGCCCTGGTGGAGTGGATGACCACGCCCGAGGCGCAGAAGATCTTCGCCGACGTCAACCAGGAGTTCCCGGCCAACCCGGCGGTGGCACCTTCGGAAGAAGTGGCCAGCTGGGGCAAGTTCGTGGCCGACACCCTGCCGGTTGAAATCGCCGGCAAGCGCCAGGCCGAAGCCATTCGCTTGATGGACCGCGCTGGCTGGAACTGAGCCTGCCGTTATACTGCGCCCCGCTTTTGCGGGGCGTTTTGTTTAACGGTTGGGCTTTTGTGGCGAGGGAGCTTGCTCCCGTTCCACCGCGTAGCGGTGGCAAGCCCTGAATACGTGATTCAACTGGCGTAACGTGGTTGCAGCCGTTGGGGCGGCCATGGCACCCAGCGGGAGCAAGCTCCATCACCCCACGCGTTTTGCGCAAGTATTTTTGTCTGTTCCACCTGCCCGAGAGTTCTTTGTGGCCCATCCCGCCCAACGTCGCTGGTATCCCCTGGTCTTTGCCGTAGCGGCCCTGGTCCTGCTGCCGCTGAGTGTGCTGCTGCTGTCCTGGCAGGCGGTCGATGCGCAGATCTGGTCCCACCTGTGGGACACGCAGATGACACGGTTGCTGAATAACACGCTGACCCTGGTGCTCGGGGTGGGCGTTGGCGTGACCCTGCTGGGGGTGAGCCTGGCCTGGCTCACCAGCCTCTGCGAGTTTCCCGGGCGGCGCTGGCTGGACTGGGCGCTGATGCTGCCCTTCGCGATCCCGGCCTATGTCCTGGCGTTCGTCTTCGTCGGCCTGCTGGACTTTTCCGGGCCGGTGCAAAGCCTGCTGCGGGAATGGTTCGGCAGCGGCCTGCGACTGCCGCGGGTACGTTCCACCGGCGGGGTGATCCTGGTGCTGGTGCTGGTGTTCTATCCCTATGTCTACCTGCTGGCGCGCAACGCCTTCCTGGCCCAGGGCAAGGGGTTGATGGAGGCCGCGCGGGTGCTCGGCCAATCGCCCTGGCAGGCGTTCTGGCGCGTGGCGCTGCCCATGGCGCGGCCGGCCATCGGTGCCGGCGTGGCCCTGGCGCTGATGGAGACCCTGGCGGATTTCGGCGCGGTGGCGGTGTTCAACTTCGACACCTTCACCACCGCCATCTACAAGACCTGGTATGGCTTCTTCAGCCTTTCCAGCGCAGCGCAGCTGGCCAGCCTGTTGCTGCTGGCGGTGATGCTGGTGCTGTACGGCGAGCGTCGCGCGCGGGGCGCCAGCCGCACCGGCAACGAGCGGCCCCGGGGCAAGGCCCTGTATCACCTGCGGGGGATCAAGGCCGTGGCGGCCACGGGCTGGTGCCTTCTGGTCTTTGCTTGCGCCTTCGTGATTCCGCTGCTGCAGCTGCTGGCGTGGTTCTGGCAGCGCGGGCGCTTCGATCTGGACGAGCGCTACGCCGGATTGATCGTGCATACCCTGTACCTGGGGGGCATGGCGGCGTTGATCACTGTCAGCGTGGCCCTGCTGCTGGCCTTCGCCCGTCGCCAGGCACCGACCCGGGGAATTCGCGCCGGGGTCAGCCTGGCCAACCTGGGCTACGCCTTGCCCGGTTCGGTGCTGGCGGTGTCGATCATGCTGGCCTTCAGTTACCTGGATCGCGAACTGGTGATCCCGTTGTCCGGCTGGTTGGGCGGGGCCGGCATGCCGCTGTTGCTGGGCAGTCTCTCGGCCCTGCTGCTGGCCTACCTGGTGCGCTTCATCGCTGTGGCCTACGGACCGCTGGAAAACAGCCTGGAGCGGATTCGCCCGTCGCTGCCCGAAGCCGCGCGCAGTCTGGGGGTGGGTGGGCCGCGACTGTTTTTCAAAGTGTATCTGCCGCTGTTGCTGCCCGGGACCTTGAGCGCCGCCCTGCTGGTGTTCGTCGATGTGCTCAAGGAAATGCCCGCCACCCTGCTGATGCGCCCGTTCGGCTGGGACACGCTGGCGGTGCGGATCTTCGAGATGACCAGCGAAGGGGAGTGGGCCCGGGCGTCGTTGCCGGCGCTGACCCTGGTGCTGGTTGGCCTGCTGCCGGTGATTGGCCTGATCCGCCGCTCGGCCCATCGAATCGGTTAGGTGCCAGCCTTGCACCTTGCAGCTACAATGCGCGGCATTCGGTGCGGCCTGTTGTTTGGCCGGGACGCTGAAGTCGGCTGCAAGCCATCTATTTCAAGGCTTTCACCCTAGCAGCGCCAGTCCGCACCCTCGCCACGCCCGGAAGGAGAAACCCATGGGACAGCGTACGCCTCTGTATGACCTGCATCTCGCCCTCGGCGCGAAAATGGTCGATTTTGGCGGTTGGGATATGCCTTTGCATTACGGTTCGCAGGTCGAGGAGCACCATCAGGTGCGACGTGATTGCGGTGTGTTCGATGTATCCCACATGACCGTGATCGATGTCAGCGGCTCTCAGGCCAAGGTCTGGCTCCAGCACTTGCTGGCCAATGATGTCGAACGTTTGCAGCACCCTGGCCAGGCCTTGTACAGCACCATGCTCAATGAGCGCGGCGGCATCGTTGACGACATGATCGTCTATCGCCTCGAAGACGCTTACCGTCTGGTGGTCAACGCCGCCACGCGTGATCAGGACCTGGCCTGGATGCAGGCGCAACTGGGCGAGTTCCAGGTGCAACTGCGCGAGCGCCCGGAACTGGCGATGCTGGCCATCCAGGGGCCCCAGGCGCGGCACAAGATTGCCGAGCTGGTGACCCAGTCCCGCGGCACCCTGATCCAGCAGCTCAAGCCATTCGAAGCCGGCAGCGACGGCGACTGGTTCATTGCCCGCACCGGCTATACCGGCGAGGACGGTCTGGAGATTGTCCTGCCCGCCGACCAGGCGCCGGGCTTCTTCAACGACCTGGTGGGCGCGGGGATCTCGCCCATCGGCCTGGGCGCTCGGGATACCCTGCGCCTGGAAGCCGGCATGAACCTCTACGGTCAGGATATTCACCAGGATGTCTCGCCCCTGGCGGCAAACATGGCCTGGAGCATTGCCTGGGAGCCTTCCTCGCGCAAATTCATCGGGCGCACGGCCCTGGAGGCCGAGCGAGCATCCGGGGTGAAGCAGAAACTGGTGGGCCTGGTGCTGGAGGAGCGTGGGGTTTTGCGCGCGCATCAGGTGGTTCGCATCGCGGATGTTGGCGAAGGTGAGATCACCAGTGGTAGTTTCTCCCCTACGCTGAGTAAATCGATCGCACTGGCGCGGGTGCCGATGGCCACCGCCGACCGTGCCGAAGTGGAAATCCGCGGCAAGTGGTACCCGGTCCGGGTGGTCAAACCGACCTTCGTGCGCCACGGCAAGACCTTGATCTAACTATTTCCAGCCGGCATTGCGCCGCTGACACTTCTTCTTGAGGACACAGAACATGAGCGATATCCCTGCCCACCTGCGTTTTGCCGATAGTCACGAATGGGCCCGTCTGGAAGCCGACGGCAGCGTGACCGTGGGTATTAGCGACCACGCTCAGGAAGCCCTGGGCGACGTGGTGTTCGTCGAGCTGACCGAAGTCGGCAACGTGTTTGGCGCAGGGGACCAGGCCGGTGTGGTGGAGTCGGTGAAAGCCGCTTCCGACATCTATGCGCCGGTTGCCGGCGAGGTGATCGCGGTCAACGAAGAGCTGAGCACCAGCCCCGAGCTGCTCAACAGCGAGCCTTACGACGCCTGGATCTTCAAGCTCAAGCCAAGCAACCCGGCCGATCTGGAGAAACTGCTGGACGCCGCCGGCTACAAGGCCGCCATCGGCGAGTAAGGCATTCCTGCAGGCAGGCCCGCTCCCGTTTTTGCAGGAGCGGGCTGGCCCGCGCAGGTGCTTAAGCCTGCAACACCTCTTTTACGGCCGCCACCGCACGTTCCACGTCGGCCTTGTTCATGGCCGTGAACATCGGCAACGAGACGATCAGTCGACCGACCCGTTCCGCCACCGGGAACATCCCTTCCTTGAAACCGCGCTCGCGGTACAGGCTCAGCAAATGAATCGGCGGGTAGTGATAGCCGATGCCGATCCCCCGTTCCTGCATCTGCTCCATGAAGGTGGCGCGGGCCGGCTTGCCGTCTTTGCGCTCCGGCAGCACCAGCTGGAACAGGTGCCAGTTGCTGTTGCTGAAATCCGCCGGCGGTAGCTGGGCGCCATAGCGGGCCTCGAAGTCGCTGCCGAAGCATTCGAAGTAGTGCCGGGCCAGCTCACGGCGATGGGCGGTGATCGCCTCGATATGGGCAAACTGCCCGAGGCCGATGGCCGCGGCCACGTCGGTCATGTTGAACTTGCCGCCGAGCACGTCCACGTCCAGGCCGTCGAAGCCGCTGCGGGTCACGCCTTGCAGGCGGTACTTCTCCGCCAGGCGCACTTCCTCCGGGGTATTGAGTACCAGACAGCCGCCCTCGGACGAAGTGACGTTCTTGTTGGCCTGGAAGCTGAAGGACACGAAGTCGCCAGCGGCGCCGATGCGCTGGCCATTCCAGCTGGAGCCCAGGGCCTGGGCCGCGTCTTCCACCACCCGCAGGCCGTGTTTCTGTGCCAGGGCGTACAGGCGAGTCATGTCCACCGGCAAGCCGGCCAGGAACACCGGGATGATGGCCTTGGTGCGCGGGGTGATCGCCGCTTCGACCTGGGCCAGGTCGATGTTGCGGGTGACCGGATCGATGTCGGCGAACACCGGCGTGGCGCCCACTTCGAGAATCACGTTGGCGGTGGCAACCCAGGAAATCGGCGTGGTGATGACTTCATCCCCGGGGCCTATGCCGGCGATGCGCAGGGCGATCTCCATGGTGCAGGTGCCGGAGTTGAAGGTGCGTACCGCGCGTCCGCCGAAGAACTCCGAAAGCTGGGCTTCGAAAGCCTGGACCTTGGGACCGCTGGTGATCCAGCCCGAACGCAGCACTTCGCCGACGGCGGCGATGGTGGATTCATCGATGGTGGGTTTGGAGAACGGCAGGAATGGCAGTTGGCTCATGACAGTGGGACACCCGATAAGCGGACGATGGAAGCAGGGTTGAGGCGCGCCGGGGCTGGCGCGCGAACGCCCTGCATGATGGTACCGATTGCCTCGGGACGCCAGTGCGTCGAGCGGTGGAATCGGCTGCTATGCTGCTTTGCACCCTGTTGCATCGACGCTGAGCGCCGCTTATCGGAGAGCCTGCCATGTCCCAGTCGCCATCCCTGAGCCAGTTACGCGAGCCCAACGCTTTTCTCAACCGGCACCTGGGTCCCGATGCCGAGGAGCAGCAGGCGATGCTCGCCAGCCTCGGGCTGGGCAGCCGCACCGAGCTGATCGAGCAGACCGTGCCGCCGGGAATCCGCTTCAACCGCCCCCTGGAGCTGCCACCGGCGCTGGATGAACAGGCCGCCCTGGCCCGGCTCAAGGGCTATGCCGCGCAGAACCAGGTCTGGACCAGTCTGATCGGCATGGGCTATCACGGCACCCTGACGCCCACCGTGATCCTGCGCAACGTGCTGGAGAACCCCGGCTGGTACACCGCCTACACGCCCTACCAGCCGGAAATCGCCCAGGGCCGGCTCGAAGCGCTGCTCAACTTCCAGCAGATGACCATCGACCTCACCGGCCTCGACCTGGCCAACGCTTCATTGCTCGACGAGGCGACGGCGGCCGCCGAAGCCATGGCCCTGGCCAAGCGCGTGACCAAGTCCAAAAGCAATCTGTTCTTTGTCGATGAACACTGCCATCCGCAGACCATTTCCGTGGTGCGTACCCGGGCCGAAGGGTTTGGCTTCGAACTGATCGTCGACGCTGTGGATAACTTGCCCGCGCACCAGGTGTTCGGCGCGCTGTTGCAATACCCGGATACCCACGGCGAGATCGTCGATCTGCGGCCGCTGATCGACCACCTGCACGCACAGCAGGCCCTGGCCTGTGTCGCTGCCGATCTGCTCAGCCTGCTGTTGCTGACCCCGCCCGGCGAGCTGGGGGCCGACGTGGTGCTGGGTTCCTCCCAGCGCTTCGGCGTGCCCATGGGCTACGGCGGTCCGCATGCGGCGTTTTTCGCCTGCCGTGACGAGTACAAGCGCGCCATGCCCGGGCGCATCATCGGCGTGTCCAAGGATGCCCGGGGCCAGGTGGCGCTGCGCATGGCCCTGCAAACCCGCGAGCAACATATTCGTCGCGAAAAGGCCAACTCCAACATCTGCACCGCCCAGGTGCTGCTGGCCAACATCGCCGGCTTCTATGCGGTCTATCACGGTCCGGCGGGGCTCAAGCGCATTGCCCAGCGGGTGCACCGGCTGACCTGCATTCTCGCCGCCGGCCTTGAGCGCAAGGGGATCACCCGGGTCAACCGGCACTTCTTCGACACCCTGACCCTGGAGGTCGGGGGCAGCCAGACGGCGATCATCGAGAGCGCCAGGGCGCTGCAGATCAACCTGCGGATTCTCGGGCGCGGCCGGCTGGGCCTGAGCCTGGATGAAACCTGCGACGAAACCACCGTGGCCCGGTTGCTGGATGTGTTTCTCGGTGCCGACCACGGGCTGGACGTCGCTGAACTGGACGCCGAGGCGCTGGAGTCGGGACTGCCCGACGAACTGCTGCGGCGCAGCCCCTGCCTGACCCATCCGGTGTTCAACGGCCATCACAGCGAAACCCGGATGCTGCGCTACCTCAAGCAGCTGGAGAACAAGGACCTGGCGCTCAACCAATCGATGATCCCCCTGGGCTCCTGCACCATGAAGCTCAACGCCAGCAGCGAGATGATCCCCATCACCTGGCCGGAATTCGCCAACCTGCACCCTTTCGCCCCGCGGGAGCAGGCCGTCGGTTACACCTTGATGATCGAGGAACTGGAGCGTTGGCTGTGCGCCATCACCGGTTTCGATGCGGTCTGCATGCAGCCCAACTCCGGGGCCCAGGGCGAGTACGCCGGGTTGCTGGCGATTCGTCGCTACCACGAGAGCCGCCAGCAAGGCGGGCGGCACATCTGCCTGATACCGGCCTCGGCCCATGGCACCAATCCGGCGTCGGCGCAGATGGCCGGGATGCAGGTGGTGATCGTCGAGTGCGACGAGTCCGGCAACGTCGATCTCCAGGACCTGAAGGCCAAGGCTGCCGAAGCCGGCGATCGCCTGTCCTGCCTGATGGCGACTTATCCGTCGACCCACGGTGTCTATGAGGAGGGCATCAGCCAGGTCTGCGAAGTTATCCACAGCCACGGCGGCCAGGTGTACATGGATGGCGCCAACCTCAACGCCCAGGTGGGCCTGGCCAGGCCGGCGGACATCGGCGCCGACGTCTCCCACATGAACCTGCACAAGACCTTCTGCATTCCCCACGGCGGCGGTGGGCCGGGCATGGGGCCGATCGGCGTGCGCGCCCATCTGGCACCCTTTGTCGCCAATCACCCGGTGGTGCCGATCGACGGACCGCTGGCGGACAACGGCGCGGTCAGCGCGGCGCCCTGGGGCAGCGCCAGCATCCTGCCCATCAGCTGGATGTACATCGCCCTGATGGGGCCGCAACTGGCGGATGCCAGCGAAGTGGCGATTCTGGCCGCCAATTACCTCGCCGATCAGCTGAGCGGAGCCTTCCCGGTGCTCTATAGCGGGCGTAATGGCCGGGTGGCCCATGAATGCATTCTCGACCTGCGACCGCTCAAGGCCCTGACCGGCATCAGCGAGGAGGATGTGGCCAAGCGCCTGATGGACTACGGCTTCCATGCCCCGACCATGTCGTTCCCGGTGCCGGGTACCTTGATGGTGGAGCCCACCGAAAGCGAGTCCAAGGCCGAGCTGGATCGCTTTGTCGAGGCCATGCTGAGCATCCGCGCCGAGATCGCCCAGGTCCAGGAGGGCAACTGGCCGGCCGAGGACAATCCGCTCAAGGGCGCGCCCCATACCCTGGCGGATATCGCCGGGACCTGGGAGCGGCCTTACAGCATCGAACAGGCGGTGCTGCCCAGTGCCCACACCCGGGCCCACAAGTACTGGCCGACGGTGAACCGGGTGGACAACGTCTACGGTGACCGCAACCTGTTCTGTGCCTGTGTCCCGGTGGCGGCCTATCGCTGAGTCCGCCTCAGTAGTGCTGGCGTAGCCGCGTCGGGCGGGTGCCGTGGGCGCGGCCCCGGTGTGGCTGACTCTCCAGGGGGTAGAGGTGCAGCAGCTCTTCCTCGCTGACCTGGTTGCTCAGGCCCAGCTCCAGCTCCGGGCAGTCCAGGTCCAGCCAGTCGCCGTGCTGCAACTGCAGTTCGTTCTCGCGCCGGCTGGCGCTGTGGAACACATAGTGGACCATGCCCGGTTGCAGGAACTGCTCGTGCTGTTCGAGGAACGTCTGGGAGTACTTGCGAATCGCCCACCAGTTCTGCAGATCCAGGTGGTAGCTGAGGTAGGACAACTGCGCGCCCTGGCGTTCCACCCGGACATTGAGTGACAGGCTGTGCTGCAGTTCGCCAAGGATCAGCGCCGGGGTGATGGCGCATTGGCGTAGCCGCGATTGCGCGCAGGAACTGGCGTCCTGGCGGCTCAGCAGCGGGTCGTGGATGTCCTGGCCCAGGCTGAATCCGACAAACCGCAGTTGCTTGAAGTGATCCACCAGGTACACGCAGACCACCCCCGGCTGACTGCTGATGCTCAGGGCGTGGTAGGGGATCGTCAGCGCCTCGCCATCGGTCTTGAGCAGGTTGCCGTTGCCCTTGTAGAACCAGCCCTGGTGCGTGTGCGGGGTGTTCAGGGTGACCTCGCAGACCTGGGCCAGCAGGTTGTCGCTGGGCTTGAGCGGCGGACGCAGCGGTCCTTGCACAAGGCCTTCGACAGGCAGCCGGGGATGGGCCGGGAGGCTGCGCAGGTGCTCGCTCCAGCTCAGATGGCGACGGGCGCAGAACTGCAGGGTTTCGTACAGTCCGCCATGTTCGGAAAGGGCGCGCAGGCTCTGGCCATTGTGAAAATCGAACAGCCCGATGGCGCGCTGATCCTTGTGGCAGACATCCAGCAACAGCAGGTAATCGTCCATGATTCTCTAGTCCTTGAGGGGCAAGCGGGCTGGGAGGATAGGCAACGGCCCGGAGGCCAGCGCGCGTTGGGGCTGGCGCGCACTGTCCTTGAGCAGCAATGACAGGAACAGGCCGGCCAGGCTGCCGCTCAGGGCCACGTACAGGATCGACGGGAGGCCGAAATGGCTGGCGGCAAACCCGGCCACCGCCGGGGACAATCCGCCGCCGAGGATCTCGCCGAAACCCACGACGATCCCGGTCGCCGTCGGCAACAGGGCGGGGGCCACGGATTCGCTGGTCAGCGGGCCGACCGTCATGCAGATCAGGCTGAAATTGAAAAACGACAGCAGGAACAGCAGCAGGAACAGCAGCCAGGGAATCGCCGGGCTGACGATCAGCAGGCCCACCAGGGTGCTGCTGGTCATGAAGCACATCGACACCACCGGCTTGCGCCCGAGGCGGTCGGACAGGCCGGGAATGATCAGCTGGCCGATGAAGCCGCCCAGGCCGATGGCCGAGATGACCAGGGCCATGGACAGGTTCTGCAGGTGCAGATGGTCGGTCAGGTAGCTGGGCAGCATGGCGCAAAGCACGAACTGGCAAGTGAGGATGCAGAACATGATGAGGATGTTCAGGCTGACGTTGCCGCTCTTGAAGGCCGCCAGCCATTGGCGCCCGGCGCTGGCGTCGGCCCCTGTACGGGGCGTTGCCGGCAGCGGCCGGTAGGCCTTCCACAGGTAGCCGGCCAGGAGCAGGCCGGGCAGGGCGATGATGGCGAAGACCGCACGCCAGGAACCGGTCAGTTGCAGCAGGCCGGCAGCGATCAGCGGCCCCAGGCACAGGCCGAGAATCGGAAACAGCGCCTGCTGGATGCCCAGGTTCAGTCCGCGCCGGTCGGGGCGCGAGACTTCGTTGGTGACAATGATGCTGGTCGGGGTGAAGGCGCCTTCGCAGATGCCCATCAGCCCGCGCAAGATGACCAGCCCGAGTACCCCGGTGGCCAGCGCGGAGAAGCCGGACAGCAGCGACAGTACGGTGATGGAGATCACCAGCACGCGGCGGGTGCCCAGGCGCTCGATCACGCTGCCCATGCCCAGGGCGGACAGTCCCCAGGTGAAGGCCAGTGCGGCGGACAGGTAGCCCAGGTCCTGATAGTCCAGTTGCAGGTCGTGCATGATCACCGGGAACAGCGGCAGGATGATGAAGCGGTCCAGCCCCACCAGCCCGAAGCTCAGTGACAGCAGCAGCACCATGGTTCTTTCGTAACGGCTGTCGGCAGCCGTGGTTGGTATTCCAGCGTTCATCGCTCAGCTTCCTTGTGAAACCATGAACCCGGCGCGGTGCGCCGTGAGGGTGCGACCCGAGGTGGCCATGCAGCCCGGCAACCTCGGGTCGGACAGACGCAGGGCGCTACCTCAGGCGGTCCACTCGCCCACCGCCATTTCTGCGGTAAAGCCCGGGCCAAAGGCCGCCAGCAGGCCGATGTCGCCCTGATTCAGATTGGAATCGAACTGGCGCTTGAGCACGTCGAACACCACCACGCTGGCGATGTTGCCGGCTTCCGACAGGCTGCTGCGCGATTGCGCCACCCGGTTCGAGGCCAGGTCCAGGTGCATCACCAGTTCGTCGAGGATCTTGCGGCCGCCGGTGTGGAAGATGAAGAAGTCGTTGTGCGCGCAGTTCTGTTCGAAGCTGTCGTAGTTGAGCTTCTCCATCACCGGCGCCACATCCTTGATGGAGTTCATCACCGCCTTGTCGAGGGTGAAGTGGAAGCCGGTGTCCTTCACGTCGTACTTGATGTAGTGCTCGCTCTTGGGCAGGAAGAACGACTCGGTCTTCTTGATCTTGAAGCCGCCGGCCTGGTCATCGGCGCGCAGCACGCAGGCCGACACCGCATCGCCGAACAGGGCCGCGGAGATGAAGGCGTGCAGCTTGGTGTCGTCCGGCTGATAGCACAGCGAAGAGAACTCCAGGGACACGATCAGCACGTGGTTGCGCGCATCGAGCCGGGCGAAATCGTTGGCCCGGTTGATGGCCGCGGCGCCGGCAACGCAGCCCAGCTGGGCGATGGGCAGTTGCACGGTGGAGTTGGGCAGGCCGAGGTCGTTGATCAGGTGCGCGGTCAGCGACGGCATCATGAAGCCGGTGCAGGAGGTGACGATCACCATGCGGATGTCGCTGATCTGCAAGCCGGCATTCTCGATGGCCTGGCGCGCCGCAGCGGACGACATCTGCCGGGCTTCACGCTCGTAGACGATGCTGCGGTGGGTAAAGCCGGTGTGCACCGCCAGTTCGTCGATCGGCAGCACCAGATGGCGCTCGTTGACTTCGGTGTTGGCGATCATGCGCTTGGCCAGGGCCATGCGCGGATGGTCGCCGTGCAGGTTCTCCAGGTGATCAATCATCTGTTGTTGAGTGATCTTGTGTTGCGGAAACATGACGTGTGGGAGGCAAAGAGTAGACATGATGGGTCCTTGGCTCTAAGTAAGCCAATAAGTTAAGGGTGGGGAAAGTCCCCGTTCATAGGCACAGGAATCTGTAGGCCCTAAAGGAAATCAGGACCTTAAGGCAACTTCGAGGCGTGAAGCGGCCGTTGATGTAACTTTTAAGTTGGATTTTATTTTAATGGCTAACTTCAAGGTGCCTTATATAAAGGCACCTTGAACAACAACTTATATATCCAGTACGAACTTATAAGCGTATTGCCAGGCCAGGTTGCTTTCGCGCACGTGCTTGCGAATCACCATGCGCACCGGCGCGCCGACTTTCAGCTGTTGCGGGTCGCAGATGTCGACGATTTCCGAGGCGATCACCAGACCGTCATCCAGGCGCACCATGGCCATCATGCGCGGCACGGTTTCGCCATAACCCATGGCGGCCAGGACCGGGTTCTCGGCGTGGGCCATGACTTCGATCTTGCCCGTGCGCTTGCAGCGGTAAGGCTTCACGCTCAGGGAGTTGCAGGCGCCGCAGACGGTACGCCGGGGGAAGAAGATCTCGTTGCATTCTTCACACTGGCTGCCTTCGAGGCGGTATTTGCCGCCATGCTCGCGCCATTCGCGAAGCATGCTGGCAGTGGTCATTCTGTGGATCTGTTCTGGGTACATGGACATGGTCCGGGCTCCTTAGTCGTTCGAGAGGACAATCACTGAGTTGTGCGCCGCATAACCGCCAAGGTTCTGCGACACGCCGATGCGTGCGCCCTTGACCTGGTTGTCGGATTCACCCCTCAGCTGCCGGAACAGCTCGGTGATGTGCAGGATGCCGTCGCAGCCGGACGCGTGGCCGCGGCCGATGTTGCCGCCGTCGGTGTTCAGCGGCAGTTGGCCGTCCAGGGCGATGCCGCCTTCGAGCACGAAGTCGCCGGCCTGGCCCTTGCCGCAGATGCCCATGGATTCCATCTGGATCAGCCCGGCGCCGAGCAGGTCGTAGACCTGGGCCACGTCGATGTCTTTGGCGGTGATCCCGGCTTTCTTGTAGGCAATTTCCGCGCAGGCGATGGAGTTGGCCGAGACGGCCATGCCCACGTCCTTGGGCAGGCCCGGATGGTGCAGGGTCGGGTTGTGGAAGCGTGTGCCGAAGTAGTGGGAGACCCCGGTGTAGGCGCAGCCGCGGACGAACACCGGTTTGTCGGTGTATTTGTGGGCCAGGTGCTCGGCCACCAGGATCGCGCAGCCACTGGCTTCGCCCCAGGCCAGCATCGAGCCGCAGGCTTCGCTGTTCTTCAGCGCTTCCAGGGTGGGAATCGGCTGGCCGTAGCGGGTGGCGGTCGGGGTGTTGTGGGCATAGACGCGCATCTGCCGGCCAAAAGTGGCCAGGACATCGGCCTCGCGACCGGCATAGCCGAACTTCTGGAAGTACTCGGCGGTGGCCAGGGCGAAGGCGTCGGTATGGGAGATGCCGAGGAAGTAATCGTATTCACATTCAGTGCTGGAGCCGATGTACTCGGCGTAGTTGAAGTGATCGGTCATTTTCTCGAAGCCACCGCACAGGACGATGTCGTACTCACCGGATGCCACCATCTGGTGACCCATCTGGAACGACACCGAACTGCTGGTGCAGTTGGCGGTGCTCATGAAGGTCGGCGCCGGACTGATGCCCAGGGCGTCGGAAATGGTCGGCCCCAGGCCGCCATATTCGGAAATGCCTTCACCGTGATAGCCGTAGGCGACCCCCTGGATTTCCCGGGGATGCATCTTGGCGTCCTTGAGGGCTTTATAGGCGGACTCGACGATCATTTCCTTGAACGTCTGCCGAACTCGTGAACTTCCGGGCTTCGGCGTATAGGCGGCCGAAACGATTGCAACACGACGTGCGCACATGTGCATGCTCCTTGCGTAGACAGGCGTAATCAGAGATAGGCGGTCAGGGCGTAGTCAGCCCGCAGGTACTTGAATTCGTACTTGATGGAGGTGCCGTAATCGACGTAGGTCTTGGCTTCGAGCAGTTCGCGCAGGGGTTTGTTGTGCTTCTGGTACTGCTCGATGGCGTCGGTGACGGTCAGGGCGATGGCGTCACTGCCGGCCCCGAAACCATAGGACACCATGAGGATTTTCTGCCCCGGACGGGCCTGGTCCAGCACGTTGATCAGGCCGAGCAGCGGGCTGGCGGAGCCAGTGTCGCCCACATCGCCGGCATAGATGCCCGGTTCGATCTGCTTGGTGTTGAAGCCCAAGTGCTTGCCCAGGGAGTAGGGCGTGGACACCAGGTTCTGCTGGAACACCACGTAGTCATAGTCGGCGGCGCTGGTATGCAGCTTGGCCATCAGGCCTTCGGCGGCGCGGCGGGTCTGGTCTTCCAGCCCGATGCTGTTCTTGTCCGAGCCCAGGCCCATTCCGGAACGGATGTAGCGATCGCCTTGGGGGCGGATGTTGTCGGCGATATCGGCGGCGCAGGAGAAGCTGGCGTCGAACTCGGCGATGACGTTCTGATTGCCGATCAGCAATGCCGCGGCCCCGGCCCCGGCATAGGACTCGGTCAGGTCGCCGGGTGCGGTATTGCGGTTGATGGTGTCGGCGCCGATGGCCAGGGCGCTGCTGGTCATGCCGGATCCCACCAGGGCCTGGCAGATCTGCAGGGCGGAAGTACCGGACTTGCCGGCGAACTGGACGTCGGCGCAATAGGCGTCGTAACCGCTGCCGAGCATTTCCAGGATGATCGAGGCCGAGGCACGTGAATCGTAGGGGTTGGTGCAGGTGCCCAGATAGAGGGCCTGGAGCTCATGGCCGGGGACTTTGTCCAGGGCCCGTTGCGCTGCTTGCACGCCGAGGGTGATGACATCTTCATCCGGCTGCAGCACCGCTCTTGCGCTGACGCCGAGGTTTTCCTCTACCAGCTTCAGATCAGTGTTTTTCCAGACGTTGATGACGTCCTGAACTTTGAGACGGCATACCGGAACAGCCGCGCCATAGCTGACAATGCCTACTTTTTTCACGTTCATTTTCCTCTTGATTCCATTCTTTTTGAGAAAACTGGGTCGTGCTTGCTCAGAAGCACCCTTGAAACATACGGAAAACAGTTTTTGCTGCCCGACTCTGGCCAGCACCGCGTAAACCCTCAGCCCAGAGGGTTTTTGCAGCAGGCTCCAAAGAGGGGAAAACCCACTCGAAAGCTGTTTTTCTTCACCTCTCTGTGCTATGATACGGAACGTTTCGTTTAATAATAATTTCAGACGATCCAGTCTCTTTAGAGGAAAGGCTTCAAGTCTCGAATTCGAGGAACTCAGAGTTACAAGGCCTGATCCGCTCAACCCTTACGAGAAATTTCAAGAACTAGATGGATCGGTGCAAGAATTTCATGATTCTTTCAAGAATGAAACGAAACGGACCGTTTCATTTCGATTCGAGGGAATCCTATACCCTGCGTTGCGTTTGTCAAGCGCCCTGCCTGGAGATTTTTTATTGTGGCTCGTACCCCATCTCGCAGCTCCATCGGCTCTTTGCGAAGTCCGCATACCCACAAAGCCATCCTCAGTTCCACCATCGAGATCCTCAAGGAATGCGGTTATTCCGGGCTCAGCATTGAGTCGGTCGCGCGCCGGGCGGGTGCCAGCAAACCGACGATCTATCGGTGGTGGTCGAACAAAGCGGCGTTGATCGCGGAAGTCTATGAAAACGAGAGCGAGCAGGTGAGAAAGTTTCCTGATCTCGGCTCGTTCAAGGCCGATCTCGACTTTTTGCTGCGTAATCTCTGGAAAGTCTGGCGGGAAACCATTTGCGGCGAGGCGTTTCGCTGTGTCATTGCCGAAGCCCAGCTGGATCCTGCGACGCTGACTCAGCTCAAGGATCAGTTCATGGAGCGCAGAAGGGAGATGCCGAAAAAGCTGGTGGAAAATGCCATCAGCAATGGTGAGCTGCCCAAGGACACCAATCGCGAATTGCTGCTCGATATGATTTTCGGTTTTTGCTGGTATCGGTTGCTGACTGAGCAGTTGACTGCAGAACAGGATATTGAGGAATTCACTGATTTACTGATCAACGGTGTCTGTTCTGGCGCACAACGTTGATCTCTTTACAGCATTGAGCCCGCACATGATGCGGGCTCAATGACATGGGACTCTCAGGCTGAAGCGGTACCGAACTCGCGATACAGGTCCGGCAGAAAGCTGGCCAGGTGATTGAACTCGCACATGTCGTGAACGGCGAACTCATAGGCCAGGGTTTCCAGCTCGGCTTCGCCGAAACCACTCTCCTTGAGCAGCGCCGAGGCTTTTTCTGCCCCGGGAAAGCGGGCCATCGACGGGTGCGAACCGACCCAGTAGCGGCTGGTCAGGTACATGCCGCCCGGGACCTCCTTGAACAGATGCACCATCAGTGACACCGGCACCTGCGGATGTTCGGCCAGACTCATCAGGGCGCTGACGCTGCCATCGATTTTCGCTTCGCGATACAGGTCGGCGTCCAGGCCCAGGCTGGCCGGCTCCTTGAAATCGATATGCAGGTGCATCAGGCGGTCGCCGACATATTCCGAGGCGCAGAAGGTGTTGCCGTACAAACGCTCTTCGAAACTCAAGGACGCGTCACCCAAGCGCTGGTGGTTCACGCATGGATTGCTCACGTGAGCGTAGGGGAACCACAGGGTGTAGCGCTCCGCTTCCGCGGGGTGCCACATGAACCACCACTTGAACATCTGCGCGCTGCAGCCGGGGAAGAACTTGCGGCTCTGCACATAGGCCATCGGGCCCGGCAGCAGGGCGTAGCCGGATTCTTCGCTGACGAAGTCCGGGTCGAGCAGGCGATTGATGTCCTCCACACTCGGGGTCAGGGTGTCTTTGAGGTCCATGGGGCCTTGCTGGATCTTGCGCACGGCGGACAGCGGCACGCGCATTTCCGAGCGGAAATATTTGGCATAGGGCTTGTTCCTGACCGCGGCCTGGTTGCGTAGGAACAGCTTCTGCATGGGCAGGGAGAAGTAGGTGAAGGGGGTCATGACGCGCGCTTCCATGCTGATATCCTTTGGCTTGACTAGACGAGTGGCCGGCATCTTCCTGTACTCCCTCAAACGTGGTTGCACGAGAAACTGGCGCTTTGTAGCTAAGCAGTGCATAAACAAAAGTCAAATTTGAATTTAACTTAGTGAGAAAGCCATGGCTCTTTCCGCTTCCCCGCAGACGCCTGCGGCCCGTGCACCGCGCCAGGATGGTCAGGCGACTCGCCAGCAGATCCTGGAAACGGCCGGCCAGCTGTTTGCCGAGCTGGGGTACGCCAACACCACCAGCAAGCAGATCTGCGAGAACTCCAAGGCCAACAACGCCTCGGTCAATTATCACTTCGAGAACAAGGACGGCCTGTATCGGGCGGTGTTGCGCGAGGCCCATGACCGCCTGCTGCGGATCGAGACCATGATCACCCTGAGCGAGAGCCAGGACCGTGCCGAGGACAAGCTGCGAGCCATCATCACCGTGCTGATCGAGGGGCTGGCCAACCAGCGCGAGGGCTGGGCGCTGAAGGTGCTGACCCGCGAGCTGCTGTCGCCCTCGTCGGTGTTGCCGGAGGTGCTGGAGCAGCAGGCCTTTCCCAAGGCGCAGATCGTGCGCAACATTCTCGGGCAGATCATGCAATTGCCACCGGACGACCCGGCCACGCTGCGCAGCGCGGTCAGCGTGTTTGCGCCCTGCCTGTTCCTGCTGATTGCCCATGAGCCGCTGACGCGCCATGTGTTGCCCGGGTTGGCGCTCGATCCGCCGGCGTTGATCGAGCACATGATGAGTTATGCCCTGGCCGGCCTGGCTGCCGTGTCCCGGGCTTCGACCCCCGTATAGGCCGTTGTCCGGGCAAAAAAAACGCCGACCCAGAGGTCGGCGTTGCTGTTCGGCGATTCCCGGGCCGGTTCTTACTCCTGGGCGACGGCGTTCTTGGCCAGGATGGCGTTGGCCAGCTCCATGTCGGTGGCTTTGAGGCCGGGGTTGTCGGCGCGGACTTTCTGCATGGCGGCTTCCAGGTAAGGGCCGCGGATGCTGCCTTCGCTGGCCACGAAGCTACCGGCGTCGTCCTGAGCGGCGACGATCAGTTTGTGATCCTTGAAGGTCAGGTAGGTGGAACCGGTGGTGGCACCGGAGGAAATGACGTTACGCCAGAAGGTGTCGGCCATTGCCGAACCAACGGGAAGGGAAAGCAGGGCAAGGGTGGCGACAGCTATTTTCAGACGCATGATGGGTGACTCCAACTGGGGGGTATCTGCACAGTTTGATTCTAGATACCCCAGCGGAGTTCCGTGACCCGTCAGTCAAGGTTTTCGACCAGCAGGACGGCGCCCTCCTGGCCTATCACCCGCACCCGGGCCCCCACCGGCGCGTCGGCGCCCTTGGCGATCCACACCCCGTCGGCGACCTTGATCCGGCCGCGGCCGTCGATGATCGCCTGGTGCACGACGAAGGTCTTGCCGATCAGTTCCTGGCCCCGCAGGTTCAGGTTCGGCTGGTCGCTGGGGCGGACCACGCTGCGCTGGCGTCGCCACCAGTACAGGGCCGTCAGCACCGACAGCAGGCCGAACAGGAAAAACTGCACCTCCCAGGACAGCCCGGGAATCAGGAAGGTCAGGGCCCCGACGAAAGCGGCTGCCAGTCCGATCCACAGCAGATAGCCGCCGGCACCGAACACCTCGAAGATCAGCAGGAGGGTGCCCAGGGCGAGCCAGTCCCAGAACGACAGGGTTTGCAGGTATGCCAGCATGGTGCGTGCCTCAGCCTTTCTTGCCGTCGAACGTGGCCTTGACGATTTCGCCAATGCCGCCCACGGCGCCGATCACCTGACTGGCCTCCAGCGGCATCAGAATCACCTTGCTGTTGTTGGCGGCCGCCAGCTTGCCCAGGGCATCGATGTACTTTTGCGCCACGAAGTAGTTGATCGCCTGAACGTTGCCGCTGGCGATCGCCTCGGACACCACCTGGGTCGCCCGGGCTTCGGCTTCGGCTTGACGCTCCCGGGCTTCGGATTCGAGGAACGCCGCCTGGCGCTCGCCCTCGGCTTCCAGAATCTGCGCCTGTTTCTTGCCTTCGGCCGTGAGGATGGCCGCCGCCCGCAGGCCTTCGGCTTCGAGGATCTGTGCGCGCTTGACCCGTTCGGCCTTCATCTGCCCGGACATGGCCGCCATCAGGTCGGCAGGAGGGCTGATGTCCTTGATTTCGATCCGGGTGATCTTGATGCCCCAGGGCGCGGTGGCTTCGTCGACGGTGCGCAGGAGTTTCTCGTTGATGCCGTCACGCTGGCTGAGCATCGCGTCCAGTTCCATGGACCCGAGCACGGTGCGGATATTGGTCTGCAGCAAGTTGCGGATGGCGTGCTCGAGGTTGTTGACCTCGTAGGCGGCCTGGGCCGTGTTGACCACCTGAAAGAAGCACACGGCGTCGATTTGCACCGTGGCGTTGTCGGCGGTGATGACTTCCTGGGGAGGGATGTCCAGCACGCTTTCCATGACGTTGATCTTGCGACCGATGCGGTCCATCACCGGAATGATGATGTTCAGCCCCGGCTTGAGGGTGTTGGTGTAGCGGCCGAAGCGCTCCACGGTCCATTGATAGCCTTGGGGCACGACCTTGAAGCCCATGAACACCAGAGCTACCGCCAGGGCGACGAAAAGTAACAGTACGCTTCCGATCTGCATCACATTCACCTGCTCAGTCATTGCTCAAGGGGACGGTGAGCACGAGTGTAGGGGGCTGCCCGTTCTGACGTTGGGATACCTGGGCCCTTGCATCATCAGGACACACAACACCGCTTCGATCCGCTCAAAGCTGGAAGCGGGTGACCGACGTCTGCAAAGTGGCCACGGAGTTTTCCATCTGCTCCACCGTGAGGGTCAGGTCCCGCATGGCCTGGCTGTTGCGCCGTGCCACCTGGCTGATCATTTCCACCCGCTGGGCCACTTCGCTGCCGGCCTTGGACTGTTCGCCGATGGTGTGGGAAATCTCTTCCACCATCAGTGCCGAGCGCTGGGCGCCCTGGCGAATCTCGTTGATCGACGTCCCCGCCTGTTGGGCCATGTGCACTCCGTCGTTGACCCGGCTGACTCCGGTTTGCATGCTGCTGACCGCCTGTTCGGTGGTTTCGCGGATGCGCTGGATCATGCCGGTGATCTCCCGGGTGGATTGCGCGGTGCGCGCCGCCAGGTTGCGCACCTCGTCGGCGACCACGGCAAATCCGCGTCCGGCCTCGCCGGCCCGGGCCGCCTCGATGGCGGCGTTCAGGGCCAGCAGATTGGTCTGCTCGGCAATGCCATTGATCACCTGGATGATCGAGTGGATCTCTTCCGAGGACTGTCCCAGGGCGGTGATGCTCTGGGACGAATTGTTCACCGCTTCGGCAATGTGGCTCATGCCGTCCACCACCCCTAGGATGACCTGGCCACCGCTGCCGGCCAGGGATTCGGACTGGGCGGCGATGCTCTGGGCGTTGCGCGCATGCTCGGCAACCTGGGCAATGTTGCTGATCATCTGTTCCATGGCGGCGGCCATGTTGGTGGCGCCGTCGGCCTGCTCGGTGGCGCCGTCGGCAATGCCCAGTGAGGTGTCGCTGAGGCTGTGGGAGCGTCCTCGCAGCTCCTCGCTCTCGTGGCGGATGGTGGTGATCATCTGCCGCAGGTTGTCCTGCATTTCACCCAGGGCCTGCTGCAACTGCCCCGCTTCGTCCCGGCTGTCGATACTGATGACGGTGGTCAGGTTGCCCTGGGCGATGGCCCGGGCGGTGGCGACGGACTTCTCCAGGGGCTTGAGTACCCGGATGAGCAACTGGCGGGTCAGCAGGCACAGGATCAGGGCGGCAATCAGGCTGCCGCCAATCAGCCACCCGGCCGCCTGGCGCACGGCATGTTCACTGTCCTGGCGAGTTTGGGCGGAGCTGGCTTCGATCTTGCTGCTCAGTGCCGTGTTGCGGGATTCCACTTCGCTGAAGCGCTGGGAAAACTCCTGCATGTGCTGGCGTGCCGCCTGCGGATCCTTGAGGGCCTGTTCGGCGATGCTTTCGGCGGCGTGAATGTAGCTCTCCAGGACCGGCTGCAGCTCGCTGATGGCATCGCGGATATCCGGCGCCAGGGGCAGTTTGGCGTTTTCCGCCAGAGCCTTGCGGAACCACTCGCCGTGTTCCCGCAGGCTGCTACGCACCTCCTCGCCGGCCGCAGTGTCGCCGGGTTCGCTGCTGAGCGCCTCCAGCACATCGGCCCGCAGGGCGTCGTGCATCATGTCCGCTTCCAGGTGGTTGCGCAGGGCGCTGGCATTGAGTTCATTGTCCTGCAGGGCGCCGGCCAGGCGCGATTGTCCCCACAGACCGAGGCCCGCCACCAGGGCAATGGCCAGTAGGCTGAGAACCCCGGAGGCGATCATGTTTTGACGAATATTCATGCCTGGCTTCCTGCTCGTTTTGGCGGTAACTGAAGCGTAGTCCAGCGCTCGCGGTTCGCCGCTGGTCGAGTGCTCGGTTATCCGTCCGGGTTCTGCGGCGTGACCCGCAATACCTCCTCGAAACTGGTCAGGCCTTCGGCGAGTTTGCGTGCGGCGACCTGGCGCAGGCTGTGCATGCCGTCCTCGGCGGCCTGACGGCGCAGATCGGCGAGATCGAGGTCGCTTCGGATCAGGGCCCGGAGCGCGGCGCTCAAGGGCATGACTTCGTAGACCGCAGTGCGTCCGTGGTAGCCGGTGCCCCGACACTCGGCGCAGCCCACGGCGCGCATGCTCTGGCGCGGTGGTGGCGCTTGCCGGGGATGGATCAGGTTCTGCCAGTCGTCGCTGGCGAGTGCGGCGGGGGCCTTGCAGTGTCGGCACAGGGTGCGCACCAGGCGCTGGGCCATGACCCCGACCAGGGTGGCCCTGAGCAAATAGTGCGGCACGCCCAGTTCCAGCAGGCGGCTGATGGCGGCCGGGGCGTCGTTGGTGTGCAGGGTGGACAGCACCAGGTGCCCGGTGAGCGCGGCCTGGATGGCCATTTCCGCTGTTTCCAGATCACGGATCTCGCCGATCATGATGATGTCCGGGTCCTGGCGCATCAGGGCCCGTACGCCGCTGGAAAAACTCAGGTCGATGTTGGGCTGGACCTGCATCTGGTTGAATGCCGGTTCGATCATCTCGATCGGGTCCTCGATGGTGCAGAGGTTGATTTCAGGCGTCGCGAGCTGCTTCAGGGTGGTGTAGAGGGTGCTGGTCTTGCCCGAACCGGTGGGCCCCGTGACCAGGATGATGCCGTGGGCCTGGGAGGTCATGGCCTGCCAGCGGCTCAGGTCCTCGGCGCCAAAGCCCAGTTGGTCGAAGTCCTTGAGCAGCACCTGGGGATCGAAGATGCGCATGACCAGTTTTTCGCCGAAGGCCGTGGGCAGGGTCGACAGGCGCAGCTCGATTTCGCTGCCTTCGGGAGGGCGGGTCTTGATCCGGCCGTCCTGGGGTTTGCGCTTTTCTGCGACGTTCATGCGTCCCAGGCTCTTGAGGCGGCTGACCATGGCCAGGGTGACCTGGGGCGGAAACTGATAGACGTTGTGCAGCACACCGTCGATGCGAAAGCGCAGGGTGCCGTGTTCGCGGCGTGGTTCGATATGAATGTCGCTGGCCCGTTGCTGGAAGGCGTACTGGAACAGCCAGTCGACGATGTTGACGATGTGGGCGTCGTCGGCATCCGGTGCCTGATCGTTGGCTCCCAGCTTGAGCAGTTGTTCGAAGCTGCCGGGGCCGCTGGTCTTCTGTTCGCTGCTGGCGCCGCTGACCGACTTGGCCAGGCGATAGAACTCCAGGGTCAGGCGCTGGATATCCGCCGGGCTGGCCACGACCCGGCGGATCGGGCGCTTGAGCACATGGACCAGATCGGCCTCCCAGCTCCTGACATAGGGCTGGGCGCTGGCCACGGTAACGCTGTGGGCATCCACCGCCACGGCAAGGATCTTGTGCCGTTGGGTGAAGGCGAAGGAGATCAAGGGGGTGATGCCGGCCACGTCGATCCGTAACGGATCGATGCGCAGGTAGGGCTGCCCCGCCTGCCGCGCCAGCCAGGCGGTGAGGCTGTCCAGATCCAGGTGTTGCCCAGGGTGCTGTCGGTCGGGCAACTGCCGGCTGGCGATGAACTCAAGAGGATGCAGGCTCGGGTCGGCCCCCTGGCGAGCGGCGCTCATGGCCTGTTCGGCGGCGTCCTGGCTGATGCGCTGCTGGGCCAGCAGCTCACTCAGCAGCTCGCTGAGATCCAGCCAGCGGTCCGGGGACACCTGGGCGGCGTTCATGGGGACTCCTCGGCAGCGTGGCCCAGAGTCGGGTCTCTGGTCGCAAACTGCCAAGAATAGTCGCATCGGACGGCATGGCCGCCGGCCAAGGGTTGCAGGGTTTTACCGGCCTCAGCCAGCGGCCTGCAGGCGCGAGGCCTCCACCAATTGCAGCTCCACCGAGCTGACACTGATCAGGTTGCGCAGCTTGTCGCCGATCACCCGGGCCCGGTGCCAGCTCAGGCCCGCGAGCTCCACTTCCATATGCAGCGTGTCGTCCTGCTGGATGACCGCGACCCGGTGCGGCACCAGGAGCTGCAGGGCGAAATGGTTGAGTACCCGGCACAGCACGTCGGCCTCGACATCGGCGAGCAGCTGGTAGTGCACGTGGCACGGGGCATTGTCGGGGTTCCAGACATCGGCGCGGGTCGCAGGGCTCGGGGCGGGGCTGTGAAAGGGCATGGCGGTCTCCAGGTCAGTGGAGAAATTTTTACATTCGGTTTCGGGTTTTTCTTATCTAAGATGCAGACAATTCGCCTGTTTTCGAATTAGATAATTCGACTTTTAATAATTTTAGGGGTTGATTATGCAAAGCGAGCTGGATGCCTACGATCGCCGGATCCTGGCGTTGCTGCAAGACGACGCGTCGCTTTCCAGCGCCCAGATTGCCGAACAGGTGGGGTTGTCCCAGTCGCCTTGCTGGCGACGGATTCAGCGCATGAAGGATGAAGGGGTGATTCGCGGTCAGGTGACCTTGCTCGACCGCAAGAAGATCGGCCTGAACACGCAGATCTTTGCCGAGGTCAAGCTCAACGCCCATGGACGCTCCAACTTCACCGAGTTCACCGAAGCCATTCGCGGTTTTCCCGAGGTGCTGGAGTGTTATGTGCTGATGGGGGCGGTGGACTTCCTGTTGCGAATCGTGACGGCGGATATCGAAGCCTACGAGCGGTTCTTCTTCGAGAAGCTGTCCATGGTGCCCGGCATTCAGGAGGTGAACTCGATCGTCGCCCTGTCGGAGATCAAGTCCACCACCAGCCTGCCGGTATTGCGCTGAGGGCGAGCGATTACAGGCGCAGCAGGGTCTTCCAGGCGCGGTTCTGGAACACCGCGATGGCTTGCTGCTTGCGAGCATCGAGGGCTTCGTCGGTGATCGGTTCGTTGGCCAGTTGGGCCAGCTTGTTCAGTTCACCGTAGAGGCGGTCCAGCTCGGCGATGTCCAGTGCGGCGCGGGCATGGTGCAACCAGGCCTGGATGCGTTCGATCCGTGGCAGTTGCTCGGCCAGGTCTTCGGGCTGCTGCTGGTAGCGCGGCAGTTGCAGCGAGGTGGCTTCTTCGGCCAGCAGGCGTGGCAGCCAGCTGCCCAGTTGCGCCGCGCCCTGGCGGTTGCCACGGGTGTTGCGCTCGGCAGTCCAGGAGCGGGCCAGCAGCCAGCGCGAAGTGTTCAGGGAGAACAGGCCCCAGCGCACGTCCTGCAGCTCTTCGATGAATTGCTCCGGCGCGGCCTTGCGCACGTCTTCATCGTCGAGGCCGGCTTGCACCAGCGGGCGCCAGTCTTCCAGCAGGGCATCCAGGGCACTGCGCAGTTCGGCAGTGGACTGGCGCGGCGCGGCCTGGCCCAGGCTGCTGGCCAGGGCCCGCAGTTCGGCGAGGTTGTCCACCCAGTCCTGCAGCAGGCGCCAGTGGCCGTTGAAACGATACTGTTCGGCCAGGCGCTGGCTGCTGCCCAGCAGATGCCAGGCCAGGGCGGCGAAAGCGTCGTCCAGCGGGGTTTCGGCGCTCAGCTGTGGCGCCGGCAGGCTCAGGGAGTAGCTGCCTGCATCGAACAGGCGATAGCCGCGCTCGGCCTTGCTGATGTCGCAGGGCATCAACGGCAGGGTGAGGGCCAGTTCCGCGGCCAGTTCCAGCAGCGCGGCCGGTTCGCCTTCGCGCAGTTCCAGCTCCAGCTCGCAGATTTCTTCCTTGTGCTTGCCGGCAATCACCTGGCCCAGGTCCAGGGCGGCTTCGATCACCACCTTGGTCTTGCCCCGGCCCCAGGCGATTTCTGCACGCTCGCGGACAAAGTCGGTGGTGAACAGCGGCTTGAGGGTCTTTTTGTCCAGCTCGGCGAGGGCGTCGGGCCAGCATTCGCCGTCGAGTTTCTTCAGGTCGAGCTTGGCCTTGGCCAGTTGCCAGTCGTATTCGTTGCGCTCGGACAGGCCGGCGACGCTCTGACCGCTGGTCTTGAGGGTCTGGATCACCGCGTCACCGTCGCGGCGCAGGCGCAGGGCGACTTTGGCCCGGGCCAGATCGCGTTCTGGGGTGTCGAAGTACTGGTTCATCAGCTCACGGCGTTCCCAGCCACTTTTGTTGCGTTTTTTCAGGAGCGGGTGCTCGCGCAGGGCGGCGAGGGTTTCGCGGCTGACGCGGAGTTTGATTTCGGTTTCTTTCTGCATGGCCGGAAAATCCAGGATCGGGAGTGCAGCCGGAGGAAGAGTTGGCTGCCAAGGCCGTGCAGTGTACAGGACCGGGCGCGTGGAGGCGCCACGACGGTTCCTTCCTCTCGCCCGATGCCTCTATGATGCTGCTCATCTTGGGATTTCCGGAGCCAGCTCATGCCATTGCCGTCCTTGAAGGAGCAGTTCGCCGCACTGATCGCCGCGCCGTCGGTGAGCTGCACCCAGCCTGCGCTGGACCAGTCCAACCGTGAGGTGATCGACTTGCTGGCCGGCTGGCTCGGCGACCTGGGGTTCAACTGCGATATCCAGCCGGTCAGCCCCGGCAAGTTCAACCTACTGGCCAGCTACGGCAGTGGTCCTGGTGGACTGGTACTGGCCGGGCACAGCGACACCGTGCCGTTCGACGCCGCGTTGTGGCAGACCGATCCGCTGAAACTGACCGAAGTCGACGGTCGCTGGGTCGGTCTGGGCAGTTGCGATATGAAGGGCTTCTTCGCCCTGATCATCGAAGCAGTGCGGCCGTTGCTCGAGCAGCCGTTCAAGCAGCCGCTGCTGATCCTGGCCACTTGCGACGAAGAGAGCTCCATGGCCGGGGCGCGGGCCCTGGCGGAAGCCGGGCGTCCCCTGGGGCGCGCGGCGGTGATCGGCGAACCCACGGGGCTCAAGCCGATCCGTCTGCACAAGGGGGTGATGATGGAGCGCATCGATATCCTCGGGCGCAGCGGGCACTCCTCCGACCCGAGCCTGGGCCGCAGTGCCCTGGAAGCGATGCACGACGCCATCGGCGAGCTGCGGGGGCTTCGGCTGCTGTGGCAACGCGAGTACCGCAATCCGCAGTTCAGCGTGCCGCAGCCGACCCTGAACTTCGGCTGCATCCATGGTGGCGACAATCCCAATCGCATTTGTGGCCAGTGTTCCCTGGAGTTCGACCTGCGCCCCTTGCCGGGCATGGACCCGCAGCTGTTGCGCGAGGCCATTCGTCAGAAGCTGGCGCCGATTGCCCAGCGCCATGAAGTGCAGATCGACTATGCCCCGCTGTTTCCCGCCGTGCCGCCGTTCGAGCAGCCCGAGGACGCGGAGCTGGTGCGGGTGGCGGAGCGGTTGACCGGGCATCGCGCCGAAGCAGTAGCGTTTGGCACCGAAGCGCCTTATCTTCAGCGCCTTGGCTGCGAGACCCTGGTGCTCGGTCCGGGTGATATCGCCTGTGCCCACCAGCCGGGGGAATACCTCGAAATGTCACGCTTGCAGCCTACCGTGCATCTATTACGAGAATTGATCGAACATTACTGCCTGACACCGGCCCAGCTTTAAGTAAATTGCCGGTGTTCCTGTCCGTACCCATTGAGGAGAGTAAGCGTGTTGCCAAGCCTGTTCCGACGATAACCATCAGCCCGCTGTGCGTTTTCCGTTTCGTCCTTTTATAGGCTGCTATTTATTTACAGGCTCAGGTTCATGCCCGAATACGTCAATTGGCTTCGCCACGCGTCTCCCTACATCAACGCTCACCGGGATTGCACCTTTGTGGTCATGCTCCCCGGCGACGGTGTTGAACACCCCAACTTCGGCAATATCGTTCACGACCTGGTGCTGCTGCACAGCCTGGGGGTGCGTCTGGTGCTGGTGCACGGTTCCCGCCCGCAGATCGAAGCGCGCCTGGCGGCTCGTGGCCTGACGCCGCATTACCATCACGGCCTGCGCATCACCGATGCGGCGACCCTGGAGTGCGTGATCGACGCCGTCGGCCAGCTGCGCATTGCCATTGAGGCGCGCCTGTCCATGGACATGGCTTCTTCGCCGATGCAGGGCTCGCGGTTGCGGGTGGCCAGCGGCAACCTGGTGACGGCGCGTCCGATCGGGGTGCTGGAAGGCGTCGATTTCCATCACACCGGCGAGGTGCGCCGGGTCGATCGCAAGGGCATCAACCGCCTGCTGGATGAACGCTCCATCGTGCTGCTGTCGCCCCTGGGTTATTCGCCCACCGGTGAAACCTTCAACCTGGCCTGTGAGGACGTGGCGACCCGCGCCGCCATCGACCTGGGTGCCGACAAGCTGCTGCTGTTCGGTGCCGACCCCGGGTTGCTGGATGAAAACGGCAAGCTGGTGCGCGAACTGCGTCCGCAACAGGTGCCGGCCCACCTGCAGCGCCTGGGCAGCAACTACCAGGCCGAACTGCTGGATGCCGCCGCCGAGGCCTGCCGTGGCGGGGTGGGGCGCAGCCATATCGTCAGCTATGCCGAAGATGGCGCGCTGTTGACCGAGCTGTTCACCCGTGATGGCGGCGGCACCCTGGTGGCCCAAGAGCAGTTCGAGCGGGTGCGCGAGGCGGCGATTGAAGACGTCGGCGGGTTGCTGGATCTGATCAGTCCGCTGGAAGAGCAGGGCATCCTGGTGCGGCGTTCCCGCGAGGTGCTGGAGCGCGAGATCGAACAGTTCAGCGTGGTCGAGCGCGAGGGCATGATCATTGCCTGCGCGGCCTTGTATCAGATTGCCGATTCCGATGCCGGCGAACTGGCCTGTCTGGCGGTGAACCCGGAATATCGCCATGGCAAACGTGGCGATGAACTGTTGGAAAGGATCGAGGCCCGGGCCCGGGCCCAGGGCCTGAAAACCTTGTTCGTTCTCACCACCCGCACCGCGCACTGGTTCCGTGAGCGGGGCTTTGTGCCCAGCAGCGTCGAGCGCCTGCCGTCGGCCAGGGCTTCGCTGTACAACTATCAGCGCAACTCGAAGATCTTCGAGAAGGCTCTCTGAGCCTTCCGCTCGTCCCGCAAACGGCAACGCCTCGGTCCCCGGATCGAGGCGTTGTGCTTTATGGACATGTCAGAAAAATTTCATTTCGATACAAAAACTGTAACAAATTGACGGGAGGATAGGCTCTTAGCCATGATTGCGTCGCTTTTTTGATCCTGTTTGACGTTTTGCGCCCAAAACGCATCGGATCATGGGCCGCGGGAGTGGGAAAAATCTTTTCAGTCATAAGCTCGTGAGCGTCTACGCTGGGACGTTCAGCGTATTAGTGGCGAGCTTTATTCCTGAAAGGCATGAAAAAGAATTAAACAATTCTTTTTGGGTTTATGAGTAATTCATTACCCTGCAGGGACCAAATTACGGCGATTAGACCATGGTCGTAGACACAGATCGTTACGATTGACTTATCAGTCACGGTCTGGCGCTAATCGCGCATCTGTGGCACCCGGGCGTTCGATCCGGGGCCAGGAACCACAAGAATTAGAAACGAGAGGAGCGAAACATGAACAAGTCCACCTTGGCCCTGGCTGTGGCCGTAGGGGTTTTGGCGCAGCAGGCAGGCGCCGCCGGTTTCATCGAAGACAGCAAGGCCACCTTGGGGCTGCGTAACTTCTATATCAATACCGATAACCGTGACAGTGATACCAAAGCCGCCAAAGCCCAGAACAAGCAGGAAGAGTGGGGCCAAGGCTTCATCTTCAACTTCACCTCTGGCTACACCGAAGGCACTGTAGGTTTCGGTCTGGATGCGATCGGTTTGCTGGGCGTGCGCCTGGATTCCGGTGGCGGCACCAACGGCGCGACCACCACATCTGCTGGCGGCACCGTTTTCCCGACTCACTCCTCCAGCGGCAAGAACGCTCAAGCGGTGAACGATTACTCCAGCCTGGGCCTGACCGGCAAGGTCAAGGTTTCCCAGACCGAGCTGAAGATCGGCACCCTGCAACCGAACAACCCGGTGATCAAGTACAACGACGGTCGTCTGTTGCCACAAACCTTCCAGGGTGGCCAGATCACGTCGAACGAAATCAAGGACCTGACCCTGACCGCAGGTCAGATCGAACACGCCAAAGGGCGTAACTCGAGCAACAACGAAGGCCTGTCCATCGCCGGTGCCAACGCCAGCTCCAACTACGATGCCGGCAAGTTCAGCAACAAGTTCTACTACGCTGGTGCGGACTACAAGATCACCAAGGATCTGACTGCTTCGTACTACTACGGTGAGCTGAAAGACTTCTACTCGCAGAACTTCCTGGGCCTGGTGCACAACTGGTCCATCGGTCCTGGCGTGCTGAAAAGCGATCTGCGCTACTACCGCAGTCGCGACAACGGCTCCAACGGCGACACCGCCGCTTACTACACCACCGGCTACTACCCCGACAAAGGCCTGTCGGCAATCACCAAGGGCAAGGTCGACAACAACCTGTACAGCTACCTGGCCCTGTACTCGGTTGAAGGTCACACCTTCGGTGGCGGCTACCAGTACAGCAACGGTGACAGCGACTTCCCTTGGCTGAACCAGGGTGACGGTTCGTCCAACAGCACCATCACCGACATGCAGATCCAGAAGTTCGCCCGTGCCGGCGAGCGTACCTGGCAGGCTCGCTACGCCTATGACTTCGCCAAGGTTGGCGTGCCTGGCCTGACCGCCGGCATCATCTACCTGCGCGGCAACAACATCGACACCGCCGGTAAAGTCGGCGCTGCTCAGAAGCTCACCCTGGGCACTGGTGGCACCGAATGGGAACGCGACCTGACCCTGTCCTACGTGGTGCCGCAAGGTCCGCTGAAGAACCTGGGTCTGACCTGGAAAAACGCCATGTGGCGTAACGACATTCCGGGCCAGCGCGACCAGGACGAAAACCGTCTGATCGTCAGCTACTCGATCCCGTTGAAGTAATTCGCGGTTCAAGCCTCGCCCGGCGCAATGCCGGGCGAGGTATTGCTTCAAGTCAGGCCCACCCCCGTGAGCCCTTCCTGAATTCCCCTCTTTGTACAGCGACTCAAGGCCTTCTCGAACCTTGTTGAGAAGGGTGGTCTTCGCCGGTGCGCGCGTCCAGTGAAGAGATTTTTAATATTCCTTGTAGTTCTTAATAAATCGATATTTATTCTTTTTAAATAAGCTCAGGCGCAGGCAGAGTAGCTCCATCACGCACTCACAGGAGCAGCAGCCATGAGCCTCAGACTGGGCGATATCGCCCCCGACTTCGAACAGGATTCCAGTGCCGGCAAGATTCGTTTCCACGAGTGGCTGGGCGACAGCTGGGGCGTGCTGTTTTCCCATCCGGCGGACTTCACCCCGGTGTGCACCACCGAGCTGGGCTTCACCGCCAAGCTCAAGGATGAATTCGCCCAGCGCGGGGTGAAAGCCATTGCCCTGTCGGTGGACCCGGTGGATTCCCATCACAAGTGGATCGAAGACATCAACGAAACCCAGAACACCCGGGTCAACTTCCCGATCCTGGCGGACGCTGATCGCAAGGTGTCGGACCTCTACGACCTGATCCACCCCAATGCCAGCGACACCCTGACCGTGCGTTCGCTGTTCATCATCGACCCGAACAAGAAGATTCGCCTGACCATTACCTATCCGGCCAGCACCGGGCGCAACTTCAACGAAATTCTCCGGGTCATCGACTCGCTGCAACTCACCGACAACTACAAGGTGGCCACGCCGGCCAACTGGCAGGACGGTGACGAAGTGGTGATCGTGCCTTCGCTCAAGGATGAAGACGAGATCAAGCGCCGCTTTCCCAAAGGCTATCGCGCAGTGAAGCCTTACCTGCGCCTGACTCCACAACCCAATCGCTGACCCGCTCACCGCTGCAGGGGCCGGCTTGCCGGCGAAGGCGGCGGTGAGACCGGTGCTAATTTCGCCGATCCTTTCGCGGGCAAGCCCGCTCCTGCGCTGAATGCAGGGGTAACAGAACCATAAAGCAGGGGTTTTAAGGCCGTTTCGACGGCCTATTTTTTTGCCTGGAAATCACCATCACTTATATTCATTTAAGGAATAAACAAATGAAAAAATAAGATTTATGGATATATAAATAGGCTGTTAAGGTCTGTGCAGTCCGGCGAGATCGCATCCCGCGAATCGCTTATCTAGTTCAAGGAATCCCCCGAATGCTGGTGGTCTCTCTCGGTGGCAGTCCCAGTCAGCGATCCCGTTCCGGGGTGCTGCTGGAGTTGGCCAAGCGCTGGTTACAGCACAACGGCGTGGAAGTGGTCAGTTACCAGGTGCGGGACTTCCCGGCCGAGGATCTGCTTCACGCCCGCTTCGACAGCCCCAAGGTCATCGACTTGCTGCAACAGATCGACCAGGCCGATGGCCTGTTGATCGCTACGCCGGTGTACAAGGCGTCGTTTTCCGGGGCATTGAAAACCCTGCTCGACCTGCTGCCGGAGCGTGCCCTGAGCCACAAGGTGGTATTGCCCATGGCGACCGGCGGCAGCATCGCCCATATGTTGGCGGTGGATTACGCCCTCAAGCCCGTGCTCTCGGCGCTCAAGGCCCAGGAAATGCTCCAGGGCATCTTTGCTGAGGACAGCCAGATCGCCTACGGCGAAGGCAGTGTCCAGCCGCAGCTGGCCGAGGCCCTGGAACTGCGCCTGCGTGAAGCGCTGGAGCAGTTCCACAGTGCCATGGC
Source organism: Pseudomonas sp. Os17 (assembly GCF_001547895.1). Taxonomy (NCBI): domain Bacteria; kingdom Pseudomonadati; phylum Pseudomonadota; class Gammaproteobacteria; order Pseudomonadales; family Pseudomonadaceae; genus Pseudomonas; species Pseudomonas sp. Os17. The sequence continues at coordinate 6,549,665 of NZ_AP014627.1, read as the reverse complement.
GCGCCGCCCCAAGCCGCTGGATCCACACCTGTTGAATGAACGTCTGTTGAGTGCTCGCTGGAGCATTTGAGCCACACCCCTGATGTGAATTACTGACCTTACTCGCCCGCCAACGGGCAAGCAGGTGCAGCCACAACCCCCACAGCAAAAAGGAGAGCGCCATGCGCCCTGTCATTTTGCGTCGCGGTCTGGTCGCTCTGTTTGCTGCGGCTGTGTCCTTCGGCGCCATCGTTCAAGCTCAAGCCGAAACCCTGCGTATCGGTTATCAGAAGTACGGCACCCTGGTGCTGCTCAAGGCCAAGGGCACCCTGGAAAAGCGCCTGGCGCAGCAAGGCGTGGACGTGAAGTGGACCGAGTTTCCGGGTGGTCCGCAGTTGCTGGAAGGGCTGAACGTCGGTTCCATCGACTTCGGCGTGACCGGCGAAACCCCGCCGGTGTTCGCCCAGGCCGCCGGTGCCGACCTGCTCTACGTGGCCTACGAACCACCGGCGCCCCATAGCGAAGCGATCCTGGTGCCCAAGGACTCGCCGATCAAGTCGGTGCAGGACCTCAAGGGCAAGAAAGTGGTGCTGAACAAGGGCTCCAACGTTCATTACCTGCTGGTTCGTGCCCTGGAAGACGCCGGCCTCAAGTACAGCGACATCCAGACCGTGTTCCTGCCGCCGGCCGATGCCCGCGCTGCGTTCGAGCGTGGCAGCGTTGACGCCTGGGTCATCTGGGACCCTTACCAGGCGGCGGCCGAGCAGCAACTGCAGGCGCGCACGCTGCGCGATGGCAGCGGCATCGTCGACAACCACCAGTTCTACCTGGCGACCAAACCCTATGCGCAACAGCACCCCGAGGTGATCAAGGCCCTGGTGGAAGAAGTGCGGGCGGTGGGCGAGTGGTCCAAGGCCAATCCGCAGGAGGTCACCGAGCAGGTGGCGCCGCTGCTCGGCCTGCCCACTGAGATCACCCTGACCTCGGTGAAGCGCCAGGGCTACGGCGCGGGCTTCCTGACTCCGGAGGTGATCGCCGCGCAGCAGAAAATCGCCGACAGCTTCTATCAGCTCAAGTTGATTCCCAAGCCGCTGAGCATCAAAGACGTGATCTGGACGCCCACCGCCGCAGTGGCCAAAGCGCCGTAAATCGACCCCTTAGGAGACAACTCCATGAGCCTCAACATCTTCTGGTTTCTGCCCACTCACGGCGACGGCCATTACCTTGGCACCGCCGAAGGCGCCCGCGCCGTGGATCATGCTTACCTGCAGCAGATCGCCCAGGCCGCCGACCGCCTGGGGTTTGGCGGCGTGCTGATCCCCACCGGACGCTCCTGCGAGGATTCCTGGCTGGTGGCGGCTTCGCTGATTCCGGTGACCCAGCGCCTGAAGTTTCTGGTCGCCCTGCGCCCCGGGATCATTTCCCCGACGGTGGCGGCGCGCCAGGCGGCGACCCTGGATCGGCTGTCCGGCGGCCGGGCGCTGTTCAACCTGGTGACCGGTGGCGACCCGGACGAACTGGCCGGTGACGGCCTGTTCCTCGACCATGAAGAGCGTTATCAGGCGTCGGTGGAGTTCACCCGTATCTGGCGCCGGGTGCTGGAAGGCGAAACCGTGGATTACGACGGCCAGCACATCAGTGTGAAGGGCGCCAAGTTGCTCTATCCGCCGCTGCAGCAACCGCGCCCGCCGCTGTATTTCGGTGGCTCTTCGGAAGCCGCTCAGGACCTGGCCGCCGAGCAGGTGGACATGGTTCTGACCTGGGGCGAGCCGCCGGCTGCCGTGGCCGAGAAGATCCGGCAGGTGCGTGACAAGGCCGCCAAGCTTGGACGCAGCGTGCGCTTCGGCATCCGCCTGCACGTGATTGTGCGGGAAACCAATGCCGAAGCCTGGCAGGCCGCCGAACGCCTGATTTCCCATCTGGACGACGACACCATCGCCCGGGCCCAGGCGTCCCTGGCGCGCTTCGACTCCGTTGGGCAGCAGCGCATGGCGGCCCTGCATGGCGGCCGTCGCGACCGGCTGGAAGTCAGCCCCAACCTCTGGGCCGGTGTCGGCCTGGTGCGTGGCGGGGCCGGCACCGCCCTGGTGGGAGACGGCCCGACCGTGGCGGCGCGGATGAAAGAGTACGCGGACCTGGGCATCGATACCTTCATCTTCTCCGGTTATCCACACCTGGAAGAGTCCTATCGCGTGGCCGAGTTGCTGTTCCCGCACCTGGATATCGAACGGCCCAAGCTGCCTGAAGCCGCCGGTTACGTCAGCCCGTTCGGGGAGATGGTCGCCAACGACATCATTCCCAAAGCCGCGTCCCAGAGCTGAGGTGCGGCCATGAATGGACAACGCATAGTGCAGCGTCTGGCGCCCTGGGCCCTGCCCTTGCTGCTGCTCGCGGTGTGGCAACTGTCGGTGTCGGCGGGTTGGCTGTCGACCCGCATCCTGCCGGCTCCCAGCGCAGTGATCGAAGCCGGGATCAGTCTGGTGCGCAGCGGTGATATCTGGACCCACCTGGCCATCAGTGGCTGGCGTGCGGGGCTGGGGTTTGTCATCGGTGGCGGTATCGGCCTGGCGCTGGGCTTCATCACCGGTCTGTCGAAGTGGGGCGAGCGGCTGCTGGACAGTTCGGTGCAGATGATCCGCAACGTGCCGCATCTGGCGCTGATCCCCCTGGTGATCCTGTGGTTCGGCATCGATGAGTCGGCGAAGATTTTCCTGGTGGCCCTGGGCACCCTGTTTCCCATCTACCTCAACACCTACCACGGCATCCGCAACGTCGATCCGGCGCTGGTGGAGATGGCGCGCAGTTATGGCCTGTCAGGCTTTGCGCTGTTTCGCCAGGTGATCCTGCCGGGGGCCTTGCCCTCGATCCTGGTGGGCGTGCGCTTTGCCCTGGGCTTCATGTGGCTGACCCTGATCGTCGCCGAAACCATCTCCGCCAGCTCCGGCATCGGCTACCTGGCGATGAACGCCCGGGAGTTCCTGCAGACCGACGTGGTGGTGCTGGCCATCGTCATGTACGCGGTGCTCGGCAAGCTGGCGGATCTGGCCGCACGTGGCCTGGAACGGGTCTGGCTGCGCTGGCATCCGGCCTACCAAGTGGCCAAAGGCGGTGCCCAATGACGGCTCAACAACCTCCACGGCTGCTGCGGGGCATTCCCCTGGCCGTGCGCAAACTGCAAAAGACCTTCGGCTCGCGCCAGGTGCTGCGGGAAATCGACCTGCACATTCCCGCCGGCCAGTTTGTCGCGGTGGTGGGGCGCAGCGGTTGCGGCAAGAGCACCTTGCTGCGCCTGCTGGCCGGACTCGACCAGCCTTCGGGCGGGGAGTTGCTGGCGGGCTCCGCGCCCTTGAGCGCCGCCATCGAAGACACCCGGTTGATGTTCCAGGAAGCGCGTTTGCTGCCCTGGAAGAAAGTCATCGACAACGTCGGACTCGGTCTGGCGGGCCACTGGCGGCCCCAGGCCCTGGAAGCCCTTGAGGCGGTGGGCCTGGCCGATCGCGCCAATGAGTGGCCGGCGGCGCTGTCCGGTGGCCAGAAGCAGCGTGTGGCGCTGGCCCGGGCCCTGATCCATCAACCGCGGCTGTTGTTGCTGGACGAACCGCTGGGGGCGCTGGATGCCCTGACCCGGATCGAGATGCAGCAGTTGATCGAACGCCTCTGGCAGCAGCACGGTTTTACCGTGTTGCTGGTGACCCACGATGTCAGCGAGGCGGTGGCGATTGCCGATCGGGTGATCCTGATCGAGGACGGCGAGGTGGGGCTGGACCTGCACGTCGAGCTGCCGCGTCCGCGCGTGCGCGGTTCCCATCGCCTGGCGGCCCTGGAAACCCAAGTCCTCAACCGCGTGCTGTCACTGCCCGGCTCGCCGCCGGAACCGGAACCTGTTTCACCCTTGCCCACGCAGTTGCGTTGGGCGCTTTAGAGCAGCGGCAAGTTTTCAGCTGCAAGCGGCAAGCAAGAGCGTCGCGCTTGTGCTTGCCGCTGAGCGCTTGAAGCTTGCAGCTCTGTTTTTCGACCCTAGGAGAAATACCATGACCATCAAAGCCATCAACGTACGCAACCAGTTCAAGGGCACCATCAAGGAAATCGTCGAAGGCGACGTGCTCTCGGAAATCGATGTCCAGACCGCTTCCGGGATTGTCACTTCGGTGATCACCACCCGTTCGGTCAAGGAGCTGGAACTGTCCATCGGCAGCGAAGTGATTGCCTTTGTGAAGTCCACCGAGGTGTCGATCGCCAAGCTATGAGCGATGCCAGAGATCAGCCCCGAAGGGTGCGAGCCCTTCGGGGCTTTTTCATGGGCGCTGTAAATACCGGTCAGATTTGATACTTTCCCTGCTTTCGGCAAGACCTGAACAGTAAACATGACAACAGAGCAGGGTCCAAACGCAGGGTATCTGGAGTTCGATCGCGACCACTGGTCGGCGTTGCGGGCCGGAGAACCCATGAACCTGTCGCCGTCCGAGATGGACTCGCTGACCAGCCCGACCCAGCCCATGGCGTCCGAAGAGGTGCGGCAGATCCTGCTGCCCCTGTCGCGCCTGCTGCATTTGCATGCAGCCCAGGTGCAGTCGCTCAAGGTGCCCCAGGCCGGCTTCAAGGCCCCCTATGTGATCGGTGTGTCCGGCAGCGTGGCGGTGGGCAAGAGCAGTTTTGCCCGGGTCCTGGCGGCGCTCCTGGCCTATTGGCCGGGCAAGCCCAATGTGCACCTGGTGACCACGGATTCGTTTCTGTTCCCCCTGGCCACCCTGCAGGAAAAAAATATCCTGCATCGCAAGGGGTTTCCCGAGTCCTACGATGAGCCGCTGTTCGTGGATTTTCTCCAGGCCGTGTGCCGCAGGGGCGAGGCGGCGCGGATTCCCATCTATTCCCATGTCCGCTACGACATCCTGGCCGATGAGGCACAGTCGGTGGAGGCGCCGGACATCATCATCCTCGAAGGCCTGAATGTGCTGCAGGGGGAGCGGGGCCAGGGCTTGAATCCCCTGGACTTCATCGACTTCTCCATCTACGTCGACGCGTCCGAGGAGGCGATCAAGGCCTGGTATCTGGAGCGTTTTGTCTACTTGAAGAACACCGCTTTCCAAGCGGCAGATTCCTATTTCAACAAGTACAAGGGGCTTTCGGACCCCGAGGCGTTGTCGGTGGCGTCCGATACCTGGGATAGGGTTAACCTGAAGAACCTTATCGAAAACATCCTGCCGACCCGGGAACGGGCCAACCTGATCATTCACAAATCAGCGGATCACAGCATCGACAGGCTGCTACTGCGGCAAGCTTGAGCGCTCAGAGTGGCGCTGGGCGCTTGGGCAGGTAGGGCGGTAGATATAGGCTCAGGTAGGCGTCGAACACGCGCATGCCTTCCTCGGCCATGCGCGGGGTGATCTGCCCGTGCTGCTGCACCGAGCGGGCATACACCCGGTCCCCGAGCTCCATGGCCAGGGCGAACACGTCCACGTCGGCGGGCAATCTCGGCAGTTCGAAGTGTTGATTGAACAGTGTGTGCATCAGGTCCCCCAGCTCAAGGTCGTGCTGGCGATCGGCCTGGGTGACTTCGGTCAGCCCGTGCTGGGCGAGGATCAGCTGGCGGGCCGCCGCGTCCGCGCCGTAGATGTCGAGCATGCGCTGTTCCACCAGGCGTGACAGGTCACGCCAGCCCTGGAGCCGGTGGTGGTCGATGGGGGCTTGCAGGCAGGCACGAAACGCAGCGTGCACATCGGCGGTCAGGGCCTCCAGCAGGGCCGGGACGCTGGCGAAGAAGTGATAGACCGATGAGGGTGGAATCTGCGCCCGTTCGGCCACGCTGTAGATCGACAGGCTGGCCACGCCCTCGCTGGCCAGCAGGGTCCGGGCGGCCTCGAGTATCGAGTCGATCCGGGCCTGGCTACGTGCACGGGGTTTGCGAAGCGGGGCGGTGCGCGTCATCGGTGTCTCCTACTGGGCAGCGGGCATTGTACGCGACAGTGCGAGGATTCCTGAATCCGCCGACCATGGATCCGAGCCCCAAAAAAAACGCCGCGAGCGGTGAGCTGCGCGGCGTTCTTTATTTTGCGACAACCGCTTACACGGTGTGCAGGTACCAGTTGTACTCGAGGTCGGAGATGGAGTGTTCGAACTCCTCCAGCTCGCTCTCTTTGCAGGCCACGAAGATATCGATGTATTTCGGATCGATGTACTTGGCCATCACTTCACTGTCGTCCAGCTCGCGCAGGGCATCGCGCAAGTTGTTCGGCAGGCTTTGTTCGTTCTGCTCGTAGCTGTTGCCTTCGGTCGGTGCCGGCGGCTCGATCTTGTTGGTCAGGCCGTGGTGCACGCCCGCCAGGACCGATGCCATCAGCAGGTACGGGTTGGCGTCGGCACCGGCGACCCGGTGCTCGATGCGCACCGCATCAGCGGAGCCCGTCGGTACGCGAATGGCCACGGTACGGTTGTCCAGGCCCCAGCTCGGCGAGTTCGGCACATAGAACTGGGCGCCGAAACGACGGTAGGAGTTGACGTTCGGGCAGAGGAAGGCCATCTGCGCCGGTAGGGTCTCGAGCACACCGCCGATCGCGTGACGCAGTGCGGCGTTCTGCTCGGGATCCTCGCTGGCAAAGATGTTCTTGCCATCTTTATCCAGAACCGAAATGTGGACGTGCAGACCGTTGCCCGCCTGGCCCGGGTAAGGCTTGGCCATGAAGGTGGTGTCCATCTCATGGTCGTAGGCGATGTTCTTGATCAGGCGCTTGAGCAGTACCGCGTAGTCGCAGGCCTTGATCGGGTCGGCCACGTGGTGCAGGTTCACTTCGAACTGCGCCGGGGCACTTTCCTTGACGATGGCGTCGGCCGGGATGCCTTGCTCCTTGGCACCTTCCAGAATGTCCTGGAGGCAGTCGACGTATTCGTCGAGATCGTCGATCAGGTAGACCTGAGTGGAATGCGGGCGTTTACCGGAGATCGGTGAGCGTGGAGGCTGTGGACGGCCGTTCACGTTCTCCTGGTCGATCAGGTAGAACTCCAGTTCGAAGGCTGCGCAGATGGTCAGTCCCAGTTCGTCGAACTTGGTCACGACCTGACGCAGCACTTCCCGTGGATCGGCGAAGAACGGATCGCCTTCCAGCTCGTGCATGGTCATCAGCAGCTGCGCGGTTGGGCGCTTCTGCCAGGGTTCATTGCACAGGGTATCGGGGATCGGATAGCAGATTCGGTCAGCATCGCCGATGTCCAGGCCCAGGCCGGTGCTTTCCACCGTAGAGCCATTGATATCCAGGGCAAAGAGGGAGGCCGGCAGGTTGATGCCTTTCTCGTAAACCTTGTGGAGGCTGGTGCGTTCGATGCGCTTGCCGCGCACCACACCATTCATATCCGCAATCAGAAGGTCAACGTACAGAACCTCAGGATGTTCCTTAAGGAACGCGTTCGCTTCGTTAAGCTGAACGGCACGCGGGGGTACCGACATGATGCAACACCTTTGTTGTTAAAAATATCAATCATTGATCTTTTCTGGTTTCAGTCAACCCGAACGGCATGCCGAAGTCAAGTAAGGCTCTTTACGCCCTAATAAAGGGCTACCAAGGCTCTTTTGGGGCAAAACAGGGCATTTTTTGGGACTCGACTGCCTCGGGTAGCGCAGGCTTGAGCGGGCCGTGTTGTATTTTTTACGGGGGTGTTGTGTAAAAAAATGAACAAGGCTAAGCTCGAATCAAACCCATAACAGCAATAATACCGGGGTGTTTCATGTCTCGCCTGCCGTTAATCGGCATCACCGCCTGCTCCAGGCAGATCGGTCTGCATGCTTATCACATCAGTGGCGACGAGTATGTCCAGGCAGTAGCCAGCGCAGCCCAGGGCGTGCCGGTGATTCTTCCATCCCTGGCGCAGCTGCTTTCCCCGTCCGATATTCTGGACGGCCTGGACGGCATCCTCTTTACCGGCTCTCCCTCCAATATCGAACCTTTCCATTACCAGGGGCCCGCCAGCGCGCCCGGCACTGCTCATGATTCTGCACGGGATGCAGCGACCCTGCCCCTGCTGGACGCTGCCGTTGCCGCGGGCGTTCCCGTGCTGGGCATCTGCCGCGGGTTTCAGGAAATGAACGTCGCCCTGGGCGGCAGCCTCCACCAGAACGTGCATGAAGTGCCGCCGTTCATGGACCACCGCCATGATGAAGAGGCCGACCAGCCCCTGGATGCCTGGTACGCACCGGCCCATGACGTGCATGTCCAGGCCGGTGGTGTCCTGGCGGGACTGGGCCTGCCGCAGACGATCCAGGTCAACTCGATTCATGCTCAAGGCGTTGAACGTCTGGCGCCGGGGCTGCGGGTCGAGGCGCTGGCTGTCGACGGCTTGGTCGAGGCCGTTTCGGTCGAAGCAAGCAAGGCTTTTGCGTTGGGGGTGCAATGGCACCCCGAATGGCAGGTAAGCTGCAACCCTCACTACCTGGCCATTTTCCAGGCTTTTGGTGATGCCTGCCGCCAGCGGGCAAAACAACGCGACGCCGAAGCGTCACACAACGCCTGACTTAATAGAGAGTCAGGAAACTCAGCCTAGAGGCATTTATGAGTAACAACCTCGACCAGCTCACCGATTGGTTGAAAGACCACAAGATCACAGAAGTCGAATGCATGATCGGCGACCTGACCGGTATCACCCGGGGCAAGATCTCGCCGACCAACAAGTTCATTGCCGAAAAAGGCATGCGCCTGCCCGAGAGCGTGCTGTTGCAGACCGTGACCGGCGACTATGTCGAAGACGACATCTACTACGAGCTGCTGGACCCGGCGGATATCGACATGGTCTGCCGTCCGGACCATAACGCGGTGTACCTGGTGCCCTGGGCCATCGAGCCCACGGCCCAGGTGATCCACGACACCTACGACAAGCAGGGCAACCCCATCGAGCTGTCGCCGCGCAACGTCCTGAAGAAAGTCCTCAAGCTCTACGCCGACCACGGCTGGCAGCCCATCGTGGCGCCGGAGATGGAGTTCTACCTGACCAAGCGCAGTGACGACCCCGACTACCCGCTGCAGCCGCCGATCGGCCGTTCCGGCCGCCCGGAAACCGGTCGCCAGTCGTTCTCCATCGAAGCGGCCAACGAATTCGATCCGCTGTTCGAGGACGTCTACGACTGGTGCGAACTGCAGGAGCTGGACCTGGATACGCTGATCCACGAGGACGGCACGGCGCAGATGGAAATCAACTTCCGTCACGGCGATGCCCTGTCCCTGGCCGACCAGATCCTGGTGTTCAAACGCACCATGCGCGAAGCCGCGCTCAAGCACGACGTGGCCGCCACCTTCATGGCCAAGCCCATGACCGGCGAGCCCGGCAGTGCCATGCACCTGCACCAGAGCATCATCGACATCAACACTGGCAAGAACGTCTTCTCCAACGAGGACGGGACCATGAGCCAGCTGTTCCTCAACCACATCGGCGGCTTGCAGAAGTTCATCCCCGAGCTGTTGCCGCTGTTCGCTCCCAACGTCAACTCGTTCCGCCGCTTCCTGCCGGACACTTCGGCACCGGTGAACGTCGAGTGGGGCGAGGAGAACCGCACCGTGGGCCTGCGGGTGCCGGATGCCGGTCCGCAGAACCGTCGGGTGGAAAACCGCCTGCCGGGTGCCGACGCCAACCCCTACCTGGCGATCGCCGCCAGTCTGTTGTGTGGCTACATCGGCATGGTCGAGGGCCACAACCCGAGTGCGCCGGTGGTCGGGCGCGGCTATGAACGCCGCAACCTGCGTCTGCCGCTGACCATCGAGGACGCCCTGGAGCGCATGGAAAACAGCAAGACCATCGAGAAGTACCTGGGCCAGAAGTTCATCACCGGCTACGTCGCGGTGAAGCGGGCCGAACATGAAAACTTCAAGCGCGTGATCAGTTCGTGGGAGCGGGAATTCCTGTTGTTCGCCGTCTGATTCGCCGGGCGCCACTGCCCGCCAGTGGCGCCTTCACTGACACTTAGGAGAGATTGATGACTCAAAAAAACCCGCAAACCCGCGAGTGGCAAACCCTCAGCAGTGATCACCACCTGGCGCCCTTCAGTGATTTCAAGCAATTGAAAGAAAAGGGGCCGCGGATCATCACCCACGCCAAAGGCGTGTATCTCTGGGACAGTGAAGGCAATCAGATTCTCGACGGCATGGCCGGTCTATGGTGCGTCGCCATCGGCTATGGCCGTGATGAGCTGGCCGATGCCGCCAGCCAGCAAATGCGCGAACTGCCGTACTACAACCTGTTCTTCCAGACCGCGCATCCGCCGGTGCTGGAGTTGTCCAAGGTGATTGCCGAGATCGCGCCGCAAGGCATGAATCATGTGTTCTTCACCGGTTCCGGTTCCGAAGGCAACGACACCATGCTGCGCATGGTCCGCCATTACTGGGCGATCAAGGGCCAGCCGAACAAGAAAACCATCATCAGCCGGGTCAATGGCTACCACGGCTCCACCGTGGCCGGCGCCAGCCTCGGCGGCATGACCTACATGCACGAACAGGGCGACTTGCCGATCCCGGGCATCGTCCATATCCCGCAACCCTACTGGTTCGGCGAGGGCGGCGACATGAGCCCCGACGAGTTCGGCATCTGGGCGGCCAATCAACTCGAAGCAAAGATCCTGGAACTGGGCGTGGACAACGTCGGTGCCTTTATCGCCGAGCCGATCCAGGGCGCCGGTGGCGTGATCGTGCCGCCAGACAGCTACTGGCCGCGGATCAAGGAGATTCTCGCCAAGTACGACATCCTGTTTGTCGCCGACGAGGTGATTTGTGGCTTTGGTCGTACCGGTGAGTGGTTCGGTAGCGATTTCTACGACCTCAAGCCCGACATGATGACCATCGCCAAGGGCCTGACCTCCGGCTACATCCCCATGGGTGGCCTGATCGTGCGTGACGAAGTGGTGGCGGTGCTCAACGAGGGCGGCGACTTCAACCACGGTTTCACCTATTCCGGGCATCCGGTAGCCGCTGCCGTGGCCCTGGAGAACATCCGCATCATGCGCGAGGAAAAAATTATCCAGCGCGTCCATGAAAAAACGGCACCTTATTTGCAGAAACGTCTGCGTGAGCTGAACGACCATCCGTTGGTGGGCGAGGTTCGCGGGGTGGGTCTGCTGGGGGCGATCGAGCTGGTCAAGGACAAGGCCACCCGGGCGCGCTATCAGGGCCGGGGCGTGGGCATGATCTGTCGGCAGTTCTGTTTCGACAACGGTCTGATCATGCGTGCCGTGGGCGACACCATGATCATTGCCCCGCCGCTGGTGATCAGCGAAGCGGAGATCGACGAGCTGGTAGCCAAGGCGCGCAAGTGCCTGGACCTGACCTTGAGTGCCCTGCAGGGCTGAGTGCTAGGCTTTGATCGCGGTGCTTGCGGGCGCCCTGTTCGAAGCAGGCATAAAGGCCGGTCTTTCCTTGAAAGCCGGCCTTGGATCTTGCCAGACTACCCGCCGTTTTGGTTGCCCGGATATTGGCCGCTGAACGAGTGGTTAAAAAGAATAATTGGAGCATTACGCATGAAGGCATTAGGTATGAAGTTAGCTGGCAAGACCCTCCTCGCCATGTCCCTGATGGGCGTGATGGCGGCGGCAGCACAGGCGGACGATAAAGTGCTGCACGTTTACAACTGGTCCGACTATATCGCTCCGGACACCATCAAGAAGTTTGAAGCCGAGTCGGGCATCAAAGTGGTCTACGACGTGTTCGACAGCAACGAAACCCTGGAAGCCAAGTTGCTCGCCGGCAAATCCGGCTACGACGTGGTAGTGCCTTCCAACAACTTCCTGGCCAAGCAGATCAAGGCCGGCGTCTATCAGGAGCTGGACAAGTCCAAGCTGCCGAACTGGAAGAACCTCAACGAATCGCTGCTCAAGGCGGTATCGGTGAGCGACCCGGGCAACAAGCACGCATTCCCTTACATGTGGGGCTCGATCGGCATCGGTTTCAACGCCGAGAAGGTCAAGGCGGTGTTGGGTGCCGACGCACCGACCAACTCCTGGGACCTGCTGTTCAAGCCGGAAAATGCCGAGAAGTTGAAGGCCTGCGGCGTCAGCTTCCTCGATTCGCCAACCGAGATGATTCCGGTGGCGCTGCACTACCTGGGCTACCCGACCGACAGCCAGGACAAGAAACAGCTGGCTGAAGCCGAAGCGCTGTTCCTCAAGATCCGTCCTTCGATCGCCTACTTCCACTCCTCCAAGTACATCTCCGACCTGGCTAACGGCAACATCTGCGTCGCCGTGGGCTACTCGGGCGATATCTATCAGGCCAAGGCCCGTGCTGCCGAAGCCGGTGACAAGGTCAAGGTCAGCTACAACATTCCGAAAGAAGGTGCTGGCAGCTTCTACGACATGGTCGCCATCCCTAAAGACGCGGAAAACGTCGAAGGCGCCTACAAGTTCATGACCTTCCTGCAAAAGCCTGAAGTCATGGCCGAAATCACCAACGCCGTGCGTTTCCCCAACGGTAACGCGGCTGCAACCCCACTGGTCGATAAAGACATCACCAGCGACCCGGGCGTTTACCCGCCAGCTGAAGTCCAGGCCAAGCTGTACGCGATTGCCGACCTGCCGGCCGCGACCCAGCGCATCCTGACCCGCAGCTGGACCAAGATCAAATCCGGCAAATAAGCCGATTTGCAGCACGACCTGTTGCCGTCGTCATGGCGAGGGCGGCAACAGGAAACAATTAAATGACAGAAAGTTTTGCTGGATTGGTTTATCGAGGGTAAGTTGCGCGCCGGTTTTGTTGCTGGGCAGCTCGGAGGCTGTCAGGTAGCGCGGGGCAACTTGGGCCCAACTATTGAAGAGGACCTCCACTTGCCTATTTCTTTATTTCGCAAAGCCATGCTGGTCGCCGCCAGCCTGACGCTGGTGGCTGGCGTCCAGGCTGCACCGTCCGTGCATATTTATAACTGGTCCGACTACATTGGGAAAAACACCCTGGCCGAGTTTGAAAAGGCCACGGGCATCAAGCCGGTGTATGACGTTTTCGATTCCAACGAAACCCTGGAAGGCAAGTTGCTGGCCGGTCGTACCGGTTATGACGTGGTGGTGCCGTCCAACCACTTCCTGGGCAAGCAGATCAAGGCCGGCGCGTTCCAGAAGCTCGACAAGAGCTTGCTGCCGAACTACTCGAATCTCGATCCGGCGCTGCTCAAGCGCCTGGAAATGAACGACCCGGGCAACCAGTACGCAGTGCCGTACCTGTGGGGCACCAACGGCATCGGCTACAACGTCGACAAGGTCAAGGCCGTGCTGGGCGTGGACAAGATCGACTCCTGGAGCGTGCTGTTCGAGCCGGAGAACATCAAGAAGCTCAACAGCTGCGGCGTGGCCTTCCTCGACTCCGCCGATGAAATGCTGCCCACGGTCCTCAACTACCTGGGCCTGGATGCCAACAGCACCAACCCCCAGGACTACAAGAAGGCCGAGGCCAAGCTGCTGGCGGTGCGTCCCTACGTGACCTACTTCCATTCGTCCAAGTACATCTCGGACCTGGCCAACGGCAATATCTGCGTGGCCATCGGCTTTTCCGGCGATGTGTTCCAGGCCAAGGCCCGGGCCGCCGACGCCGGTAAGGGCGTGAACATCGCCTACACCATTCCGAAGGAAGGCGGTGCCCTGTGGTTCGACATGCTGGCGATCCCCAAGGACTCGACCAACGTCAAGGAGGCTCACGCCTTCATCAACTATTTGCTGCAACCTGAGGTGATTGCCCAGGTCAGTGACTACGTCGGTTATGCCAACCCCAACCCCGGGTCGGACAAGCTGATGGAGCAGTCCATTCGCACCGACGAAGCGGTTTATCCACCGCAAGCCGTACTCGACAAGACCTACGTGTCCATCGAGTTGCCACCCAATATCCAACGCTTGATGACCCGCAGCTGGACCAAGGTCAAGACGGGTAAATAGTTCCACAGGCTCAAACTATCCAAGGTCCGCCCGCATGGGGCGGGCTGCAAATTTTGTTGGGAGTTTCGCAAATGGCAGTTGCCTCCGGCGCCTATAAGAAAGCCCTCGAGGGCGACCAGACACCTAAGCAGGTGCTGGTCAAAATCGACCGGGTCACGAAGAAGTTCGACGAGACGGTTGCCGTGGACGATGTGTCCCTGGAAATCAAGAAGGGCGAGATCTTCGCCCTGCTCGGCGGTTCGGGTTCGGGCAAGTCCACCTTGCTGCGGATGCTGGCCGGTTTCGAACGGCCAACGGAGGGGCGAATCTTCCTCGATGGCGTGGACATCACCGACATGCCGCCTTACGAGCGGCCGATCAACATGATGTTCCAGTCCTACGCGTTGTTCCCGCACATGACCGTGGCCCAGAACATCGCCTTCGGCCTCAAGCAGGACAAGATCCCGCCGGCGGAAATCGACGCACGGGTGGCAGAAATGCTCAAGCTGGTGCAGATGAGCCAGTACGCCAAGCGCAAGCCGCACCAGCTGTCCGGTGGTCAGCGCCAGCGCGTGGCCCTGGCCCGTTCCCTGGCCAAGCGTCCCAAGCTGCTCTTGCTGGACGAACCCATGGGCGCCCTGGACAAGAAACTGCGTTCGCAGATGCAGCTGGAGCTGGTGGAAATCATCGAGCGCGTCGGCGTGACCTGCGTGATGGTGACCCACGACCAGGAAGAGGCCATGACCATGGCCGAGCGCATCGCCATCATGCACCTGGGCTGGATCGCTCAGATCGGCAGCCCGATCGACATCTACGAGACCCCGGTCAGCCGCCTGGTCTGCGAATTCATCGGCAACGTCAACATCTTCGAGGGTGAAGTGGTGGACGATGCCGAGGGTCACGCGCTGATCACCTGCAAGGACCTGGATCGCAACATCTACGTCGGCCACGGCATCAGCACCTCGGTGCAGGACAAGTCGGTGACCTACGCGATTCGTCCGGAGAAGCTGCTGGTCACCGCCGAAATGCCGACCTGCGAATACAACTGGTCCAGCGGCAAGGTGCATGACATCGCCTACCTGGGCGGGCATTCGGTGTTCTACGTCGAGCTGCCGAGCGGCAAGCTGGTGCAATCCTTCGTCGCCAACGCCGAGCGCCGTGGCGCGCGGCCTACCTGGGGTGACCAAGTCTACGTCTGGTGGGAAGACGACAGCGGCGTGGTACTGCGCTCATGAACATGCGAAAGCTCAAGCGCCGACTCAATCGAATAATTCCCGGTGGCCGTCAGATGGTCATCGGGGTTCCGTTCATCTGGCTGTTCCTGTTCTTCATGCTGCCGTTCTTCATCGTCCTGAAGATCAGCTTCGCCGAAGCGGACGTGGCCATTCCGCCGTACACCGAGATCTACAGCTACGTCGACCAGAAGCTGCAGGTGCTGCTCAACCTGGGCAACTACGCCATGCTGGGGGACGACGAGCTGTACATCGCCGCCTACCTCGGCTCGCTGAAGATGGCGTTCTTCAGCACCATCCTCTGCCTGCTGATCGGCTACCCGATGGCCTATGCCATTGCCAGTGCCCGCAAAGAGCTGCAGACCGTGCTGGTGCTGCTGATCATGATGCCGACCTGGACCGCGATCCTGATCCGCGTCTATGCCTGGATGGGCATCCTCAGCAACAACGGCCTGCTCAACGGCTTCCTGCTGTCCATGGGCTGGATCAACGAGCCGCTGCAGATCCTCAACACCAACATCGCGGTGTACATCGGCGTGGTCTATTCCTACCTGCCGTTCATGATCCTGCCGCTGTACGCCAACCTGGTGAAGCACGACACCAGCCTGCTGGAGGCCGCCGCCGACCTGGGCTCGAGTACCTTCAACAGCTTCTGGAAGATCACCGTGCCGCTGTCCAAGAACGGCATCATCGCCGGCTGCATGCTGGTGTTCATCCCGGTGGTGGGCGAGTTCGTGATTCCGGAACTCCTGGGCGGCCCGGAAACCCTGATGATCGGCAAGGTGCTGTGGCAAGAGTTCTTCAACAACCGTGACTGGCCGGTGGCGTCCGCCCTGGCGGTGGTGATGCTGGCGATCCTGATTGTGCCGATCATCCTGTTCAACCGCAGTCAGGCCAAGGAAATGGAGGGCAAGGAATGAAGCGCTTCAGTTTCTCCAGCCTGATGCTGGTGTTGGGCCTGTTGTTCATCTACCTGCCGATGCTGATCCTGGTGATCTACTCGTTCAACGCCTCGAAACTGGTGACCGTTTGGGGCGGCTGGTCGATCAACTGGTACGTCGGCCTGCTGGATAACACCCAGCTGATGGGCTCGGTGGTGCGTTCCCTGGAGATCGCCTGCTACACCGCGGTGGCGGCGGTGGCCCTGGGCACCCTGGCGGCGTTCGTGCTGACCCGGATCACCCACTTCAAGGGGCGCACCCTGTTCGGTGGCCTGGTGACCGCGCCGCTGGTGATGCCCGAGGTGATCACCGGTCTGTCGCTGTTGCTGCTGTTCGTGGCCATGGCCCAGGCTGTGGGCTGGCCGCAGGAGCGCGGCATCGTCACCATCTGGATCGCCCACACCACGTTCTGCGCGGCCTATGTGGCGGTGGTGGTGTCGGCTCGCCTGCGTGAACTGGACCTGTCCATCGAAGAGGCAGCCATGGACCTGGGCGCGCGGCCGTGGAAGGTGTTCTTCCTGATCACCATCCCGATGATCGCGCCCTCGCTGGCGGCCGGCGGCATGATGTCCTTTGCCCTGTCCCTGGATGACCTGGTGCTGGCCAGCTTCGTTTCCGGCCCGGGTTCCACCACCTTGCCGATGGAAGTGTTCTCGGCGGTGCGCCTGGGGGTCAAGCCGGAGATCAACGCCGTGGCCAGCCTGATCCTGCTGGCGGTGTCCCTGGTGACCTTCCTGGTCTGGTTCTTCAGCCGTCGCGCCGAAGAATCCCGCAAGCGCGCGATCCAGCAGGCCATCGAAGAAAGCGCCGCCGACTCGTGGAAGCAGCCGGACGTGCGTCGGGCCCAAGCGCCGGAAGCGGTCTGACCTCAGGTTCGCAACACCTCAGGTTCGCAATAAAAAAAACCTCGCCCCGTAACCGGGAGCGAGGTTTTTTATTGCCTCATGCCGCCTGTTTCGCCGTAGGAGCCGGCTTGCCGGCGAAAGCGTTCGCGAGATGCACGCCAGGCTTGCAAGCCTCTTCGCTGGCAAGCCAGCTCCTACGGGGCGGGGTGCTCAGGGGCGGCGCGCCGGCAGCAGCTTCAGGGTGCTGCGGGTATTGGCGGTGACTTCCTCGTCGCTGAAGTGCGCCTGTTGGTAGACGCCTTCGATATAGGCCTCGGCCTGGTCGTCGTAGTGCTTGTCGAACAGCACGCCGCTCTGGCCCACCGGGTTGATGGTCAGGCTGTGGGCCGGGTCGGCGAAGTCGATGATGCGTCGGGTCGAGGGACCGTAGACCACCGACCAGGGCGCCGGCCCGATCTTGGCGGTGAGGTTGTTCGGCACCTCATGGCTGCCGGGAGCGTCCAGGGGGCCGACGTTGAATACCCGGTCCAGAGGCTTCTGCATCCCCAGGGGATGGCCGTGGGTCAGGGTGTGGGCGCTGCCCCAGCGCCACTGTGCCGGGTTGGCGCCGAGGGTCAGCCGCAGGTGGTCGATGCTGGCGCGCCAGGCCACCCTGACCGTGTCGGCCCGGCTTTCGCGCTGTGGCGTGGTGCGGTTGTCCCACCAGGGCGAGTCGGGATCGGCCGCCAGCCGGGGCAGGGCGGCATCCACCACCCGGGCCTGGATCAGCGCGTCGAAGTAGGCGTCACCGAGTTTTTCATGGAAGGTGGCGTTGGCCAGCTCGAACAGGAACTGGTTGAACAGGGTGGCGCTGGTGGAGTCCAGCGGGTAGTCGCCCTGCCACTTGGCCAGTTGCTCCACCAGCTTCTGTTCCTCGGGGTCGCCGACCACGTCCCGCAGCACGGGCAGCAGCGGTGCCAGCAGGCGCGGCCCGTAGGCGGTGGTCGTGCCCAGTTGCAGCTTCTGGGTGTTTTCCAGGTCCCATTTCACGCTCTTGTCGCTGAGCTGGCGATCCAGTTGCTGGCCGCGGTCGGCGAGGTTGTAGTAGCCGGGAATCTCCATGCCGGTAGGGGAAACCGGTTGGAAATTGGCCGAGACAATGTAGCCCCGGGCCGGATTCTCTTCCTGAGGGTTGGCACTGAAGGGATAGAAGCCTTCCTTGTCGGCCATGACCGTGCTGCCGTCGAGCATGAACGCCGGCTTGGCCCCGGCCGGGCGTTTGGGCAGCAGCGCCGCCGCCCACCAGCCGATATCGCCCTTGGCGTTGGCCCAGATGATGTTGAGGCCGGGGGCATGGACCTTGGCCGCCGCAGCGCGGACCTTGGCCAGGGTGTCGGCGCGGTTGAGCTGGTAGAAACCGTCGAGGATCGGGTTCGGGGTTTCCAGGAAACCCCACCACATGGCCACCGGGGCCTTGCCCACGGTGGTGCCGAGCATGTCGTTGATGATCGGTCCGTGGGGCGAGCGGCGCAGGGTCAGGGTGACCGGGGCCTGGCCCTTGACCGCAATCTGCTGCTCGCTGCTGATCAGGTCGACCCACTGGTCACGAAACCAGACCTGATTGGCGTTCTGCGGGTTGACCTTCTCGGCGATCAGGTCGAGATCGTCGTTCTGGAACATGGTCAGGCTCCAGCCGAAATCCAGGTTGTGGCCCAGGAAGGCGAAGGGCACCAGGGCCTGATGATGGCCATAGAGCTCGAAGCCCGGCGCCGACAGCTGCGCCTCGTACCACACCGACGGCAGGGAATAGCGGATGTGCGGGTCGCCGGCCAGCAGGGGGCGGCCGCTTTTGGTCCGTGTGCCGGCCACGGCCCAGGCGTTGCTGCCTTCGAATTGCGGCAGTCCGGCGTCGCTCAGGGCATCCTGGCTCAGGCGCGAGATCCGGCCCAGGTCCTGCCAGTCGACCGCGGCCAGGGGCAGCGCCGGTTGCGGCTTGCCCTTGGCCAGCACGCCCTTGGGCTGCCAGTCGAGGTCGAAGACTTTCAGGTAATCGTTGCCCAGCTGATCGCGGATGTAGGTCAAGAGCGGTTCGGTGCGAAAGGCCATGGCGAAGCTGTAGGCCATGAAGCCGGCGACGCTGACCGTGTCCTCGGCGGTGAACGGCCGCTTGTGGATGCCCAGGGCATCGAACTCCATGGGGCTGGCGTGGCTGTCCTGATACTGGTTGATGCCGTCCAGATAGGCTTCCAGGGCCTTCCACGCCGGAGACTGGCGGTCGAGGCCGGCCACGTAGCTGTCGGCGCGCTCGCGGATGCGCAGGCTGCGGAACAGCTTGTCGGTGTCCAGCAGCTTGGGGCCGAGGACTTCTGCCAGCTCGCCCCGGGACAGGCGGCGCAGCATTTCCATCTGGAACAGCCGGTCCTGGGCGTGGACGTAACCCAGGGCGCGATACAGGTCGGCTTCGTTTTCCGCACGGATGTGCGGGACCCCGCGCTCGTCGTAGCGCACGGTCACCGAGCCCTGCAGGCCACGGATTTCCACCTGGCCCTGACGCGTCGGCTGCTTGCTGTACAGATAACCGGCGGCACCCGCCAGCAGGGCGAGGATCAGAACGGCGACCAGAGTCAGGCTGCGTTTCATGCGGGCTCCTTGCTGTTGTTGTCAGTGCCGCCTTGAGAGCTGCAGAGATTTAGCACAAGTCTTGGGCCTCGGGCAGGAGGCGGTCCTTGAATAGTCGCGAATGCCCTAGTGGGTGCTGGCCGGCCAGGGACAATAGCAGCCTACCGCCAGGGTATGGGTGGCATTGATCTGGCGATCGCTGGCCAAGGCCTGGAGGATGGGCTCGATGAAGCTGTTGCTGGAATTGCAGGTCAGGCCTTCGCTGTAGGGCCCGAAGTAGGCCAGCTTGCCGTTGCGATCCCAGATCGCCACCGCCGGACTGGCGGGGATCTGTTCGGCGCCGGGCAGGTGGTCGAGGGACTTCAGGGCGCTCAGGGTCGCGGGCAACTGGCCGTGACTGCCGGGTTTCTGCACCGAATAGAACTCCACGCCTTGCGAGCCGTAGGTGGCGATCAGCTCGGCCAGGTGCTGCTGGTTGCCGACGTTGCAGGGGCAGGCCGGATCCCAGAAGTGCACCAGGCGAATGGCGCCAGGGCCGGCCAGTTCGGCGGGCAGTTGCAGCGGGTCGCCGGAAAATACCGCGGTGTGTTCACTGAACGCCCGCAGATAGCGCCCCTGGAACCAGTCGTAGGCGCTCCACAGCACAACGGCGCACATCAGGACGAGCAGGCTGGCAAGCAGGGGCGTGCGGTAAGACTGGCGCATTAAGATCGGTCCTCGAAGGTCGCGTAGCTTGCCATGCTTGTCGCGACAGATGAATATCGCAGGCCCAGAAAGCCCGTTTTGTCTCAATGCCCTCCGTTTTGGAAAACCCCATGTCCGTGAACTTCGACCCCGACCATCTGCGTGCCAGCCTGCAACCCCTGGTGGCCGGGCAGCCCTTGTCGGCCGAGGCTCAGGCCTATCAACGCTTCTACGGGCTGGACTTTGCCGGACGGGCGCTGGTGCCCCGCAGTCGCCTGGGCCGTATCCAGGTGGACGACTACGAGGTGGTCTGCCAGGTCTGGTGGCCGGAGCAGCCGCGGGCGACGCTGTTTCTGTTCCACGGCTTCTACGATCACATGGGCTTGTACCGGCATGTGATCGAATGGGCGCTGCAGCGCCGCTTCGTGGTGATCTCCTGCGATCTGCCAGGGCATGGCCTGTCCAGCGGCGAGCGCGCCAGCATCGATGATTTCGCGGTGTATCAGCGGGTGCTGCAAGGCCTGTTCGGCGAGGCCCGTGCCCTGGACCTGCCCCAGCCCTGGCACCTGTTCGGGCAAAGTACCGGCGGCGCCATCATCATGGATCACCTGCTCAACCAGGGCGCCGAGAGTCCGGCCCAGGGGCGGGTTGTGCTGCTCTCGCCCCTGGTGCGGCCGCGGGCCTGGGGCTGGTCGATGCTCAGCTACTACGTGCTGCGGCCCTTCGTCACTGGCATTGCCCGACGCTTCAGCGAGAACTCCAATGACCCGGATTTCCTTGCCTTCCTCCAGGCCGACCCCTTGCAACCGCAGCGCTTGCCAACGGCCTGGGTGGGGGCGCTGTCGCGCTGGATCAAGCGCCTGGAAGCGGCGCCACACAGCTCCAGGCAGCCGCTGATCGTCCAGGGCGACGCGGACATGACCGTGGACTGGCAGCACAACCTGCAGGTGATACGCGGCAAGTTCGCCGCGCCCGAAATCCTCATGCTGGCGCAAGCCCGGCACCACCTGGCCAATGAAATTGCGCCATACCGCGACCAGTATTTCGCCTTTCTTGACCGGTATTTCTGAGTCGCCGCGGCGACCGCCCGCGAGCGTTGCGTGCAGCAGCAATCTGCTGCGCGGCCCTGGGCAGTCGCTACGAGGGTAC
Source organism: Pseudomonas sp. Os17 (assembly GCF_001547895.1). Classification (NCBI taxonomy): domain Bacteria; kingdom Pseudomonadati; phylum Pseudomonadota; class Gammaproteobacteria; order Pseudomonadales; family Pseudomonadaceae; genus Pseudomonas; species Pseudomonas sp. Os17. The sequence goes on along the minus strand of NZ_AP014627.1, from coordinate 6,528,376 downwards.
TTTGCGTGCCGGGCTCAGGGGGCGAGGCTGGAGGTGCTCTGGCCGACGGCCAGGCCGGCGCGAATCGCTGCCAGGGCCGCTTGATAGTAGGCCTTGCCTTCGCTGGATTCGGCGAAGGTGGCGAACTCTTCGAGTTCGGTGTCGGACAGATCCCGATAGACGTAGAGCAAGGTGTTGTTCAGGTCGTTGCCGATCTGCTGCATCAATCGCTGGCGCTGGCCATTGAGCATGCCCTGGGCCTGGCCGCCTCCCAGCAGTCCGGGAATCATCTGGCTCAGGCTGTCGGCGGCGACTCCGGCAATCGCCAGGCTGACTTCCGCCCCGGCTTCCTTGGCCGGCAGGGCCTGGGCCAGGTGGCCGATGATCAACTGGCGGGTGTCGCTGGCCTGCATCTTGGGCAGGCCCTGGGCGTTCTTGGCCAACTGGTCGCGACGGGTGGCCAGCAGTTCGGCGGCAACGATCTTGCGTCCCAAGGGCGATTGGAAGAAGGCCAGGGCCGGTGCGGGATCGGCCAGGTGCTGGCGCAGTTGGGCTTCGGCACGGCGGTCCACGGCCTGGGGCGCAAAGCGCTGATTGCTGTTGTCCACCAGGGCCTGGTAGACCGCTGGCGGCAAGCTGTTCTGGTAGCGCTGCTGGGCGGCGCTGAGGGCATCGTTGAAATGCGCGCGCTGTTCCGGCCAACCGGCGACCTTGTACAACTGGTCGTGGCTGTCTGCCCAGGCAGGCAAGGCGCAGAACATCAACAGTGAGAAAAGCAAACGGCGCATAAGGACTCCTGTCAGCAGGCGACTATTCTCCGGGGCAAGGCGATGGTTGTCGAGAATTCGTATCAGGATCGCCAGCTAAAGTCATGAGTGGAAAGTGCATTGGAAAAAAATGCTCGATCCTCCGCTCTGCGGCTCTGTCAGATTTATCTGATGCTGGATACTATGCGCGCCATGCAAATACCCTCTGATCATCCGCTGTTGTTGAACATTGTCGACGACCTGGCCACCCGTGGCTGGTCGCAGCAAAATGTCTTTCTGTCCGAGGATCTGACCCTCGAACTGGCGGCTGAGTGCCGTAAACGTGCACTCGAAGGTGAACTGGCGCCTGCGGCGGTGGGGCGTGGCCCGGCCCAGGAAATACGCGAAGCGATTCGCGGTGACCATATCCAGTGGCTCGAGCCCGGTCAGGCCGAGGCCAGCGATACCTATCTGGGGTTGATGGACAGCCTGCGCGAGGCCCTCAATCGCGGCCTGTTCCTGGGGCTGGAGGACTTCGAGTGTCACTTCGCGATGTACCCGCCAGGGGCTTTCTACAAACGCCATGTGGACCGTTTTCGCGACGATGACCGGCGCATGGTGTCGGCGGTGATCTACCTCAATGAACAGTGGCTGCCCGAGCATGGCGGGCAATTGCGCATGTACCTCAATGACCAGGGGCAATACGACGTGGTCCCCGTCGGGGGCCGGCTGGTGGTGTTTCTTTCCGGCGAGGTGCCCCATGAAGTCCTGCCCGCGACCCGGGAACGCCTGTCCCTGACCGGTTGGTTCCGGCGTCGTGGCAACGAGCCGTTCTGAACATGCACAAGATCCTGGTCAGCCGCTGCCTGTTGGGCCACCGCGTACGCTACGACGGCGGCGCCAGCGGCCCGTTCGATCAACTGGCCGCCTGGCTGCAAGAGGGGCGGGTGGTTGCGCTCTGTCCGGAAGTGGCCGGTGGCTTGCCGACGCCACGGGCGGCGGCGGAAATTCCCGGTGGTCAGGGCGGCGATGTGCTTGCAGGGCGGGCACCGGTGATGACCACGGAAGGCGAAGATGTCAGCGCCCAGTTCCTCTCGGGGGCACGTCAGGCGCTGGAGCTGGTGGAACAGCACGGGATTCGCGTTGCCGTGCTCAAGGCCAACAGCCCATCCTGCGGCAACCTGCTGACCTACGACGGCACCTTCAGTGGGGTCAAGGTCTCGGGAGAGGGCGTCACCGCGGCGTTGCTCAAGCAGCACGGCGTGCACGTCTTCAGTGAGTTTCAACTGTCCGAAGCCGCCAGCGCCCTCGCCGCATTGTCCTTGTAGCCGCTGCCGAGCCCCGGCGAGGCTGCGAAAAGGCTCGCAGAGCCTTGCCTGGCGGTCTCTCGCCGACCTCTAGCGGCCAAATCCCTGCGTCCCTTCGGGCCGTTCGCAGCCTGCGGCAGCGGATACAGGTCAATCCGGCAGGTTGTGTCGTTTACTGCCCGGCGTCGCTCTTGGGCGGTTTGCTGGCATCCATGCCGAACCATTTTTCCGACAGGGCCATCAGCCGACCATCGGCCTTGATCCGCTGCAGGGCGCTGTCCAGGCTGGCCTGGAACGCCGGGTTACCTTTCTGGAACGGAATTGCCAGGCTCAGGGTCGGCCCCACCTTGGCCCCTTCCTTCACCGGCAGGCGGCTGTCGCGAATGGCGTAGGGAATCAACAGGCGATCGCTGATGGCGGCGTCGATCTGTTTGTCCGCCACGTCCTTGATCGGCTGCTGGGCATCGGCGTAGCTGCGCAGGTTGATCCCTTCCACGGTGCGCGCCTGGTCGACGAACTGGCTGCCCTGAGCCACGCCCAGGGCCTGGCCGCGCAGGGCCTGCAGGGAAAACAGCGGGCGCTGCTCTTCCTTGCGCACGATCAATTGGGCGCTGGAGTAGCTGTAGGGTTCGCTGAAATCGAAACGATCCTTGAGTTCCGGGGTCACTGCTATGTGGTTGATGGCCACGTCGAAGCGGCCGCTTTCCACACCGGGCAGCAGTTCGGCGGCAGCCGTCACCACGAAGTCCGGGCGCACATCCAGTTCACTGGCCAGCAACTGTCCCAGCTCCACCTCGAAACCGGTGAGTTTGCCGTCATCCTTGAAGTTGAAGGGTGGCGCATTGGCTTCCAGGGCGATGCGCAGTTCCCCGCGGTCATTGATGTCGTCCATCAGTTCGGCTTGAGCGTAAGTGCTCACAAGGGGCAGCAAAAGTATCAGGCCAGGCAGGAAACGCATGGTCACTCCTTGAATTTATATGAGCGATGCGCCGTTCAGGCTCGCTTTGCTAAGGTGTTGAGTGCCTTCGACAACGAATCGCCACGAAGTTGTCATAACCGTAAAAGAATTGCGGAAAAACTGGAGAAGATAATGAAAATTTTTATGTCTCGTGCGGCCCTGGCCGGGCTGTTGCTTGGTGCCTCGATGCTGGCCGGCGCAGCGGAAATACCGCGGACTGCAGCCCCCGCCGGCGCCAAGGTGTTTATCGTTTCTCCCGCTGACGGGGCCGTTGTGGACAAGACCTTTACCGTCAAGTTCGGCGTTGAGGGCATCGCCCTGGCCCCAGCCGGCGATCAAACCGCCAACACCGGCCACCATCACCTGTTGATCGACGTCGACCAGCTGCCGGCGGAAAACCTGCCGATCCCGATGGACGCCAACCACCTGCACTTCGGCAAGGCCCAGACCGAAACCGAAGTGACCCTGACTCCCGGCAAGCACACCCTGCAACTGGAGCTGGGAGACAAGAACCACGTGCCGTTCGACCCGGTCATCGTCTCCAAGAAAATCACAGTGACAGTGAAATAATCGTAAATGCCGCGCAAAAAAAGGGAGCCTTGAAAGGCTCCCTTTTTTGTCCGGCTGGCTGCGAGTCAGAGCGTGCTCTGGCTTGCAGCTTGAAACTTGCCGCTTGAAGCTGCTCTTAGAACAGCACGCGGCAACGGATGGTGCCGTTGATGTGCTGCAGCTTCTCTTGCGCCAGGTCCGAGTACTCGGCGTCGACGTCGATCACCACGTAGCCGACCTTTTCGTTGGTCTGCAGGAACTGACCGGAGATGTTGATGCCGTTTTCGGCGAAGACCTTGTTGATCTCGCTCATCACGCCCGGGATGTTCTCGTGGATGTGCAGCAGACGGTGCTTGCCAGGGTGGGCCGGCAGCGCCACTTCCGGGAAGTTGACCGAGGACACCGAGGTGCCGTTGTCGCTGTACTTGACCAGCTTCTCTGCCACTTCCAGACCGATGTTGGCCTGGGCTTCAGCGGTGGAACCGCCGATGTGCGGAGTCAGGATCACGTTGTCCAGGCCGCGCAGCGGGCTCTCGAACTCTTCGTCGTTGGAACGCGGCTCGACCGGGAAGACGTCGATGGCCGCGCCGATCAGGTGCTTGTCCTTGATCGCGTCCGCCAGGGCGTCCAGCTCGACCACGGTGCCGCGAGCGGCGTTGATCAGGATGCCGCCCTTCTTGATGGCGCGAATTTCCTTCTCGCCGATCATCCACTGGGTGGCCGGGGTTTCCGGTACGTGCAGAGTGACGATGTCGGACATGCCCAGCAGTTCGTGCAGGTTGCCCACTTGGGTCGCGTTGCCCAGCGGCAGCTTGGTCACGGTGTCGTAGAAGAACACCTGCATCCCCAGGCCTTCAGCCAGGACCGACAGTTGGGTACCAATGGAGCCGTAACCGACGATACCCAGCTTCTTGCCGCGGATTTCGAAGGAGTTGGCCGCGCTCTTGATCCAGCCGCCACGGTGGCAGGAAGCGTTTTTCTCGGGGATGCCGCGCAGCAGCAGGATGGCCTCGGCCAGCACCAGCTCGGCGACCGAACGGGTGTTGGAGTAAGGCGCGTTGAACACCGCAATGCCGCGCTCGCGAGCGGCAGACAGGTCAACCTGGTTGGTGCCGATGCAGAAGCAGCCCACAGCGACCAGTTTCTTCGCGTGGTCGAAGATCTCTTCGGTCAGTTGAGTGCGGGAGCGAATGCCGATGAAGTGTGCATCGGCGATCTTTTCCTTGAGCTGGGCTTCCGGCAGAGAACCGGTGAGGTACTCGATGCTGGTGTAGCCGGCGGCCTTGAGGACGTCGACAGCGGATTGGTGGACGCCTTCGAGGAGAAGGAACTTGATCTTGCTCTTATCGAGAGAAGTCTTGCTCATCTGCGTAAACCTGTGTCCCGGAGAAAAATGGCAGGGAAATGGACAGCTTGAGCTGACCTGGACGGCATGCAACCGCCACCGCGGGAAGGCCCTTGGGCACTCTCCTGCGGGGGCGGTATGCTAGCATACGCGCCCCGCTAAACACTCATTCCTGCGACGTGAAGCGTTCTCAGGATGACCATGAATTGTTCGAGAGTTCTGTCGATGACCAATCCTGCCCTGATTGATGAACTGAAGACCCTGGTTGAGCCTGGCAAGGTGCTGACCGACGCTGACTCCCTGGAAGCTTACGGCAAGGATTGGACCAAGCATTTCGCCCCGGCCCCCACGGCCATCGTGTTTCCCAAGACCATCGAGCAGGTTCAGGCCATCGTGCGCTGGGCCAATCAGCACCGGGTGGCCCTGGTGCCTTCCGGCGGACGTACCGGCCTGTCGGCCGCCGCCGTGGCAGCCAATGGCGAAGTGGTGGTGTCTTTCGACTACATGAACCAGATTCTCGACCTGAACCTGACGGATCGCACGGCGGTGTGCCAGCCGGGTGTGGTCACCGAGCAGTTGCAGAACCTGGCGGAAGAAAACGGCCTCTACTACCCGGTGGATTTCGCTTCCGCAGGTTCCAGCCAGATTGGCGGCAACATCGGCACCAATGCCGGTGGAATCAAGGTCATTCGCTACGGCATGACCCGCAACTGGGTGGCCGGCATGAAAGTGGTGACCGGCAAGGGCGACCTGCTGGAACTGAACAAGGACCTGATCAAGAACGCCACCGGCTACGACCTGCGCCAGCTGTTCATCGGTGCGGAAGGCACGCTGGGGTTCGTGGTCGAGGCCACCATGCGCCTGGATCGGGCGCCGAAGAACCTCACCGCGATGGTGCTCGGCACCGCCGACTTCGATTCCATCATGCCGGTGCTGCACGCCTTCCAGAGCAAGCTTGATCTGACCGCCTTCGAGTTCTTCTCCGACAAGGCCCTGGCCAAGGTCCTGGCCCGTGGCGACGTGCCGGCGCCATTCGAATCCGAATGCCCGTTCTACGCGCTGCTGGAATTCGAGGCCACCACCGAGGAGGTGGCCAACCACGCCCTGGAAACCTTCGAGCACTGTGTCGAGCAGGGCTGGGTCCTGGACGGGGTGATGAGCCAGAGCGAAACCCAGCTGCACAACCTGTGGAAGCTGCGCGAGTACATCTCCGAAACCATCTCCCACTGGACACCCTACAAGAACGACATCTCGGTCACCGTGTCGAAAGTCCCGGCCTTCCTCCAGGAAATCGACGCCATCGTCGGCAAACACTACCCGGATTTCGAAATCGTCTGGTTCGGCCACATCGGCGACGGCAACCTGCACCTGAACATCCTCAAGCCGGACAACCTGAGCAAGGACGAGTTCTTTGCCAAGTGCGCCACGGTCAACAAGTGGGTGTTCGAAACCGTCGAGAAGTACAACGGTTCGATTTCCGCCGAACACGGCGTGGGCATGACCAAGCGTGACTACCTGACCTACAGCCGCTCGCCGGTGGAGATCGAGTACATGAAGGCGGTCAAGGCGGTGTTCGATCCCAACGGCATCATGAACCCGGGCAAGATCTTCGCCGTTTGAGCGCAAGCGGCACCCTGATGAAGCACACAAGCAGGAGTCGGTAATGAGCTATCAGCACCAGTATGTCGACGGTACCCGGATTCATTTTCCGGTAGGCAAGTTGGTATGCATCGGCCGCAACTACGCCGAGCACGCCAAGGAGTTGGACAACCCGGTTCCTACCGAACCCCTGCTGTTTATTAAGCCGGGCAGTTGTGTGGTGCCGCTGGAAGGGGGGTTCGCCATTCCCACCGAGCGTGGCTCGGTGCACTACGAGGCGGAGATCGCGGTGTTGATCGGCAAGCCGCTGTCCACCCAGCCCAGCCGCGAAGAGGTGCTGGACGCCATCTCCGGTTTCGCCCCGGCGCTGGACCTGACCCTGCGGGACAAGCAGGCCGAGCTGAAGGCCAAGGGCCTGCCGTGGGAGATCTCCAAGTGCTTCGATGGGGCGGCGGTCCTCGCGCCCTTCGTGGTAAGCAGCAGCTTTGCCGACCTGACCGACATCGGCATCCGCCTGACCATCAACGGCGAAGTGCGTCAGGACGGTAACAGCAGCGTCATGCTCAATCCCATCGTGCCAATGATTCAGCACATGGCCGGTTGCTTCTCCCTGCAGGCCGGCGACGTCATTCTCACCGGCACACCGGTGGGGGTTGGTCCACTGAATGTCGGTGATGAGCTGGTGCTGGAGCTGCCGGGCGTCAGCCGTTTCACCAGCAGCGTCCGTTGATCTGAAGCGCTCTGCGCTGTCCCTAATCCAGGGCGCGGCGCAGAGAGCTCAGCGAGCTTTAACCGGTTTTTCACATTTACTCCGGATAATTCCGATGTTTATGGTTCGCGGATCCGAAATTCGTGTGCTATTACCATTGGCCGAGCTTCTGGAATCTGTGTGATGGACGCCCACTCCCTACCCAAACCTCACCCCATCCACCGCCTGCGTTTGCGCATGCGCTGGTACTCCTGGCTGCTGCTGGCCGGCGTGATCTGCTATGGCGTTGCCAGTGTCATGCACTGGGATGATCGTGGCGCGCTTTGGGTTCAGGAAGGTTTTGTCAGCAGCGCCGAGCGCAACGCCAGCGTCTGGCTGCCCAGCTACCGGGCGGTCATCGATGCCAAGGCCCTGCCGGGGATGGAGCGCGATGAAGCCTCCGACCTTGCCTACAATCCGCAAACCAAAACCCTGTTTTCAGTGATGGGCAAGAATCCGTTCCTGGTGGAGCTGACCCTGCAAGGCGACGTCCTGCGCAAAATGCCGCTGGTGGGTTGGAGCAATCCGGAAGGGGTGGCGGTCCTGGAAAACGGCCTGCTGGCGATCGTCGATGAGCGCCAGCACTCGCTGGTGATCGTCAAGGTCGATGCCAACACCCAAGCGCTGAACATCGCTGATTTCCCCCAATACGACCTGGGCCCTTCGAAAGACCAGAACAAGGCGTTCGAAGCCATCGCCTGGAACCCGCGCAAGCAGCAACTGCTGCTGGGCGAGGAGCGTCCTCCGGCGCTGTTCACCTGGAACAGCGATGGCAGTCAGGTGCTCAAGGGCGACAAGCAGAAGCTGGCCAGCGACGAACTCGACCTGCGCAACCTGTCGGCCCTGGGCGTCGACCCACGTACCGGTCATGTGTTGGTGCTGTCCGCCGACTCCCACCTGCTGCTGGAGCTGGACGAGCAGGGCGAGCAAGTCAGCTTCATGGCCCTGCTCGGTGGCTTCAACGGCTTGAAGAAAACCATTCCCCGGGCCGAAGGCGTGGCCATGGATGACGCCGGCAACCTGTACATGGTCAGCGAACCCAATCTGTTCTACCGCTTCGAGAAGCAGTGAATCCCGGGCTCGGCCCCCGAGCCGGGCCGTCCCGCGCATTAAGCTTGAATTCAGTCGGCTGTGATATTTCATTCGCCTGTCCTGATTTCGAGCCTGCCCGCCATGTATCGCCTGACCCGTCTGCAACCCCTCTACCTGATTCTCGGCCTGATGGCCGTGCTGCTGGCGGCGTTTGTCCACAACCACCGCTTGTGGCAGCGCGCCTGGTTCGACTGGCAAGCCTACTGGCAGGTGGCGGCCCCTGAATCGCTGGGGCTGGGCGACTATCGGGCGGTGCTGGAGGCGCAGCCGATCAAGGGCCTGGACGAAGTCTCGGCGCTGACCTACGACCCCTTGCGCAATAGCCTGTTTACCGTGACCAACAAGAATGCCGAGCTGGTCGAGCTGTCCCTGGACGGTCAGGTCCTGCGGCGCATCGCCCTGGTGGGCTTCGGCGATCCGGAGGCGGTGGAGTTCATCAGCGCCAATACCTACGTGATCAGCGACGAGCGTCAGCACCGGCTGATCAAGATCCAGCTGGATGACGAAACCACCGTGGTGGATGCGGCAGAGGCCGAGCAGATCACCCTCGGCGTGCACCTCTCGGGGAACAAGGGCTTCGAAGGGCTGGCTTACGATTCAAAGGGCCAGCGGTTGTTCGTCGCCAAGGAGCGCGACCCGATGCTGATCTATGAAGTACAGGGCTTTCCCCATCACGATCCGGAAAAATCCTACGGCGTGCACGTGCTGAATAACCCCAAGCGCGATGCCGGACTCTTTGTGCGTGATCTCTCCAGCCTGCAATACGACGAGCGCAGCGGCCATCTGCTGGCCTTGTCGGACGAGTCGCGGTTGGTGGTGGAGCTGGACGTGGACGGGCGCCCACTCAGCACCCTGGCCCTGGGGCGGGGCCGCCAGGGTTTGAGCAAAGCGGTGCCCCAGGCCGAAGGAATCGCCATGGATGACGCCGGCAGCCTGTACCTGGTGAGCGAGCCGAACCTGTTCTACGTCTTCAAGAAATCGACCCAATAGACACTGGCGGGTGCAGGAGCGGGCTTGCCAGCGAAGAGGCTCAAGAGCGCCTTCACCCGCCCGCTGGCTCCTACGCCCGGCCGGCTCAGGCCTTGAGGGTTTTCACCCCTTCAGCGGTGCCCAGCAGCAGTACATCGGCAGGGCGTGCGGCGAACAGGCCATTGGTGACCACGCCGACGATGGCGTTGATCTGGCTTTCCAGTTCCACCGGGTTGGTGATCTGCATGTTGTGCACGTCGAGGATGATGTTGCCGTTGTCGGTGATCACGCCTTCGCGGTACACCGGGTCGCCGCCCAGTTTCACCAGCTCACGGGCCACGTGGCTGCGGGCCATCGGGATCACTTCCACCGGCAGCGGGAAGTTGCCCAGCACCGGCACCAGCTTGCTGGCGTCGGCGATGCAGATGAAGGTCTTGGCCACGGCGGCGACGATCTTTTCCCGGGTCAGGGCGGCGCCGCCCCCCTTGATCAGGTTCAGGTGCTCATCGCTTTCGTCGGCGCCATCGATGTAGAACTCCAGGTCGCTCACGGTATTGAGTTCGTACACCGGAATGCCGTGGCCCTTGAGGCGTGCGGCGGTGGCTTCGGAGCTGGCCACGGCGCCGTCGAAGGCACCCTTGTGCAGGGCCAGGGCATCGATGAAGCAGTTGGCGGTGGAGCCGGTGCCGACCCCGACGATGCTCTTGTCATCGAGTTTCGGGAGGATAAGGTCGACGGCGGCCTGGGCGACAGCCTGTTTGAGTTGATCCTGGGTCATGCGGGCTCCGAAGCGGGCAAGGGGGGCACAAAGGCCGGCATTATAGGCGCCGCGGCAGATCAGGTCATTGCCCGTTTGGCTAATCGGCCGGGGTGGACGGGCCGTTCGCATGGCGGGGAAGGGGTGGCGAGGGCGCCGGCTAAAACCTCGGTATTCGTGTGGTCGCCCGGGCAAACGCTGGGTTAGACTCCTTGGCCCTGCCCAACCCGCTCAGTGATGCTTTCCGATGCTCGAACAGTACGTCAAGAAGATCCTCACCTCGCGCGTTTATGACGTTGCCGTAGAAACCCCATTGCAGACTGCCCGCCAGCTCTCCGAGCGGCTGGGCAATCAGATCTGGCTCAAGCGCGAAGACTTGCAGCCGGTGTTCTCGTTCAAGATCCGTGGCGCCTACAACAAGCTGACCCAGCTTAGCGACGCCGAGCGCGCCCGTGGCGTGGTCACCGCGTCGGCCGGCAACCACGCCCAGGGCCTGGCCCTGGCGGCCAAGGTGCTGGGGGTCAAGGCCACCATCGTGATGCCCAAGACCACCCCGGAGATCAAGGTCGAAGGCGTGCGCTCCCGTGGCGGCAAAGTGGTGCTGCACGGCGATACCTTCCCCGAGGCGCTGGCCTATTCGCTGAAGCTGGTGGATGAAAAGGGCTACGTCTACATCCACCCCTACGATGATCCCCACACCATTGCCGGGCAGGGCACGGTGGCCATGGAGATTCTGCGCCAGCACCCGGGGCCGCTGGACGCCATCTTCGTTCCGGTCGGTGGCGGCGGGCTGATTGCCGGCATCGCCGCCTATGTGAAGTACCTGCGCCCGGAGATCAAGGTGATCGGCGTCGAGCCGGACGACTCCAACTGCCTGCAGGCGGCCATGGCCGCGGGCGAGCGTGTGGTGCTGCCGACCGTGGGGATCTTTGCCGACGGTGTGGCGGTGGCGCAGATTGGCCAGCACACCTTCGATATCTGCAAGCACTATGTGGATGAAGTGATCACGGTCAGTACCGACGAGATCTGCGCCGCAATCAAGGATATCTACGACGATACCCGCTCGATCACCGAACCTGCCGGGGCCCTGGGAGTGGCCGGGATCAAGAAGTACGTCGAGCAGCGCGGCATCAGTGGGCAGACCCTGGTGGCCATCGATTCCGGGGCCAACGTCAACTTCGACCGCTTGCGCCATGTGGCCGAGCGCGCCGAGCTGGGTGAGGGCCGTGAAGCCATCATCGCCGTGACCATTCCCGAGAAGCCGGGCAGCTTCAAGGCGTTCTGCGAGGCGGTGGGCAAGCGCCAGATCACCGAGTTCAACTACCGCTACAACACCGGCAGCGAAGCGCACATTTTCGTCGGGGTGCAGACCCACCCGGAAAACGATCCGCGCAGTGCCCTGATCGCCAGCCTGACCGAGCAGGGCTTTCCGGTGATCGACCTGACCGACAACGAACTGGCCAAGCTGCATATCCGCTACATGGTCGGTGGCCATGCCGAGAAGGTCAGCGACGAAGTGGTGCTGCGCTTCGAGTTCCCGGAGCGTCCGGGTGCGCTGTTCAACTTCCTCAACAAGCTGGGCGGGCGCTGGAACATTTCGATGTTCCACTACCGCAACCACGGCGCGGCGGACGGCCGGGTGGTGGCCGGCCTGCAAGTGCCGGCCGAGGAGCGTCACCTGGTGCCGGCGGCCCTGGAGCAGATCGGTTATCCGTACTGGGATGAAAGCGACAACCCGGCGTACCAGCTGTTCCTGGGCTGAACGACTACGCTGAGGAACGGAGCCTTAAGGAAGCGAGAACATGGAAACACTGACCACGCTGAAGACGCTTCATGTACTGGCCACGGTGCTGCTGTTGGGCAGCGCCCTGGGGCTGGCGATCTGGGTCTGGCGCCTGCGTCGCCAGGGCGATGCCACGGTTTACAGCCGGGTATTGCAGCGTCCGGGGCTGTTCGGCTGGTTGCTGCTGGCCATCGGACTGCTGAGCCTGCCGTTCAGTGGCTGGTGGATGGTGCATCGGGTGGGCTGGCCGCTGGGCCAGGCCTGGCTCCTGGGCTCCAGCGTGCTCTATACCCTGGGTGCCCTGGCCTGGCTGTGGCTGATGGTGCGACTCAATCGCCTGCGGCGGGCCAAGGCCGCCAGCGGCCTGACCTTCACCCTGGTGCTGGCGGTGTTCAGCCTGGTGTGTTTTGTCGCCATAGCCGGCCTGATGGGCGCCAAGCCGGTCTGATCCCGGCGTGAACCTTAAGGATTGCCATGAAGGTTGTTCTGGTGGGGGCCACAGGGTTTGTCGGCCGCCATCTGCTGGCGGCACTGCACGCCGCCGGTCATCAGTTGATCGCCACCAGTCGTTATCCACAGCCGCGCGGCCTGCCGGGGGTGGAATGGCGACAACTGGACCTCGATCGCCTGGGGCATGAGCCCCAGCCCTTTGTCCTGCCTGCCGATACCGATGTGCTGATCAATGCCGCCGGGTTGTTGAGCACCGATGCCCGGGCGCTGACCCTGACCCAGGACCTGGGCACGCGTGCCCTGTTCGACCTGGCGCAGGCCCGTGGCGTGCGGGTGCTGCAGATTTCCGCATTGGGTGCCGGCACCCAGCCCCATGTGCCATTTCTGGCCAGCAAGGCCGCGGCGGATGATTACTTGCTGCGCTCGGGTATTGCGGCCGTGGTGCTGCGGCCGTCGCTGGTGCTTGGCGCCGGCGGTGCCAGCAGCGGCTGGCTGGCGAAGATGTCGCCCTGGCCGCTGCTGGGGTTGTTGTCCACCCAGGCGCAGATGCAGCCCCTGCATGTCGAGGACTTGAGCGCGGCGGTGCTGGCGCTGCTCAGGCAATGGCCGCAGGAATCCATGGTCCTGCCCCTGGTCGGCCCGGAACGCCTGACCATGGCGCAGTTGCTGGATCGCCTGCGGGCGGCCCAGGGCTGGGCCCCGGCCCGTTACTTCCAGTTGCCTTCGATCCTGCTCAGGCTGGCGGCTGGCGCCGGTGATCGCCTGGGCTGGCGCGCCTTGAACCGACAAAGCCTGGCCATGGCCCGCACTGACAACCTGGCCGATCCGGAGGTGCTGGCTTCGGTCTGCGGTTATCACGCGGCGCCCCTGGCGGCCCGCCTGCAGGCCTGGCCGCAGGCGGCGCAAAGCACCCAACTGGCCCTGCGGCCGTTGCTGCTTGCGGTGATGGTGTTGATCTGGCTGGGCACGGCGCTGGTGTGCATCGGCCCGGGCTACGATTGGGGCCTGCGGATCATGGCCGAGGCCGGCGTACAGGGCGTCTGGGCGGCGCTGGCGGTGATCGCGGGCTCGCTCTGCGACGCCGTGCTGGGTGTCGGCCTGCTGCTGCGACGCTGGCGCCGTCGGGCCTTGCAGGCACAGTTGGGGCTGATGCTCGGCTACACCCTGATCATCAGCCTGATCCTGCCGCATTTCTGGTTTGACCCTTATGCCGCCGTGGCCAAGAACCTGGTGCTGATGGTGGCGACTCTCTGGCTGTTGTGGACCGAACCCCGTCGATGAGCGCTTATCTGCTGTTGAAAACCCTGCATATCCTGTCCTCGACCGTGCTTTTCGGCCTCGGTGCCGGCTCGGCCTATTACGCCTTGCGGGCCTGGCGCAGCGGCCGGGTGGAAGTGATTGCCGTGACCTTCAAGCACCTGGTGTTCGCCGATTGGGCCTTTACCGCCACCACGGCGGTGTTCCAGCCGTTGAGCGGCCTGGGACTGGTGCACCTGGCGGGCTGGCCGATCCAGCAGGCGTGGCTGCTGTGGAGCCTGGGGCTGTATGTAGTGGCCGGGCTGTGCTGGCTGCCGGTGGTCTGGTTGCAGATCCGGGTGCACAAGATGGCCGAGCAGGCATTGCATGACGGGGTGCCGATGCCGATCCGGGCCAACCTTTATATGCGCTGGTGGTTCGCCCTGGGCTGGCCGGCGTTTCTGGCCTTCATGGTGATTTTCTACCTGATGGTGGCCAAGCCGGTGTAGGGCCTGTCGCTGGCAAGCCGGCGAATGCAGCCGGCTCGCCGACGAGTTGGTCAATCGCGCAGGCTGATGACCTGCCATCCGCGTTTCTCGGCTTCGGCCCGCAGGTTCGGGTCGGGATCGACGGCCACCGGGTTGCTGACTTGTTCCAGCAGCGGCAGGTCATTCATCGAGTCGCTGTAGAAGTAGCTGTCTTCCAGGTCGTGGCCGGTTTCTTCCAGCCAGCGCTTGAGGCGGATTACCTTGCCTTCGCGGAAACAGGGCACGTCGGTGCTGCGCCCGGTGTAGCGGCCCTCATGCATCTCGCATTCGGTGGCGATCAGGTGTTCGACCCCCAGGCGCTCGGCGATCGGTGCGGTGATGAAGCGATTGGTGGCGGTGATGATCACCAGCTTGTCGCCGGCCTCGCGGTGCTGATCCAGCAGCGCTTGGGCCTTGGGCAGGAGGATGGGCTCGATGCAGTCGCGCATGTAGTCGCGATGCCATTGTTCGAGCACGGCCATTTCGGTGCGGCCGAGGATTTCCAGGCAGAAGTTCAGGTACGCGGCGTTGTCGAGTTGGCCGGCCAGGTAGTCCTGGTAGAACTCGTCGTTGCGGGTCTTGTAGGCGACGGCGTCGAGGAAGCCCCGCTCGCACAGGTAGTCGCCCCAGGCGTGGTCGCTGTCGCCGCCAAGAAGCGTGTTGTCCAAGTCGAATAAAGCCAGGCGCATTGCAGTTACTCACTGAAAAGTCGCGGAAAAAGGTGCCCAGAATACGGTCTTTTCACAAGAGTGCACATAAGCTAAGCAGCCTCGTTGCTGCATTCCCAAGCTTTGTGGAACAATGCGGCGACATGCGTTTGCGAGGTTGTAGCCGTGATCGACCCCGATGGTTTCCGCCCCAATGTCGGGATCATTCTGACCAATGATGCCGGACAGGTGCTATGGGCTCGCCGTATCAATCAAGATGCCTGGCAGTTTCCTCAAGGTGGGATCAACCCCGACGAGACGCCGGAAGACGCCTTGTATCGCGAGTTGAATGAAGAAGTGGGGCTGGAGCGCGAAGATGTGCAAATTCTCGCCTGCACCCGGGGCTGGTTGCGCTATCGTTTGCCGCAGCGTCTGGTCCGAACGCACAGCCAGCCGCTGTGCATCGGCCAGAAACAGAAATGGTTTCTCCTGCGCCTGATCTCCAACGAGCAGCGGGTGCGGATGGATTTGACCGGTAAACCGGAATTCGATGGCTGGCGCTGGGTCAGTTATTGGTATCCGTTGGGCCAGGTGGTGACATTCAAGCGCGAAGTGTATCGCCGCGCTCTCAAAGAGCTTGCCCCGCGCCTTTTAGTGCGCGACTGACGACGGAGTTCGACCCCGAGCCATGCTCAATACGCTGCGCAAGATCGTCCAGGAAGTTAACTCCGCCAAGGATCTCAAGGCGGCGTTGGGGATTATTGTATTGCGCGTCAAAGAGGCCATGGGCAGCCAGGTCTGCTCGGTCTATCTGCTGGACCCGGAAACCAACCGTTTCGTGCTGATGGCCACCGAGGGCTTGAACAAGCGCTCCATCGGCAAGGTCAGCATGGCCCCCAACGAAGGCCTGGTAGGCCTGGTGGGCACCCGGGAAGAACCCCTCAATCTGGAAAACGCCGCCGATCACCCGCGCTATCGCTACTTCGCCGAGACCGGTGAAGAGCGTTATGCCTCGTTCCTGGGGGCTCCGATCATCCACCACCGTCGGGTGGTCGGGGTGCTGGTCATCCAGCAGAAGGAGCGTCGCCAGTTCGACGAGGGCGAAGAAGCCTTCCTGGTGACCATGAGCGCCCAATTGGCCGGGGTAATTGCCCATGCCGAGGCCACCGGTTCGATCCGCGGCCTGGGTCGCCAGGGCAAGGGTATTCAGGAAGCCAAGTTCGTCGGCGTGCCCGGTTCCCCTGGTGCCGCGGTGGGCAGCGCGGTGGTGATGCTGCCGCCAGCCGACCTGGACGTGGTGCCGGACAAATACATCACCGACATCGATGCCGAGCTGGCGCTGTTCAAGACCGCGCTGGAAGGGGTGCGCGCCGATATGCGCGCGCTGTCGGAAAAACTCGCCACCCAGTTGCGCCCGGAAGAGCGCGCGCTGTTCGACGTCTATCTGATGATGCTCGACGACGCTTCCCTGGGCAGCGAAGTGAAGACCGTGATCAAGACCGGGCAATGGGCCCAGGGCGCCTTGCGCCAGGTGGTCACCGATCACGTCAATCGTTTCGAATTGATGGACGACGCCTACCTGCGCGAGCGCGCCTCGGACGTCAAGGACCTGGGGCGCCGGCTCCTGGCCTACTTGCAGGAAGAACGCCAGCAGACCCTGGTCTACCCCGACAACACCATCCTGGTCAGCGAAGAACTGACCCCGGCCATGCTCGGCGAAGTGCCCGAAGGCAAGCTGGTGGGGCTGGTGTCGGTGCTGGGTTCGGGCAACTCCCACGTGGCGATCCTGGCCCGGGCCATGGGTATTCCCACGGTGATGGGCTTGGTGGACCTGCCGTATTCCAAGGTCGACGGCATCCAGATGATCGTCGACGGCTACCACGGCGAGGTCTACACCAACCCCAGCGAAGTGCTGCGCAAGCAGTTCGCCGATGTGGTCGAAGAAGAGCGACAACTGGCTCAGGGCCTGGACGCCTTGCGCGATCTGCCGTGCGTGACGCCGGATGGGCACCGCATGCCGTTGTGGGTCAACACCGGTCTGCTGGCCGACGTGGCCCGCGCGCAGAAGCGCGGGGCCGAGGGCGTTGGCCTGTACCGCACCGAAGTGCCGTTCATGATCAACCAGCGCTTCCCCAGTGAAAAAGAGCAGCTGGCGATCTATCGCGAGCAACTGGCGGCATTCCATCCGCAACCGGTGACCATGCGCAGCCTGGACATCGGCGGCGACAAGTCGCTGTCGTATTTCCCGATCAAGGAAGACAACCCCTTCCTTGGTTGGCGCGGCATCCGTGTGACCCTCGACCACCCGGAAATCTTCCTGGTACAGGCCCGGGCCATGCTCAAGGCCAGCGAGGGCCTGAACAACCTGCGCATCCTGCTGCCGATGATTTCCGGCATCCACGAGCTGGAGGAGGCCCTGCACCTGATTCACCGGGCCTGGGGCGAAGTGCGTGACGAAGGCACCGACGTGCCCATGCCGCCGGTGGGGGTGATGATCGAGATTCCGGCGGCGGTGTATCAGACCCGGGAGCTGGCGCGCCAGGTGGACTTCCTCTCGGTGGGCTCCAACGACCTGACCCAGTACCTGCTGGCGGTGGACCGCAACAACCCACGGGTCGCCGATCTCTACGACTACCTGCACCCGGCAGTGCTGCAAGCCCTGCAGAACGTGGTGCGCGATGCCCATGCCGAAGGCAAGCCGGTGAGCATCTGCGGCGAGATGGCCGGCGATCCGGCGGCCGCGGTGCTGCTGATGGCCATGGGCTTTGACAGCCTGTCGATGAACGCCACCAACCTGCCGAAAGTGAAGTGGATGCTGCGCCAGATCAGCCTGAGCAAGGCCAAGGAACTGCTGGACGAGATGATGACCATCGACAACCCGCAAGTTATCCACAGCTCGCTGCAACTGGCCCTGAAGAAGCTCGGGTTGGCGCGGATGATCAATCCGGCTTCGAGCAAGACCTTGTAATCGCGGCGTTTTCTTCGCCGGCAAGTCGGTTCCTGCAGGAGCCTTCTTGCCGGCGAACGCTTCAGAGCTTCAGCTCGACCTCCCCCAGATGCCCGCCATAAGGGCCAAAGCTGCGTTCGACCAGATGCCGCGAGCCGTCGGCGTTGACGATCAGCGCGGTGCTGGCCCGTGTGCCGTAGCTGGGGCTGGCGATGAATACGCTGGACAGCAGGCTTTCCGTGGCCAGCCCCACCCCGGTGTCCGGCAACTCGGCGAAGGGTGCAGTCTGCGGATCGCTCAAGAGCGCCAGCAGCGCCTGGGGCTTGGGGTCATCCATCACTTCTTGCAGCGCCGCTCTGGCCTTGAGCAGTTTTGGCCAGGGCGTGTTGAGCCCGGCATTGGACAGGCCGTAGACGCCGGGCTGGAGCAATTGGGGCTCCAGGTCCTGGGCGTTGTAGTGCCACAACTGATCGCCGGTGCCCAGTAGCAGGTTGAAGCCGGCGTACTCCACCGAACGGCCGACTACATCGCGCAAGTAATCTTCCAGGGGCATGCCTCCGGCGAGAAAGCGCGCCACCAGTTCGCCCCGGGAGCGCCGCGCGGGCGGTTGGTGCGGGTTGCGGATGTTGGTCAGGGCGGCAAATCGCCCGTCGGCACCAACCCCAAGCCAGGTGCCGCCTGCCTCCAGGTCACGTCCGGCGTGGATCTGCGGCGACTCGGGCCATTGCCCCAGGGGCAGGCTGGGGCGAGCGTAGAACTCGTCACGGTTGGCCGCGACGATCAGTGGCTGGGCGTGGCCCGGCCTCCAGGCGAAAACGATCAAGCACATTGAGGTGGCCCCCTGGGTGTTTTTGCTCACTCTACGCACACAACCCCGGGGTATCCATCGCCATCCAGTGGAGTCCGGGGCGGCGCATCCGTTACCATGCCGCTCTCATTTTCGGATGCTCCCATGGAATTTCTGCTCTATCTGCTGTTGGGCGCCTGTGCAGGCGTGCTGGCCGGGCTGTTCGGCGTGGGCGGCGGGATCATCATCGTCCCGGTGCTGGTGTTCAGTTTTACCCTGCAAGGCTTCGATGCCTCGGTACTGACCCATCTGGCGGTCGGCACCTCCCTGGCCAGCATCATCTTCACCTCGGTCAACGCGGTTCGTGAGCACCATCGGCGCGGCGCGGTGCGTTGGCCGATCTTTGCCTGGATGGCCGCAGGCATCCTGCTGGGGGCCGGCTTCGGTGCGCTGACGGCGGAAGCCATTTCCGGCCCGCATCTGCAGAAGATCATCGGCGTCTTTGCCCTGCTGGTGGCCCTGCAGATGACCCTGGAACTCAAGCCCAAGGCCAGTCGCCAGGTGCCCGGCAAATTGGGCCTGGCCGCGGCCGGTGGGGTGATCGGTTGGGCCTCGGCGATCTTTGGCATCGGTGGTGGCTCGCTGACCGTGCCGTTTCTCACCTGGCGCAGCGTGCCGATGCAACAGGCGGTGGCCACCTCTTCGGCCTGTGGCCTGCCCATCGCCCTTGCCAGTGCCTTAAGTTTCATGATTCTGGGCTGGCATGATCCGCTGCTTCCGGCTCATAGTCTCGGCTTCGTGTATTTGCCGGCGCTGTTGGGCATTGCCCTGACCAGTATGGTGTTCGCCCGTATCGGCGCGCGCCTGGCCCACAGGTTGTCGCCGCGCCTGTTGAAGCGGATGTTCGCCGCGCTACTGTTTTGCGTGGGCATCAGCTTCCTGTTCTGAGTGACGACGCAATCCTGGCTTAATCCCGGTCTGGCAGTTTGCCCGGGAATCTTTGAGTTCTAACCCTGACGAGGAGTCGCAATGCTGCCTTACCCGCAGATTGATCCGGTGGCCCTGGCCATCGGCCCGCTGAAAATCCACTGGTACGGCCTGATGTACCTGATCGGCATCGGCGGTGCCTGGCTGCTGGCCTCGCGCCGGCTGAACCGTTTCGATCCGACCTGGAGCAAGGAGAAGCTCTCGGACATGGTGTTCTGGATGTCCATGGGGGTGATCGTCGGCGGCCGTCTGGGTTACGTGCTGTTCTACGACCTGAGCGCCTACCTGGCCAACCCGACCCTGATCTTCGAAGTGTGGAAGGGCGGCATGTCGTTCCATGGCGGTTTCATCGGGGTGATGCTGGCGGCCTGGTGGTTCGGCAAGCGCAACAACAAAAGCTTCTTCGAGCTGATGGACTTCGTCGCGCCGATGGTGCCGATCGGCCTGGGTGCCGGGCGGATCGGCAACTTCATCAACGCCGAGTTGTGGGGCAAACCCACCGATGTGCCCTGGGCGATGATCTTCCCGCCGTTCAGCGATCCGGCGCAGTTGCCGCGTCACCCGTCGCAGCTGTATCAGTTCGCCCTGGAGGGCGTGGCGCTGTTCCTGATTCTCTGGCTGTTCTCGCGCAAACCGCGGCCGACCATGGCGGTTTCCGGTATGTTCGCGCTGTTCTACGGGATCTTCCGTTTCATCGTCGAGTTCGTCCGGGTGCCGGACGCGCAGCTGGGCTACCTGGCGTGGAACTGGCTGACCATGGGTCAGGTTCTGTGCGTGCCGATGATTCTCGGCGGCCTGGGGCTGATCTGGCTGGCTTATCATCGCGCTCCGGCCCAGAGCGCGGCGCAATAAATTCGAACCCCGGGGCGTGCCCCGGGTTCAAGGATGCAGGTAATTCATGAAGCAATATCTTGATCTGGTGGCCCACGTCATCAACAACGGCACCAAGCAGGCCAACCGCACCGGTGTGAACACCATCAGCTTTCCCGGGGCGATGCTGCGCTACGACCTCAAGGAAGGTTTCCCGGCCATCACCACCCGCAAGATGGCCTTCAAGTCGGCAATCGGCGAAATGGTCGGCTTCCTGCGTGGGGTGAACAACGCCGCCGAGTTCCGCGCCCTGGGCTGCAAGGTCTGGGACCAGAACGCCAACGAAAATGCCCAGTGGCTGGCCAACCCGTTTCGCCAGGGTGACGACGACCTGGGCGAGATCTACGGCGTGCAATGGCGCAAATGGCCGGCCTACAAGCAGATCAAGACCAGCAACCAGGCGGCCATCGACCTGGCGCTGAGCCAGGGCTACCGGCAGATCGCCGCCGGCGAGGAAGACGGCCAGGGCTACGTGGTGCTGTACAAGGCCATCGACCAGGTGCGCCAGTGCGTCGACACCATCATCAATGACCCGGGCAGCCGGCGGATCCTGTTCCACGGCTGGAACTGCGCCCAGCTGGATGAAATGGCCCTGCCGCCGTGCCACCTGCTGTATCAGTTCCACCCCAATGTCGAGACCCGGGAAATCTCCCTGACCCTCTACATCCGCTCCAACGACCTGGGGCTGGGGACGCCGTTCAACCTCACCGAGGGCGCGGCGCTGCTGAGCCTGATCGGCCGCCTGACCGGCTACACGCCACGCTGGTTCACCTATTTCATCGGTGATGCCCACGTCTACGAAAACCACCTGGACATGCTCAACGAACAGCTCAAGCGCGAGCCGTTCCCGATGCCCAAGCTGGTGATTTCCGAGCGCGTGCCGGAGTTCGCCAAGACCGGCGTCTACCAGCCGGAGTGGCTGGAGCTGATCGAACCGAGCGACTTCTCCCTGGAAGGCTACGAGCACCACGCGCCGATGACCGCGCCGATGGCCGTATAAGCCTCCGTCTGCTGTGCCAGGGGCCGCGCGGCTGACACCGCGTGGCCCCTGTCGATTGAACCTGTTGTCTTTATCGACCTGTGTCCGGAATCGTTCCGGGCCTGACTGTGCCTGGCGGCCAGCTACGCTCTGAAGAGTGACCCCGCCAGACACAGGGCGTCGCCCTTGTGAACTTCAACGTGAGCCGCGAATGGAAGAACTCAATCAAAGCCTGTTCCTGGCCATCAACGCCAGTGCCGGGGCGTCAATGCCGATGCGTACACTGGCGGTTTTCCTCGCGCAATGGCTGGTGCTCAGCGTGCCGTTGCTGCTGGCGGTGCTCTGGGTTTTCGGTGAGCGCCGCCAGCGCATGATCGTGCTGCTTGCGACCCTCGGCATCGTGCTGGCCCTGGCCAGCAATGTGCTGATCCGTGAGCTGTGGTTCCATCCACGGCCGTTCATGATCGGCCTGGGGCAGAACTTCCTTGCCCACGCGCCCGGCGCGTCCTTCCCCAGCGATCATGCCAGCGGCATGTTCGCCATGGCGTTCGCGCTGATCCTCGCGCCCCTGCGCAAGACCGGGCTGGTGATGCTGGGCCTGGCGCTGCTGGTGGGCTGGGCCCGGGTCTACCTCGGGGTGCATTTCCCCTTCGATATTCTCGGCGGGTGCCTGGTGGGGCTGTTCAGCGCCTGGCTGGTGCGCCAGGCCCTGGCCTGGCGGCAGCTTGACCAGCGGCTGCTGACGATGCTCGAAGGGGTTTATCTGCGGTTGATCGGCAGCCTGTGGCGCGGCGCCTGAGGTCGCGCCCGGGGTTCAGTGGCCGTGGCTGCGGCCGACATGTGAGGGTTCGGCTTCCTTGGGGGCCACCGAGCCGCTGACTTCCAGGCGCTGGAGGATGCCACAGTGCTCCAGGTCCGGGCCTTCGCTGCAGCGCTGGCGCAGGTCCAGCAGTTGTTCCTGCAGGGCCAGCAAACCGTCGATGCGCGCCTTGACGTGATGGATATGCTCGTCGATCAGGGCGTTGACGCTGGCGCACTGGTCCTGGGGACTGTCGCGCAGGTTGAGCAGGCTGCGGATTTCCTCGAGGGTCATGTCCAGGCTGCGGCAATTGCGGATAAAGGTCAGGCGCTCGGTGTGGGCCTGGGTGTAGAGGCGGTAGTTGCCTTCGCTACGGGCCGGTTCCGGCAGCAGTCCTTCGCGCTCGTAGTAACGGATGGTTTCGACCTGACAGTCGGTGAGTTTCGCCAGTTCGCCAATCTTCATTGCCGTCGTCTCCGAATGGGTGCTTGACCCTATAGTGGCTACAGGGTGTTCACTTGGCAACAAGCACCTCTATTCGGACGCGACCCCTTATGAGCGACTCCATTCACAACCCGCGCAAGCCCGACGCCCAGCACACCCATGCTGAACACGATCACGATCACAGCCATGCCCACGCCCCGACGGGCAAGCTGCAGCCGGTCAAGGCCCACGACCACGCCGCCCATGGCGCTTCCTGCTGCGGTGCCGCCGTCCCTTCGCCGTCCAGGGTCACCCTGAGCGAAACCCCGACCGCCGGCGCACGCTTGAGCAGCTTTCGCATCGAAGCCATGGACTGCCCCACCGAGCAGACCCTGATCCAGAACAAGCTGGGCAAGCTGGCCGGGGTCCAGGCCCTGGAATTCAACCTGATGAACCGTGTGCTGGGGGTGACCCACGACCTGCCGAGCACCGCGCCGATCATCGAGGCGGTCAAATCCCTGGGCATGCACGCCGAGCCCCTGCAGCAGGAGGGCGCCGCAGCCGCGCCTGCCGCCGCGCCGGTGAAGAAAGCCTGGTGGCCGCTGGCGCTGTCCGGGATCGGTGCGCTGGCCGCCGAAGTCATTCATTTCACCCAGGCCGCCCCCGATTGGGTGGTGGCGTTGGTGGCCCTGGTGTCGATCCTCAGCGGCGGCCTGGGCACCTACAAGAAGGGCTGGATCGCCCTGAAGAACCGCAACCTCAACATCAATGCGCTGATGAGCATCGCGGTGACCGGCGCGGTGCTGATCGGCCAGTGGCCGGAAGCGGCGATGGTGATGTTCCTGTTCACCGTGGCCGAGTTGATCGAGGCGCGCTCCCTGGATCGGGCGCGCAACGCCATCAGCGGCCTGATGCAGATGACCCCGGAACAGGTCACGGTGCAGCAGGCCGACGGCAGTTGGCGCGAAGTGGAGGCGAAAAGCGTCGAACTGGGGGCATTGGTACGGGTCCGTCCCGGCGAGCGCGTCGGTCTGGACGGCGAGGTGGTGTCCGGCAGTTCCACCATCGATCAGGCGCCGATCACCGGGGAAAGCCTGCCGGTGGAAAAGACCGTGGGCGACAAGGTGTTCGCCGGCACCATCAACCAGGCCGGCTCCCTGGAATACCGGGTGAGCGCCGCCGCCAACAACTCGACCCTGGCGCGGATCATCCATGCCGTGGAACAGGCCCAGGGCGCGCGGGCCCCGACCCAGCGCTTCGTCGATACCTTCTCGAAGGTCTACACCCCGGCGGTATTCGCCTTCGCCCTGGCCGTGGCGCTGATTCCACCGCTGTTCATGGCCGGCGCCTGGTTCGACTGGATCTACCGCGCCCTGGTGCTGCTGGTGGTGGCCTGCCCCTGTGCCCTGGTGATCTCCACTCCGGTGAGCATCGTCAGCGGCCTGGCGGCGGCGGCGCGCAAGGGCATCCTGGTCAAGGGCGGGGTCTACCTGGAGGGTGGCTACAAGCTCGACTACCTGGCCCTGGACAAGACCGGCACCATCACCCACGGCAAGCCGGTGCAGACCGATTTCCTGGCCCTGGACCCACTGGCCCAGGACACGGCTCCGGCCCTGGCCGCGAGCCTGGCGGGGCGTTCCGACCACCCGGTGTCCCTGGCCATTGCTCGCGCGGCTGTGGATAAACAGCTGGCCATGCACCCTGTGGATAACTTCGCAGCCCTGGCCGGGCGCGGAGTCCGCGGTGAAATCAACGGCCAGCTCTATCACCTGGGCAACCACCGCCTGGTGGAAGAGCTGGGCCTGTGCTCGCCGGCCCTGGAAGAAAAACTCTTCGCCCTGGAGCAGCAGGGCAAGACCGTGGTCCTGTTGCTGGACAGCAACGGGCCGCTGGCGCTGTTCGCGGTGGCCGACACGGTCAAGGAATCCAGTCGCGAAGCCATCCGACAGTTGCACGAGCTGGGGATCAAGACCCTGATGCTCACCGGCGACAACCCGCACACCGCCCAGGCCATCGCCGCCCAGGTCGGAATCGACCAGGCCCGGGGCGACCTGCTGCCCAGCGACAAGCTGCAAGCCATCGAAGACCTGTATGCCCAGGGCCACCGGGTCGGCATGGTCGGCGACGGCATCAACGACGCCCCGGCCCTGGCCCGGGCCGAGATCGGCTTCGCCATGGCCGCGGCCGGCACCGACACCGCGATTGAAACCGCGGATGTCGCCCTGATGGACGATGATCTGCGTAAGATCCCGGCATTCATCCGCCTGTCGCGCCAGACCTCGCGGGTGCTCAAGCAAAATATCGCCCTGGCCCTGGTCATCAAGGCGATCTTTCTTGGGGTAACCTTTGCCGGGCTCGCCACCATGTGGATGGCGGTGTTTGCCGACATGGGCGTCAGCCTGCTGGTGGTGTTCAACGGTCTGCGCCTGCTGCGCAAATAGGACACCTTAGCGACAAGCGACAAGCGACAAGCGGCAAGCGGCAAGCAACAAGCAACTGAGGTGAGAAGCAGAGTGATGAACCCATACCCACCCGCTCCAGCGTGTGGCTTGGCGCTGCAAGCGTGCTGCTGCGACAAGCCGCCATGCTGAGCGCGGAGCTGAAGGCCTTTTACATGGTCGCCCGCCTGGGCAGCATCACCCTGGCGGCGAAGAAGCTTGGCCTCAGTCAGCCGACTGTGACCACGCAGATCCGCAACCTGGAAAGCCAGTACTCGGTGGAGCTGTTCTACCGCGGCGGTCGGCGCCTGAGCCTGAGCGACGAGGGCGCGCGCCTGCTGCCGATGGTCAAGGAGCTGTTGCAGAAAGAAGCCGACATCGAGTTCTTCCTGCGTAACAGCGGCCAGGTACAGGGCACCTTGCGGATTGCCGCCACGGCGCCGTACTACATCCTCGATCTGGTGAAAACCTTCCGCCAGCGCCTGCCCCAGGTGGACGTGTCGGTGGAGATCGGCAATTCCCAGCAAGTCCTCGAAGCCCTGGAGGACTACCGGGTGGACGTGGCGGCCTCGTCACAGTTGCTGGAGGATTCGCGCCTGATCCGTCGGGTGCTGGGCAGCGACCCGCTGGTGCTGGCGGTGCACCGCGACCATCCCCTGGCGGCGCTGGAGCACGTGCCCCTCAATGCCCTGGCCGGGCATACCCTGCTGATGCGCGAGCCGGGTTCCACCACCCGCAGCCTTACCGAAGCCCTGCTCAAGGACGCCAATGTCAGCGGTGGCCCGCTGCTGGAAATCGGCAGTCGCGAATCGATCCGCGAGGCGGTGCTGCGCAACATCGGCATCAGCATCATTGCCCGCCAGGAAGTGCCCCACGACCCGCAGCTGCGGGTGCTGACCATCGAGCATGCGCCGCAGATCGTCGAATACCTGTACTGCCTCAAGGAGCGCAAGAACGCGCGCCTGCCCGCGGCGTTTCTCGGATTGGCGCAGGAGATGGCTCCCGCCTGAAGGATCTGCATCGGCCATGCCGATGGCTTCGCGAGCAAGCTCGCTCCTACAGGGGAGAGTGCATTTCAATGTAGGAGCGCGCTTGCTCGCGAAGGCGTCAGATCAGCCAGCACATGACTGGCAGGTTGAACCAAAATCCCCGAATACCACTATCGGTCGTTTTTGCCTTACTGCCATATGACCGACGCATTACAACTCTAGGATTGGCCCCATCTGCTTGATGAGGTCCATCCATGAACCACTCCACTGCAACTGCCCTGAGCAACCCCGGCGCGCCGATGAAGGTGCGCGGCGTCCAGAAGCGCTTTGGCGCCTTCACCGCATTGGACAACGTGTCCCTGGACGTCGCCGCCGGCGAGCTGGTGTGCCTGCTGGGCCCGTCCGGCTGTGGCAAGACCACGCTGCTGCGTTGCATCGCCGGCCTGGAGCGCCAGGACCAGGGCGAGTTGTACCTGGGGGATCGGGACGTTTCGCTGCTGGCGCCGCAAGCCCGGGACTACGGCATCCTGTTCCAGTCCTACGCGCTGTTTCCCAATCTCACGGTAGAAGCCAACATCGCCTACGGCCTGGCCGGTAGCGGCCGTGAGGAAGTGCGCAAGCGCGTGGCGCAAATGCTGGAACTGGTGGGCCTGAGCGGCAGCGAGAAGAAGTACCCCGGCCAGCTGTCCGGCGGCCAGCAGCAGCGCGTGGCCCTGGCCCGCGCCCTGGCACCGGCACCGTCGTTGCTGTTGCTCGACGAACCGATGTCGGCCCTGGACGCCCGGGTCCGCGAGCACCTGTGCACCGAGCTGCGCCAACTGCAACGGCGCCTGGGCATCACCACCCTGATGGTCACCCACAATCAGGACGAGGCCATGCTGATGGCCGACCGCATTGCCGTGATGAACAACGGCAGGGTCGAGCAGTACGCCACGCCCCAGGAAATCTACGATCGTCCGGCCACGCCCTTCGTCGCCGAGTTCGTTGGCCAGGGCAACTGGCTGCCCTTCAGCCGCAACAGCGACAGCCATGCCCAGGTCGGCGGAATGAATGTGCGCTTGGCCGACGACTCGGCCAAGGCCGCTTCGGGCCGGCTGTTCTGCCGTCCGGAAGCGATCAGCGTGAACCCGCCAGTGCATGAGGAAAACCTGTTCCCGGCCAAGGTCCGCGAGATCACCTTCCTCGGCAACCGCTGCCGCATGAGTTTTGAACTCGATCAGCTGCCGGGGCATGCACTGCTGGCGGAACTGGCCCCGGAAGCCATGCCGCGCCTGGGCGCCCGGGACATCTGGGTCGCCTTGCCGCCGCGCAGCCTCCAGGTGTTTGCCTGAGATGAGCCTGCCCATGTCCCTGCCGCTACCTGCCAAGCGGGCGCGCCAGGCTTCTCGTGCCCAGATCGGCGACCGTATCTTTGTCGTCGGCGGCAAGGTTCTGCTCCTGGTCCTGCTGGGTGTATCGGTGCTGTTGCCGCTGCTGGCGATCTTCTGGCGCGGCTTCAGCTCCGAGGCCGGGCAGGGCGGTGGCTGGCTGGCGGCCCGCGAGCTGGTGAGCAGCGCCAACTTCCACTGGTTGCTGGGCAACAGCCTGAAAGTCTCCCTCAGTGTCGCCGCCATCGTGGTGCCCCTGGCCTACCTGTTCGCCTACGCCCTGCAACGCACGCTGATTCCCGGCAAGGGCCTGTGGCGTGGCCTGTCACTGTTGCCGCTGATGGCGCCGTCGATGCTGCCGGGCATTGCCCTGGTCTATCTGTTCGGCAACCAGGGCCTGCTCCGCGGCCTGTTCGCCGAGAACATCTACGGCTTCTGGGGCATCGTCCTCGGTGAGGTGATCTACACCTTTCCCCATGCCCTGATGATCCTGCTCTCGGCCCTGTCCCTGGCGGACGCGCGGCTGTTCGACGCCGCATCGAGCATGGGCGCCAGTCCCGCCAGGGCCTTTCGCAGCATCACCTGGCCGGCGACCCGGCAGGCGGTGTTCGCCGCCTTCTGCCTGGTGTTCACCCTGACCATCACCGACTTCGGCGTGCCGGTGGTGGTGGGCGGCGACTATCAGGTGCTGGCCCTGGAAGCCTACAAGGCGGTGGTGGGGCAGCAGCAGTTCGGTCGCGGCGCCTTGATCGGCATGGTCCTGCTGTTGCCGGCACTGTTGAGCTTCGGCGTCGATGCCTGGCTGCGCCGTCGCCAGGGCGATTCCATGAGCGGTCGCGCCCAGGTGTTCCGGCCTGCGCCATCGCGGCTGCGGGACGCCTGCTACCTGGCCATCGTGCTGCTGATCTGCGCCGCGCTGCTGCTGGTGTTCGGCATGGCGGTGTATTCGTCCCTGGTGAAGTTCTGGCCCTACAACCTGTCGCTGTCGCTGAACCACTACCAGTTCGACGACACCGCCGGCGGTGGTTGGCTGGCCTACCGCAACAGCTTGAGCATGGCCCTGTGCACGGCGCTGATCGGCAGTGTGCTGATCTTCACCGGTGCCTACCTGATGGAAAAGACCCGCGGCCAGCGCGGCCTGAACCTGGCGCTGCGTCTGCTCAGCTTCGTGCCGATGGCGGTGCCCGGCCTGGTGCTGGGCCTGGGCTACGTGTTTTTCTTCAACCTCAACGGCAACCCGCTGCATGTGTTCTACGGCAGCCTGACCCTGCTGGTGGTGTGCACCATCGCCCACTACCTGACCACCGCGCAGATGACCGCCACCACCGCCCTGCGCCAGCTGGATGCCGAGTTCGAGGCCGCCGCGCTGTCGCTCAAGGCGCCGCTGTACCGGCATTACCTGCGGGTCACTGTGCCGATCTGCCTGCCGGCGCTGCTGGACATCGTGCGCTACCTGTTCGTCTCGGCGATGACCACGGTGTCGGCGGCGATCTTCCTCTACAGCCCGGACACCATCCTCGCCGCCGTGGCCGTGCTGAACATGGACGACGCTGGCAACGTCGGCGGCGCCGCGGCCATGTCGACCCTGATCCTGTTCACCTCGGCCGGCGTCTCGCTGCTCTTGGCCTGGGCTTCGCGCGGCTTGCTGCGCCGCTCCCAGGCCTGGCGGCAGACCGCGCCGGGTCAATGATGCCTCGTTCACCCACCCTCTGATCCGCACTCACCAAGGAACCGCACCATGTTCAAGCCCCTGGCTCTTGCCGCTGCCGTCCTCTCTGCTGTCAGCCTGAATGCGTTTGCCGGGAAAACCGAGCTGACGGTCTACACCGCCCTTGAAGCCGAGCAACTGAAGACCTACAAGCAGGCCTTCGAAAAGGCCAACCCGGAGGTGGAGATCAAATGGGTGCGTGATTCCACCGGGATCATCACCGCCAAGCTGCTGGCGGAAAAAGCCCGGCCGCAAGCGGACGCGGTCTGGGGCCTGGCGGCGTCCAGCCTGGCGATCCTCGACCAGCAGGGCATGCTGCAAAGCTATGCGCCCAAGGACCTGGGCCAGATCGGCCCGAACTACCGCGACGCCGCCAACCCGCCGGCCTGGGTCGGCATGGACGTCTGGGCCGCGACCATTTGCTTCAACACCGTGGAGGCCGAGAAGCAGGGCCTGAGCAAGCCGGTGAGCTGGCAGGACCTGACCAAGCCCGAGTACAAGGGCAAGATCGTCATGCCCAACCCGGCGTCCTCGGGCACCGGTTTCCTGGATGTCAGCGCCTGGTTGCAGACCTTCGGCGAGAAACAGGGCTGGCAGTACATGGATGAGCTGCACCAGAACATCGGCCAGTACGTCCATTCCGGCTCCAAGCCGTGCAAGCTGGCCGCTGCCGGTGAATTCCCCATCGGCATCTCCTTCGAATACCCGGCCGTGCAGCTCAAGCGCCAGGGCGCGCCGCTGGACATCGTCCTGCCCAAGGAAGGCCTGGGCTGGGAAATCGAAGCCACGGCGGTGATCAAGGGCACCCCTCATGAAGAGGCGGCGAAGAAGCTCGCCGACTTCTCCGCCAGCCCCGCGGCCATGGAGCTGTACAAGGAAAACTTCGCCGTGCTGGCCCAGCCGGGCATCGCCAAGCCGCAGACCGAACTGCCGGCGGACTACGAGCAGCGCCTGATCAAGAACGACTTCGCCTGGGCCTCGAAGAACCGCGACCAGATCCTCGCCGAATGGCGCAAGCGCTATGACGGCAAGTCGGAAAAGGTCGCCAAGCAGTAACGTCAGGGGCTGCTGTGGCGAGGGAGCTTGCTCCCGCTGGGCGGCGCAGCGGCCCTGAATCCCGACCGTGCGGTGCATCTGCCTGGGAGTGCTGCGCACTCCCGCGGGAGCAAGCTCCCTCGCCACAAACAACGAGACATGAACATGACCCATCACAGCGATCTGCTGATCGTCGGCGCCGGCATCCTCGGCCTGTCCCACGCCTACGCCGCCGCCAAGCGCGGTTTGCGGGTACAGGTATTCGAGCGCAGCGCCACGCCCCTGGGCGCCTCGGTGCGCAACTTCGGCCAGGCCCTGGTCACCGGCCAGCCGCCGGGCATCATGCTGGAGCTGGCCCGAGCCAGCCGCGAAATCTGGGCCGACTGGCAGCAGCTGGCGGGCCTGTCACTCAAGCGCAACGGTTCCTACCTGTTCGCCCGCAGCGAAGCCGAGGAGCAGTTGCTGGAAGCCTTCTGCGCCGGGCGCGCGCGGGAGCACGGCTACCGCGTCGAACTGCTCCGGGGCGCGGCCCTGAATGACCTGTATGGCGGCCAGTTCCGCCATCATCGGGCGGCCTTGCACGGCCTGGACGACCAGCAAGTGTATTCCCGCGAGGCGCTGCCGCTGCTGATCGACTACCTGCGCCGCGACCTGGGGGTGCAGTTCCACTTCTCGACCCTGGTCCGGGACATCCAGCCGGGCCGGCTGCAGAGCACCGCCGGCAGCTTTCATGCGCCGCAGATCGTGCTGTGCTCGGGCCACGACTATCAGACCCTGCTGGCCGAGCCGATCGCCACCCTGCAGCCGCAGGTCTGCCGCCTGCAGATGCTCCGCGCCCGGCCCCAGGTCAACCTCAACCTGCAACATGCTTTGCTCACCGGGCTGAGCTGTGTGCACTACGGCGCCTTCGCCGATCTGCCGCAAGCGGCGGCGGTGCAGGCGCAGATCCTGCGCGAGGCGCCACACCTGCATGAGCACGGCATTCACCTGTTGATCAGCCCGACCCCCTACGGCGAGTTGATCATCGGCGATTCCCACGACTACGGCAGCGATCCATCGCCGTTCAACGCCGAACAGGTGGATAACTGGCTGATCGAGCTGGCCGAGCAGACCCTGGGCTGCAAGGTCCAGGTGGTGGAGCGCTGGCAGGGCGTGTACGGCGCTCGCGGACCCGGGCCGTTCTCCTTCCTGGAAGCCGCGCCCGGGGTGCATGTGGCGCTGATGCACACCGGCGTGGGCATGAGCGTCGGTCCAGCCATGGCCGAGGGCAATATCGCCCGGCTGCTGGAGCACGCGTGATGAATCGACAGCAACGGATCATCGACGAGGTTTTCGGCCTGTACGAACGCTTTGGCGACTGCGACTACATTGGCGAGCCCGTGTCGCAGATCGAACACATGTCCCAGGCCGCGCAACTGGCCCTGGCCGAAGGGCATGACGACGAAGTGGTGCTGGCGGCGTTCTTCCACGATATCGGGCATATCTGCCAGCAGGATGCCGAGAACATGGGTGGTTTCGGCGTGGTCAGCCATGAGCGCCTGGGGGCCGATTACCTGCGCCGGGCGGGCTTCAGCGAGCGTTTGGCGCGGCTGGTGGAATACCACGTCCAGGCCAAGCGCTACCTGACCTTCAAGGAACCCGAGTATGACCAGCGGCTGAGCGAGGCCAGCCGCCGCACCCTGGAATACCAGGGCGGGGCGATGAGCGCGGCAGAAGCGGCGGCCTTCGAGCTCGACCCCTTGTACGCGTTGAGTCTGCGCCTGCGCCACTGGGACGAGCAGGCCAAGGAGCTGTGGGTGCCGGTGATGGACCTGCAGGTGCTCAAGGACAAAGCCATGGCGCTGCTTTGAGCAGAGTGCTTTTTGTAGCCGCTGCCGCAGGCTGCGAACGGCTCCGCAGGAGGCGCCGCTTTGGGGAGTGTTGAAGGTCCTGCGGCCCTTGGCGCAGCCTCGCGGGCTCGGCAGCGGCTACAGGATATGTTGGGCCAGGGCCTCGATCTGCTCCTGGCGCTCGGCCTGGCTCAGGCGTTTGTGCGGGTTGAGCGATGACCACTGCGGATGCGCCCGGGCCTTGTTCAAGGCTTCCGGCAACTTGCCCTCGCGCCAGCTCTTATCCTCCGGGGTGGCCAGGCGGATGCTGTCCAGCGCCGCATGCCCGCGCCGGTTCAGCGCCTGCACCAACTGCCGTTGGCGCAGGGCCAGCAGGCGCAGCACGCTGTCGTCCAGGGTCAGCTCGCGCTGGCCCTTGAGCTTGCCCAGCAAGCGGCTGCCATAACTGCGGGCGGTCTGCAGCGCGCCACCGGCAATCGCCCCAGCCAGGGCCGCGGCGCCCAGGGTCAGGCCGCCCACCAGCAGGTCGACCCCGGCACCGGCCGCCGCGCCCGCGGCAATGCCGCCGCCGACGCGCACCCCCAGTTGCTTGAGGGTTTCCGGGTTGAACAGGTCGTCGCCCCAGCGCCCATCCAGCAGCGGCAGGTCGCTGGCGGCAGCGTCCTCGGGGCGGAAGGCATAGAGCTTGAGCAGGGCTTCGACACAGCGCTGCTCGCGCTGGCGGATGGCCTGGCGCAGTTCGCCGATGGCCTGTTGCTCCAGCTCAGCATCGCTGGCCACGCTGCGGCGGCAGGCGGCGCAGTCCACCAGCAACTCGGCAATCAGTCGCGCGGCGCTGTGCTGGCGCGCCAGGCGCTGGGCCTCCTGGTCGTCGATCAGCCGTTGCAGGGCCGGGCGGGCATGTTCCAGCAGCAGGGCCAGGCTTTCATACAGGCGCCGCTCACCATCCTCCGGCGGCGCCACGCTGTCGAAGCGCACCAGGGCGTGCAGCCCGAGGCGGGCCAGGGCTTCGCGCCAGTCGCCTTCGCGCTGCTCGGCGCTGCTGACGAAATTCAGCACTGGCAGCAGCGGCTTGCCGCAACCGGCCAGGACTTCCAGTTCATCCCGGTACTTGGCCAGCACCGGCTCCCGGGCGTCGATCACATACAGGCCGGCGTCCGAGGCCAGCAGTTGGCGCAGGACCTTGGCTTCCTGCTCGAAACGTTGCCGAGCCTCGCTGCCCTCGAGAAAGCGCGCCAGTCGGGCCGGGCCGTCCAGGCGTTCGCCGGGGCGCTCCAGGCGCTCCAGGCGCTCCAGGTAATCCAGCAGGGCGATGGCGTCTTCCAGGCCGGGGGTGTCGTAGAGCTCCAGCAGGGGCTGGCCATCCACCGAGAGGCGGGCGCCTTCCACGTGTCGGGTGGTGCTGGGGCGATGGGAGACTTCGCCAAAACCCACGTCCCGGGTCAGGGTGCGCAGCAGCGAGGTCTTGCCGACGTTGGTGTGACCGACCACCGCGAGTTTCAGCGGTTTTTGGCGAGCATCAGTCATGACCGTTCTCCAGCCAGTCGAGGGGCGCGCAATCGGCGCAGGGCAGCTCCAGCTGTTGCAGGGCGCTGTGCCAGTCGCCCAGGCGGTCGGCATCCAGGGCCTGGCCGGGTGGGGCTTGCAGCAGCCAGACCCGGGTCGCGCTGGCGTTGCGCGCCAGTTCGGCGATCAGCCCGAGGCTGCCGCGGTCCGGCGAGCGCCGCGGGTCGCAGGCGATCAGCAGGCGCGCCGGGGGGAAGCGGCTCATCTGCTCCAGCAGGCGGTTGCGTGACTCGCGGCTGTCGAGGATGCCGGCGTCCTTGACCTTGTCCGGCAGCTGCGGCGGCCAGGGGCGCTGCTCGTCCAGCTCGATGGCCACCAGCAAGGCGCCGCTGCTGTCCTCGGCGCTGACGCCGCCTTCGACCCGGTGCAACTGCTCGGGGGCCGCGTCATTGACTCCCAGGCGTTCGCTGCTGGGCATCAGGCGTTCGCGCAGTGAGGCGTAGCCCGGCAGGTTGAGGTCCAGTTGCAGGCGCGCCTGCCCGTGTTTCCAGCGCCAGCGGCAGAACAGCATCAGCAGCAGGCGCGGCAGCACGCCGTAGATCACCACCAGCACCACCAGCCAGATGGCCCAGGACTGGCGGATCAGCTCGGTGTTGTAGACGTCCCGGGTGCTGGCCTGGATGGTCGCCACGCTCGGTGCGCCGAAGCCCAGGCCCCGGGGCAGGGCGCTGAGGGCGTTGGTAATGGCCACGAAGGCATCGCTGCCCAGCAGGGTGCTTTCCCAGACGAAGCTGTAGCGGTGGGTGGTCAGCAGCACCAGCAGCATGACCACGGCGCTGAACAGGGCCAGGCACCACAGGCCGTTGATCAGGCTGCCCAGGGCCCAGCGGTTGAGCTTGCGCCGCTGCAGCAACAGCAGCAGTGCCGGCGGCAGCTGCGCGGCCTTGGCATCGCGGGAGAATTTTTCGCTGAGCCACAGCCACAGGCGGCCCAGGCCGGCCCCGTGTTCACCGGCAAACAGCAGGCCGGCCAGCCAGCTCAGCAGCAGGATCAGGTTCAGGCCCAGCAGACTGCCCAGGGCCCAGAACACATTGACCGGTTGCTGGGTGCTGCCCAGGGCGCTGAAGGCCAGACCGGCGCCGCTGATGACCGCCAGGACCGAGAGCGCCAGCAGCGCCAGGCGCGCGCCCTGCAGCCAGTGCAGCAGGGCACTGTGCAGGCCGTCGCGCTGGGCCAGCCACAGGGCGCGGTTCTGGATGCGGGTGGCCAGGTCGCCGCCCTGGTTGCGGGCCAGGCGATTGGCTTCCTGATCCTCCAGCGGGCCGGCGTGTTCCTCGCGCAGGCGCACGGTTTCGGTCAGCCACAGTCGTTGCAGGGGAGTCAGTGCAGTCACGCGTCATTCCATCGCTTACAAAGTGCGCTGAGCATAACTGCTGCAGCGGTGGTCGGGTGAAGTTGCCAGGCTTGGGGCCTCTGGTATCCTCGCCGGCATGAAAAAATCTCTCCCTCTCAGCCTGATCGCGGCCCTCGCACAAAACCGCGTGATCGGCGTCGACAACAGCATGCCCTGGCATTTGCCGGGGGATTTCAAATTCTTCAAGGCCACCACCCTGGGCAAGCCGATCATCATGGGGCGCAAGACTTGGGATTCCCTCGGCCGGCCCTTGCCCGGGCGCTTGAACATCGTGGTCAGTCGTCAGACCGGCCTGGTGCTCGAAGGTGCCGAGGTCTACCCATCTTTGGAGGCCGCCGTGGCACGGGCCGAGGAATGGGCCCTGGAGCAGGGCGCCAGCGAGCTGATGCTGATCGGCGGCGCGCAGCTTTACAGCCAGGGCCTGGAGCAGGCGGATCGCCTGTATTTGACGCGGGTGGCCCTGAACCCGGAAGGCGACGCCTGGTTTCCGGAATTCGACGAGCAGCAGTGGAAGCGGGTGTCAGAGGTGCCGAATCCGCCGGAAGGGGACAAGCCGGCGTACAGCTTCGAGGTGTGGGAGAGAAGGTGACAGCTTCAAGCCGCCAGCTACAAGCTACAAGTAAAAGCCGACTGGCTCTTTCTTGCGGCTTGTAGCTTGTAGCTTGCAGCTGCTTTTACACGTGGTGCAGCTCCGAATGCTCATCGGCGTCCAGCAGCGTCTTGTCGGTCTGCTGCATCACTTGGCTGGTGATGGCGCCGGCGGTCATCGAGCCGCTGACGTTCAGTGCCGTGCGGCCCATGTCGATCAGCGGTTCCACGGAAATCAGCAGCGCTACCAGTGACACCGGCAAGCCCATGGCCGGCAGCACGATCAGCGCGGCGAAGGTCGCGCCGCCGCCCACGCCCGCCACGCCGGCGGAACTCAAGGTCACGATGGCCACCAGGGTGGCGATCCACAGCGGGTCCAGCGGGTTGATGCCCACGGTCGGGGCAACCATCACCGCCAGCATGGCCGGGTACAGGCCGGCGCAGCCGTTCTGGCCGATGGTGGCGCCGAACGAGGCGGCAAAGCTGGCGATGGACTGGGGAATGCCCAGGCGCCGGGTCTGGGCTTCGATGCTCAGGGGAATGCTGGCGGCGCTGGAGCGGCTGGTGAAGGCGAAGGTCAGTACCGGCCAGACCTTGCGGAAGAAGCGCAGCGGGTTGATCCCGGCCAGGGCCACCAGCAGGCCGTGGACCACGAACATCAGGCCCAGGCCGAGGTAGGACACCACCACGAAACTGCCGAGCTTGATGATGTCCTGCAGGTTGGAGCCGGCCACCACCTTGGTCATCAGCGCCAGCACGCCATACGGGGTCAGCTTCATCACCAGGCGCACCAGGCGCATCACCCAGGCTTGCAGGGTGTCGATGGCGTTGAGCACTTTCTGCCCTTTGTCGGCGTCATCCTTGAACAGCTGCAGCGCGGCCACACCGAGGAAGGCGGCGAAGATCACCACGCTGATGATCGAGGTCGGCTTGGCCCGGGCCAGGTCGGCGAAAGGGTTCTGCGGGATGAACGACAGCAGCAGCTGCGGCACGTTGAGGTCGGCGACCTTGCCCGCGTAATCGCTCTGGATCACTTGCAGGCGAGCCATTTCCTGGGTGCCGGCCACCAGCCCTTCGGCGCTCAGGCCGAACAGGTTGGTCAGGCCGATGCCCACCAGCGCGGCGATGGCGGTGGTGAACAGCAGGGTGCCGATGGTCAGGAAGCTGATCTTGCCCAGGGACGAGGCGTTGTGCAGGCGGGCCACGGCGCTGAGGATCGAGGCGAATACCAGGGGAATCACGATCATCTGCAGCAACTGCACGTAGCCATTGCCCACCAGGTCGAACCAGCTGATGGAGGCCTTGAGCACCGGGTGGCCGGCACCGTACAGGCTGTGCAGGGCAATGCCGAAGACCACGCCCAGCACCAGGGCCAGCAGGACCTTCTTGGCCAGGCTCCAGGTGGTGTGGCGGGTTTGTGCCAGGCCCAGCAGCAGGGCCAGGAACACCAGCAGGTTGAGGATCAGCGGCAGATTCATTGGGACTCCGATAAGACGTGTGCCAATCGCGGCTCGGGGCGATTGCGAACCGGAAAGCCTAACAGCTTGAAATCTAAAGAATTAATAACGATATCGCATGGCAACTGTCGTTTTTGGAATAAGCCGCTGACGCTCAGGCGCATGTGGCTGGCGCTCTCGGGACGCAAGCGGTCGCGTGGAGACGAGAACTGTCACAGGGATTTGTTAGCGTCGAAGGCTTTCACTCAGGGAGAAAACCGTCGATGAAACTTGCTCCGAAATTGCTCGCAGTCGCACTCTGCCTGGGCCTCGCCGGCCAGGCCCTGGCCACCGAGTTGAAGCATTGGCCCGCCGAACAGGCCAAGCAGCTGGACGCGATGATCGCGGCCAACGCCCACAAGGGCAACTTCGCGGTGTTCGACATGGACAACACCAGCTACCGCTACGACCTGGAGGAGTCCCTGCTGCCCTTCATGGAAAACAAGGGGCTGATCACCCGCGACACGCTCGACCCGTCGCTCAAGCTGATCCCGTTCAAGGACACCGCCGAGCACAAGGAAAGCCTGTTCAGCTACTACTACCGCCTGTGTGAAATCGACGACATGGTCTGCTACCCCTGGGTGGCGCAGGTGTTCTCCGGCTTCACCCTCAAGGAGCTAAAGGGCTACGTCGATGAGCTGATGGCCTCCGGCAAGCCGGTGCCCAGCACCTATTACGACGGTGACGTGGTCAAGACCATCGAGGTCAACCCGCCCAAGGTCTTCACCGGCCAGGCCGAGCTGTACAACAAGCTGATGGAGAACGGCATCGAGGTCTATGTGATGACCGCCGCCTCCGAAGAACTGGTGCGCATGGTCGCCGCCGATCCCAAGTACGGCTACAACGTCAAGCCGCAGAACGTGATTGGCGTGACCACTCTGCTCAAGGACCGCAAGACCGGCGCCCTGACCACCGCGCGCAAGCAGATCACCGACGGCAAGTATGACGAGCAGGCCAACCTTGGCCTGGAGCTGACGTCGTACCTGTGGACCCCGGCCACCTGGATGGCGGGCAAGCACGCGGCGATCCTGACCTACATCGACGAGTGGAAGAAACCGGTACTGGTGGGCGGCGACACCCCGACCAGCGACGGCTACATGCTGTTTCATGGCGTGGACGTGGCCAAGGGCGGCATCCACCTGTGGATCAACCGCAAGGACAAGTACATGACCCAACTCAACGGCATGATGGCCAAGCATGCCGCGGCCCAGGCCAAGGAAGGCTTGCCGGTGACCGCCGACAAGAACTGGGTGATCGTCAAGCCCGAAGACATCCAGTAACCCCGGCCTCCCCACCGTTGCAGGAGCTGGCTTGCCGGCGAACAGGCCTTTGGGTCTGGCGTCGCCCTCGCGGACGCTTTCGCTGGCAAGCCAGCTCCTACGGTAAACCGATCCGCCAAGCCGCTTTCATCCGTAGGAGCCGGCTTGCCGGCGAAGAGGTCCTTGGATCTGGCGTCGCCCTTGTGGGCGTTTTCGCTGGCAAGCCAGCTCCTACGGTAAACCGATCCGCCAAGCCGCTTTCATCCGTAGGAGCCGGCTTGCCGGCGAAGAGGTCCTTGGATCAGGCATCGCCCTTGTGGGCGCCTTCGCTGGCAAGCCAGCTCCTATGACAGGCCGTTAGCGCCATGGGCGGCGAATGTTTCAACTTGTGACTGCCAAACCCCCTCTGCCATAATCGCGCCCGTTTCCTGTCCCCCCGCCTGCTCTCCCTTGTGCCGGGTTTGTCCCCGATTGCACGTAATGGACTACGTTGTGAGCTATCTCTCGATCGAATTCGGCCTCTGCTTCATCCTGTTCTTCATCGTCTATTGGAGCCTGGGCTTCAGCCTGCGTCTGCAGAACGGCCTGCTGCTGGCCGCCAGCTACGCGATCCTCGCCAGCTTCAGCCTGAACTTCCTCTATATCCTGCTGGGCTACACGGCCCTGGTGTACCTGCTCGGCCTGTTGAGCCAGCGTTACCCCGGCAGGGGCTGGGTCAATGGCCTGATGCTGTTGCTGGTGCTGGGGGCTTTCTACCTGTTCAAGTACCAGGACTTCTTCACCAGCACGGTGCAGAACGCCTTCGCCCAGTTTGGCGTGGAGGTGTCGCTGCCGCTGCTGGAGGTGCTGCTGCCGGTGGGGCTGTCGTTCTATGCCTTCCACTCGGTCAGCTATCTGGTATCGATCAATCGCCGTGAGCTGACCCCGGGCTCGCCCTTCGACCTGGCGCTGTACCTGGCGTTTTTCCCCAGCCTGATTGCCGGCCCCGTGAACCGGGCGATCCCGATGCTGGAACAGATCAACCCGCCGCAACTGCGCCAGGTGCTGGAGCCGCAACGGGCCCTGGGCCTGATCGCGGTGGCGGTGGTCAAGCTGTTCTTCCTCAGTTCGTGGCTGGCCAACGAGTGGGTCGACCCGGTGTTCGACAGCCCGGTGGCCTTCTCGGCCGAGCAGATCCTGCGGGCGGTCTACGGCTATTCGTTCCTGATCTACTTCAACTTCAGCGGCTACACCGATCTGGTGACCGGCATCGCCCTGTTGCTGGGCTTCCGTCTGCCGCTGAACTTCAACTACCCCTATGCGGCGCGCAATCTCAAGGAGTTCTGGGGCCGCTGGCACATCAGCCTGTCGACCTTTATCCGTGATTACGTGTACATCCCGCTGGGGGGCAACCGGGGCCCGGTGTGGCGCGGCAACCTGAACATGCTGCTGGCCATGCTGATTTCCGGCTTGTGGCACGGCGCCAGCGCCAACTTCATCATCTGGGGCGCGCTGCATGGCGTGGGCCTGGCGCTGTACAAGTTCTGCAGCCCGCTGCTGGCCCGGGGGCCGAGCTGGATCGGTTCGGACCTGGCGGCCCGCCTGCTGACCTTTCACTACGTGGCACTGGCCTGGATCTTCTTCCGCTGTGCGACCTTGTCCGATGCCATGGACATGCTCAGCGGCCTGGGCGGCCTGTCCTTCAGCGGCTTGGCCGGCAGCGCCCTGAGCCTGTTGGGCTGCCTGCTGTTCGTTGCGTTCTACCCACGGATCGTGGCGCTGCTGCAGCGCCTGTTCACGGCCGCCACAAGCTTGCCGTGGCTGTTCTACCCAGTGCCGTTGGGGCTGTTCATCTGCGTGGTCATCTTCGCCTCACCGTCGGGCGTGCCGGGGTTCATTTATGCCAGCTTCTAACCGTTCGCCCTTGTCGGTCAGCCTCGGCAGCGCAGCCAAGGTGTTCTATGCGCTGGTGGTGACCAGCCTGTTGCTGGTGTGGTTCAACCAGCAGTCGATCCGCCTCTACTGCCAGCAGAAGTACCACGATGACTGCGAGATCCCGGGGCTGTCGCAGAACCCGCAGTGGCGCTTTGGCGCCCAGCTCAACCAGGCGCTGGAGAATGCCCGGGTGGCCTTTGTCGGCACCTTTGCCGCCACGGCCGACCTGACGCTGGTGGCCCAGGCCGAAGCGGCGGCAGACGACGAGCCGGAGCCGTTGCCGAAGGTCGCCGCCGCGCCGGTGCCGGAGCATCCGCCGCTGAGCGCCGCCCATGCAACCCCAGCTCATGCGGCTCCCCAGGGCCCGGCCCCGGTCGCCCCGCAGCCGGTGGCCGTGGCTCCGGCGCTCAACCATGGGCCCAAGGTCCAGCAGGCAGGAGTGGCGCCGCTGATGGCCAGCCTGGCCACTGGCGACGAGGTGTTCTTTGTCGGTGACTCGCTGATGCAGGGCGTGGCGCCGCACATGGCCAATACCCTGCGCAAGCGCTACAACGTCAAGAGCCTGAACCTCAGCAAACAGAGCACGGGGCTGGCCTATCCCAGTTTCTTCAACTGGCCCAAGACCGTTGAGAGCACCCTGGCCAGCAACCCGAACATCCGTCTGATGGTGATCTTCCTCGGCCCCAACGACCCGTGGGACATGCCGGTGGCCAAGGGCAAACCGTTCCTGCGCTTCAAGACCCCGGACTGGGAAGAAGCCTATCGCCAGCGCATCGATTCGATCCTCGACACCGCCCAGGCCCACAATGTGCAAGTGATCTGGGTCGGCCCGCCGAACATGGAGAAGCCCAAGCTGTCTACGGCCATGGCTTACCTGAGCGACCTGTACAAGAGCCAGATCGAGCGCTATCAGCAGCATTTCGTCTCGGCCAACGAGATTCTCGGCTACCAGAACGACGAGTTTTCCTATTACCGCACCACCGGCGACGGCAAGAAGGTC
This sequence comes from Pseudomonas sp. Os17, assembly GCF_001547895.1. NCBI lineage: Bacteria > Pseudomonadati > Pseudomonadota > Gammaproteobacteria > Pseudomonadales > Pseudomonadaceae > Pseudomonas > Pseudomonas sp. Os17. The sequence goes on along the minus strand of NZ_AP014627.1, from coordinate 6,487,349 downwards.
AAGACCCGGGTCGATGACGGCATCCATTTCACCACCACTGGGCAGAAGCTGATCGCTGAGCGTGTGATCTCGCTGATCAGCTTTCCCAGCCAACAATTGACGGAGCACTGATATGGGGCGACTGCAAGGCATTGCGCTGTTGCTGGGCATCACCTTGCTGAGCAGTTGCAGCCCGACCACCGAGGTCCAGGCCACTCCGGCCTCGGCCCTGGCCCGGTCCGGGAGCGGAACCAAGAAAGTCGTGACCACCGGCACCGACCCGAACCTGGCACTGCTGGCGCGCAAGTTCAGTACCTCCAACCGCACCCCCATCAACATAGTGCAACTGGGTGACTCCCATACCGCCGCCGACCTGTTCAGCGGCGAGATGCGTCGCCTGCTGCAAGCGCAGTACGGCGATGGCGGCATCGGTTTCGTGGCGGCCACGCCGGTGCCCGGCACCCGCTATGAGCGAGTGATCCTGGGAGCGGCCAAGCGCCAGTGGTCCCTGGTGTCGGCGCGCAACCAGCAAAGCAACCAGTTTCCTCTGGGGGGCTACCTGTCGCTGCCGATGACCCCGGGAGCCCGGGTGCATATCGCCGAGCGCCAGCCGAGCAACCAGCAGTACCGGATTTCCGCGCTGTACCAGGCGTCCAGCAACAACACCCTGACCGCCCGGGACAACCTCAACAAAAGCAGCCGCATGCTGGCCGCCACTGGTGGACAGTGGCGCTTCAGTCCGCCGTTCAACAACCTGACCCTGCCCCTGGACCTGAACGTGGCCAACAACCAGGGCCTGGCCCTGGGCGGCTGGAACATCCTCGGGCAGAAGAGCGCCGGGGTGATCTATTCCTCCCTGGGCATCAATGGCGCGCGTCTGGACGTGCTGGACAAGTGGCAGCCCGGCTGGCTGGAAACCCTCAAGGCCCTGCGCCCGGACATGGTGGTGCTGGCCTACGGCACCAACGAAGCCTTTGATGACGATCTGGACCTGCAGCTCTATCGCAGCCAGTTGCAGGAAAAGGTCGCGCTGCTGCGCAAGAACCTGCCCAAGAGCGTGATCCTGCTGGTGGGGCCGCCGGACTCCATCAAACGCCGCAATGCCGGCAGTTGCGCGGCTTCCCAGCCGCAACCGCTGCGGCAGATCGTGCAGATCCAGAAGGACGTGGCCAAGACCAGCCGCACCCTGTTCTGGGACTGGCAGGCGTTCATGGGCGGCGACTGCTCCATCAGCAAATGGCAGGGCAGCGACCTGGCGCGCAACGACCTGGTGCACCTGACCGCCGACGGTTATCGCAAGAGCGCCGACGGCCTGTACCGTTTCCTGCGCGGGCAGTTGGGCGAACGCATGCCCTGAGAACCCGGAACCGGCTCCTATGCTGGCGCCAACACCACCCCGGCTCCTACGGTGGCGGCGCCAGCACCCCGAATGCTGCTGTAGGAGCTGGCTTGCCAGCGAAGGCGCTCGCGAGGGCGATGCGAGGTTTAAAGGCCCATTCGCCGGCAAGCCGGCTCCTACGGTGGCGGCGCCAGCACCCTGAATGCTGCTGTAGGAGCTGGCTTGCCAGCGAAGGCGCCCGCAAGGGCGATGCGAGGTTCAAAGGCCCATTCGCCGGCAAGCCGGCTCCTACGGTGGCGGCGCCAGCACCCCGAATGCTGCTGTAGGAGCTGGCTTACCAGCGAAGGCGCTCGCGAGGGCGATGCAAGGTTCAAAGGCCCATTCGCCGGCAAGCCGGCTCCTACGGTGGCGGCGGTAGCACCCTGAATGCTGCTGTAGGAGCTGGCTAGCCAGCGAAGGCGTCCGCAAGGGCGATGCAAGGTGAAAAAAATGCCCCGCACTTGGCGGGGCATTTTCATTTCAGGGCGATGCGATCACAGGCCGTCGAGCATGGCCTTGTTGCGTACCGCGCCCTTGTCGGCGCTGGTGGCCAGCAGGGCGTAGGCTTTCAGGGCGGTGGTCACTTTGCGTGGACGCGCTTCCACCGGCTTCCAGCCTTTCTTGTCCTGTTCGACGCGGCGCGCCGCCAGCTCCTCGTCGCTGACCAGCAGGTTGATCGAGCGGTTGGGGATGTCGATCAGCACTTTGTCGCCGTCCTGCACCAGGCCGATGGCGCCGCCGGCCGCCGCTTCAGGCGAGGCGTGGCCGATGGACAGGCCCGAGGTGCCGCCGGAGAAGCGGCCGTCGGTGAGCAGGGCGCAGGCTTTGCCCAGGCCCTTGGACTTCAGGTAGGAGGTCGGGTAGAGCATTTCCTGCATGCCCGGGCCGCCTTTCGGACCTTCGTAGCGGATGATCACGATGTCGCCTTCCTTCACTTCGTCGGCGAGGATGCCGCGCACGGCGCTGTCCTGGCTTTCGAAGATCTTGGCGTTGCCTTCGAAGACGTGGATCGACTCATCGACGCCGGCGGTCTTCACCACGCAGCCGTCCAGGGCGATGTTGCCGTAGAGCACGGCCAGGCCGCCTTCCTTGGAGTAGGCGTGCTCGACGCTGCGGATGCAGCCGTTCTCACGGTCGTCGTCGAGGCTGTCCCAACGGGTCGACTGGCTGAACGCGGTCTGGGTCGGGATGCCCGCCGGGCCGGCCTTGAAGAAGTGGTGCACGGCTTCGTCGCTGGTCTGGGTGATGTCCCAGCGGGCGATGCCTTCGGCCAGGGTCTTGCTGTGCACGGTGGGCAGGTCGGTGTGCAGCAGGCCGCCACGGGCCAGCTCGCCGAGGATGCTGAAGATGCCGCCGGCGCGGTGCACGTCTTCCATGTGGTACTTCTGGATGTTCGGCGCCACCTTGCACAGCTGCGGCACATTCCGCGACAGGCGGTCGATGTCCCGCAGGTCGAAGTCGATCTCGGCTTCCTGGGCGGCGGCCAGGAGGTGGAGGATGGTGTTGGTGGAACCGCCCATGGCGATGTCCAGGGTCATGGCGTTCTCGAACGCCTTGAAGTTGGCGATGTTGCGCGGCAGGACCGACTCGTCGTTGTCGCCGTAGTAGCGCTGGCACAGCTCGACGATGGTGCGCCCGGCCCGCAGGAACAGCTCTTCGCGGTCGCTGTGGGTGGCCAGGGTCGAACCGTTGCCCGGCAGGGCCAGCCCCAGGGCTTCGGTCAGGCAGTTCATGGAGTTGGCGGTGAACATGCCGGAGCACGAACCGCAGGTCGGGCAGGCGCTGCGCTCGTACTCGGCAACCTTCTCGTCAGAAGCGCTGGAGTCGGCGGCGATGACCATGGCGTCCACCAGGTCCAGGCCGTGGCTGGCCAGCTTGGTCTTGCCGGCTTCCATCGGACCGCCGGAAACGAAGATCACCGGGATGTTCAGGCGCAGGGCGGCCATCAGCATGCCGGGGGTGATCTTGTCGCAGTTGGAGATGCAGACGATGGCGTCGGCGCAGTGGGCGTTGACCATGTACTCCACGGAGTCGGCGATGATCTCGCGGCTCGGCAGGGAATACAGCATGCCGTCGTGGCCCATGGCGATGCCGTCGTCCACGGCGATGGTGTTGAATTCCTTGGCCACGCCACCGGCGCGTTCGATCTCGCGGGCCACCAGCTGACCCAGGTCCTTCAGGTGCACGTGCCCCGGGACGAACTGGGTGAAGGAGTTGGCAATGGCGATGATCGGCTTCTTGAAGTCGGCATCTTTCATCCCCGTGGCGCGCCACAGGGCGCGGGCGCCGGCCATGTTGCGGCCGTGGGTGGATGTTTTCGAGCGGTAATCAGGCATGGAGCACTCCGGGCGGCTAATCAGGGAACAAATGGGGAGTGAGCTTCTATTGACCTTGGGAACACTCAGAAATGGCCGTGTGTCCGAAAGCTGCCGATGACGTCGCGGGATCGCCGCGCGCCTCAGCCTGAGCTCATAAACCCGCCGGGGGATGACTGGCGATGAATTCGCCGATTCTACACCGCTGGCGTCAGGAAGGAATGCCGTGGCCGCTCTGCGGCGTGCGATTGCCTGGATATCACTGAGCGCTGCCAGCACGGTGGTTCCTGGTTTAGACTCGCCGCCCCTCGAACATCATCCAATGGAGCTGGAATGTCCGCGAACATGCGATCCTTGAGGTTCTACCTGGGCATCGGCCTGCTGCAGGGGCTGTTGCTGATGTGGCTGGTGCTCCATAGCGACTGGCCCGGCAGCACCATGGCCGTGGTGGGCGCGGCCCTGCTCACGGGCGGCGGCTTCGTGCAGCTGCTGGCCGGGCAGCGGCGCCAGTGGCGCACCTGGAAGGCCGCGCTGCTGCTGGCCTTCGCCGCGGCGGTGGTGGTCCAGGCCAGCAGTGAGTTGCCCTTCACGCGTGGGGTGATCTACAGCGTGGTGGCGCTCCTGCTGCTGATGACGCTGCTCAGCGCCACCGGGCTGCCGGGCCGCGAGGGCTTCGAACGGCGGCTGCTGGGGGACGGCAGCTGGATGCTGGTGGCCCTGTCAGCGTCATGGCTGGTCCAGGCGCTGTTCGATTTCTGGACCCACGAGTGGCATCTGGATCCCTTCAAGAGCGGGTTCCTGTCCCTGCGCTACTTCACCGGGCCACCCCTGGCATTCTCCTTTGTCCTCTACCTCAGGGACTTGTGCCGCTTGCGCGATCTTCAGACGCAAGCGCCCTGATAGCGGCGATTGATCAGGCTGTTCAGGCCCAGGGCGATGGCACTCAGCCCCAGGAAGCACAGCCCGAGCGCCATCACCAGATTGCTGGCGCTCAGGCTGATGAACCCGCTGATCAGGCCACCAGCGATAAAGACGAGCATGTTGCCCGCCGACGCCGAGGTTCCGGCGTTGTGCGCAAAGATGCCCATGGCCCGCGAGGTCGCCACCGGGCGGGTGATGGTGGTGCCGGCGGTGCAGACGATCATCGGCACCAGGACCGTGGCGACGGACAGCTCGAACGGCTGCAACAGCAGCATCAGCAGGCCGGATAGGGCGATCAGCCCCAGGCCGGTGACGATCTGGGTGCTGGCCTGCAGGTAGCGGTTCATCACCCCGGCGCCGGCCCCGCCCAGCACATAGGCCGCCCCATACAACAGCAGCGCCAGGGAGTACTGGTAGGGCGTGAGCTGCAACTGCTCCATGAAAATGAGCGGGGAAATGACGATGAACGAAAAGTGGCAGGCGAAGGCCAGCGCCGAGATCAGCCAGTAGCCGACAAACGACAGGTCGGCAAACACCAGCCGGTAGGCCGCGAGGATATGCCTCTGGCCTGGCGCCGTGCCTGGCCTGTTCTCCAGCAGGACCCAGGCCTTGAGGATGACCAGCAGGCCGAGGCCGACGAACACACCGAAGCTGCCCTGCCAGCCCAGGTTCGCCTGCAACCAGGTGCCCAGCAGCGGGGACAGGGAAATGAAGATGCCGCTGGCGGTGACCAGGGCGATGCGCAGGCGCTCCTGCTGCCGGCCGACGAACAGGTCCTGTACCAGCGCCTGGGACAGCACGAAGCAGCCACACCCCACGGCCTGGACCACGCGAAACAGCAGGAACCATGGGTACTCGGTGGCGGCCATGCAGCCCAGCGCCCCGGCGATGGCCACGGCCATGCCTGCCAGTAGCAGCTTCTTGCGCCCCAGGGAGTCTGATAGCGGCCCGATCACCATCAGGGAAAACGACAAGCCAATGGCGAACAGGCTGACGGACAGCGCGATATCGGCGCTGGAGGTATTGAAGCGTTCGGCCAGGGCGGGAAAGGAGGGGAGGATGACGTCCAGCGGGAAGACCCCGAGCAGGGTCATGGTCAGCAGCAGAATGACGGCCGCGGTGTTTTTCGGGGTGGCGGGGGAGTGGTCCATGGTGCCGCGCTCTCGGTCCTTGAGAAGGTGCCGAGAATCGAGTCGTGGCCGCGCAAAGTCAATCGCTGGCGCTGGCCAATCCCGCGTCGGGCGGGAATGGCCGTCGGCCGGGGCTCAGCTGTTGGGCAGCAGGCGGCAGGTGATGCTCTTGATGTAGCGGGTTTCCGGGATGGCCGGGTGCACCGGGTGATCCGGACCCTGGCCGCCGCGTTCCAGCAGCTGGATATTGCGGTCCAGGTGGCGGGCGCTGGTCAGGAGGATGTTCTGCAGATCGTCCTCGGGCAGGTGCATCGAGCACGAAGCGCTGACCAGGATGCCGTCCTTGCTCAGGAGGCGCATGGCCTGTTCGTTGAGGCGGCGGTAGGCGCCTTCGCCGTTCTTCAGGTCTTTCTTGCGTTTGATGAAGGCGGGCGGGTCGGCCACGATCACGTCAAAGCGTTCTTCGGCGGCCTTCAGCTCTTTCAGGGCTTCGAACACGTCGCCTTCGACACAGGTGACCTTCTCGGCAATGCCATTGAGCGCGGCGTTGCGTTCCACGCCATCGAGGGCAAAGCCCGAGGCATCGACGCAGAACACTTCGCTGGCGCCGAACACACCGGCCTGCACGCCCCAGCCGCCGATGTAGCTGAACAGGTCCAGCACCCGCTTGCCCTTGGCGTAAGGCGCCAGGCGCGCGCGGTTCATCCGGTGGTCGTAGAACCAGCCGGTCTTCTGGCCTTCCATCACCGGGGCTTCGAACTTCACGCCGTTCTCTTCCAGGGCGACCCACTCCGGCACCAGGCCGAACACGGTTTCGACGTAGCGGCCCAGGCCTTCGGCGTCACGGGCGGCGGAGTCGTTCTTGAACAGGATGCCGCTGGGCTTGAGCACCTGGACCAGGGCGGCGATCACGTCGTCCTTGTGCTGTTCCATGGTGGCCGAGGCCAGCTGGACCACCAGGATGTCGCCGAACCGATCCACCACCAGGCCCGGCAGCAGGTCGGAGTCGCCGTAGACCAGGCGGTAGAACGGCTTGTCGAACAGGCGCTCGCGCAGGGACAGGGCCACGTTCAGGCGATGCACCAGCAGCGACTTGTCCAGGGCCAGCTTGGCATCGCGCGACAGCAGGCGAGCGCAGATCAGGTTGTTCGGGCTCATGGCCACGACCCCCAGAGGCTTGCCGCCGGCGGCTTCCAGCAGCGCCTGGTCGCCTGCCTTGAAGCCGTGCAGTGGGGTGGCGGCTACATCGATTTCGTTGCTGTAGACCCACAGGTGGCCGGCGCGCAGGCGGCGATCGGCGTTGGCTTTGAGGCGCAGGCTTGGCAGGGACATGACGTCGCTCCGGAAAAAAGGGCGCGATTATACCTTGCTGCGCAACTTCAGCGACGGCCAATGGACCTGCGGCTAAAGGCGCAGGGTAAAGTTCCTGTCCGTTCGCCCAACATTGGCCCGTTAGGGGTTAGAATCGCCGCCTCAGCCAGAGTGTGTACTTATGTCCCAAGAGCTATCAGCCGAACAGATTCAGCAGGCCCTGCAAGGCATCAGCGTGCCGCCTCAGCCGCAAATCATGGTGGATTTGCAGATGGAGCAGTACATGCCCGATCCCGATCTGGAGGTGATCGCCAAGCTGATCTCCCAGGACCCGGGCCTGTCTGGGGCGTTGCTGAAGATCGTCAATTCGCCGTATTACGGGCTGAGCAACAAGATTGCTTCGATCCAGCGGGCGGTGAACCTCCTGGGCAGCCGCTCGATCATCAACCTGATCAATGCGCAGTCGATCAAGGGCGAGATGAGCGATGAAACCATCGTCACCCTCAACCGCTTCTGGGACACCGCCCAGGATGTGGCCATGACCTGCCTGACCCTGGCCAAGCGCACCGGCTCGCAAGCGGTGGACGAAGCCTACGCCCTGGGCCTGTTCCATGACTGCGGCGTGCCGCTGATGCTCAAGCGCTTCCCCGACTACATGGCGGTGCTGGAAGAGGCCTACGGCAGTGCCGGACCCGAGCGGCGGGTGGTGGACACGGAAAACCGTGCCTTCAACACCAATCACGCGGTGGTCGGCTACTACACCGCCAAGTCCTGGCGCCTGCCGGAACACGTGACCAACGCCATCGCCAATCACCACAATGCCCTGGCGATCTTCAGCGACGAGTCGTCGCGCAACAGCCAGCTGAAGAACCTGCTGGCGATCCTGAAGATGGCCGAGCACATCTGCGCCTCCTACCGGGTGCTGGGCAACCAGACCCAGGATTTCGAGTGGAACAGCATCGGCCACCTGATTCTCGATTACGTCGGTCTGTCGGACTACGACTTCGAGAACCTCAAGGAAACCGTGCGCGAGCTGGGCGCACACTGACTGTTCATATCGCAATGAGTGCCTGAGTCGAAGATGCCTGAATTACCGGAAGTCGAAACCACCCGGCGCGGGATCGCGCCGCACCTGGAAGGCCAGAAGGTCAGCCGGGTGATTGTTCGTGAGCGACGTTTGCGCTGGCCGATTCCCGAGGATCTGGACGTGCGCCTGTCCGGGCAGCGCATCGTCCAGGTGGATCGTCGGGCCAAGTACCTGCTGATCAATGCCGAAGTCGGCACCCTCATCAGTCATCTGGGCATGTCGGGCAATCTGCGTCTGGTGGAGATCGGCCAGCCGGCGGCCAAGCATGAACATGTGGATATCGAACTGGAGTCGGGCCTGGCCCTGCGCTACACCGACCCGCGCCGGTTTGGCGCCATGCTCTGGAGCCTGGACCCGCTGAACCACGAGCTGCTGGCGCGCCTGGGGCCGGAGCCGCTGACCGATCTGTTCGACGGCGAGCGCCTGTTCCAGCTGTCCCGGGGCCGCTCCATGGCGGTCAAGCCGTTCATCATGGACAACGCGGTGGTGGTCGGGGTGGGCAACATCTATGCGACCGAGGCGCTGTTCGCCGCGGGCATCGATCCGCGTCGTGAAGCCAAGGGCATTTCCCGCGGTCGCTATCTGCAACTGGCGATCGAGATCAAGCGCATCCTGGCGGCGGCCATCGAGCGTGGCGGCACCACCTTGCGCGACTTTATCGGCGGTGACGGCCAGCCGGGGTACTTCCAGCAGGAGCTGTTCGTCTACGGGCGTGGCGGGGAGCACTGCAAGGTTTGCGGCACGGGGCTGCGGGAAATCAAGCTCGGCCAGCGGGCCAGCGTCTATTGCCCGCGTTGCCAGAGCTGAGGCGCCTGGCCGGCCTGCCGGCTCCTACAAGGGGTTGTGGGAGCCGAAACGAGTTTCCATCACTCAAGCCTTGCCGGTGATCTTCCGGTACTTGGCCATCAACTCTTCTTCGGTTTCCGGGTGCGCTTCGTCCAGCGGAATGCAATCCACCGGGCACACTTGCTGGCACTGCGGCTCGTCGTAGTGGCCGACGCACTGGGTACACAGGTTCGGATCGATGACGTAGATCTCTTCGCCTTGGGAGATCGCCGCGTTGGGGCACTCGGGTTCGCAGACGTCGCAGTTGATGCAATCGTCGGTGATGATCAGGGACATGGGGGACTCCGGCCTGGGCGGCAGGCCCGGGCATGTAAAAACGAATGCGCGCAATTGTGCCGTATTGACGCCCGCAGTGCACGCGGGCGTGATGGCTGGCGTCTGGCAATGGCCCCGCAGCGGGGCCAAGGGGCTTACTTCTTGAAGCGCAGGGTCAGCGCGTCGGCGACGGCGGGGTGGACGAACTTGGTGATATCGCCACCCAGGGCGGCGATTTCCCGCACCAGCGTCGAGGAAATGAACGAGTAGCGTTCCGACGGAGTGAGGAACAGGCTTTCCACGTCCGGCGCCAGTTGGCGGTTCATGTTGGCCAGCTGGAACTCGTATTCGAAGTCCGAAACCGCCCGCAGGCCGCGCAGGAAGACATTGGCGTTCTGCTCCTTGGCGAAATGCGCCAGCAACGTGGAGAAGCCGACGACCTCAACGTTGGGCAGGTGCTTGGTCACCTCGCGCGCCAGTTCCACGCGCTGCTCCAGGGGGAACAGCGGGTTTTTCTTGGGGCTGGCGGCAACGGCGATGATCACGTGGTCGAACAGCCGCGAGGCGCGCTCGACCAGATCGCCGTGGCCCTTGGTAATAGGGTCGAAGGTACCTGGGTACAACACTCGGTTCATCGCGTCGTCCTGGCGGGAATCCGTTGGGGAGTCGGATGGTATCGCAGCCTTCCCGGTCGGCCAAGTCGCCTTTTAGAGAAGAAAGCCCGATGGACGCCGAAATTTCCCGGCTGTTTCACGCCGTTTTCAAGCGCTGGGCCAGGGCCGTGGCCAGTTGCGCCGTCAGGCCGTACACCGACAGCTGCGGGTTGGCGCCGATGCTGGTGGGGAACAGCGAGCCGTCGTGGATCGACAGGTTGTGCAGTTGATGGTGGCGCCCGAGGCTGTCGGCCACGGCGATTTTCGGGTCTTCGCCCATGGCGCAGCCGCCCATCACGTGGGCGCTGCCCAGGCGGGTGCGGTACAGGGCCAGGTCCAGGCCGTCGATCTGCGCACGCACTTCGCCCAGGGTCTTGGCGAAGCGGGCATCGCTGTGCAGCGGCTTGACCGCCTTGGCGCCACCGGCGAACTGGATCTCCGCCATGCTGTGGAAGGCCCGGCGCAGGCCATCCCAGGCGTAGGGTGAAACCTGATAGTCGAGCACCGGGGTGCCATCGCCGCGCAGCTCGACGTTGCCGCCGGTGCTGTCGGGGTGGAAGCCGTCCCGCAGCAGGGCCAGCATGGCGTGGGTGTGGGGCAGTTGCTCCATGGACAGCCCGCTCTGCGGCCCGAAACCGCCCAGCAGGGTGCTGGCCAGGGCCGGTTGCAGGGGCGGCACTTCAAGTTTGTAGGACATCTTGCCGGTGGTGCCGTCCTGCCACTGGAAATGGTCGGAATAGATCGATTGCGGCGCGCCGTAGAACGGGTTGATCACCTCGTCGAACTGCCCGGCGGAGAAGTTCACCAGGTGCAGGAAGGTGCGCTTGCCCAGCCGCGAATGCGGGTCCGGGGCATCGGAGCGCAACAGCAGGGCCGGGCTGTTGATGCCGCCGCCGGCCAGCACGTAGTGCCTGGCCTTGACCGTGATGGTGCGCCCGGTGGGGGCGACGCAGCGGGCGTCCATGGCCTGGCATTGCAGGCCGCTGACCTTGTCATCCTTGATCAACAGGCGCTCGGCCCGGGCCAGGTACAGCAGTTCGCCGCCTTTCTCCAGGGTCGCCGGAATGGTGGTCACCAGCATCGACTGCTTGGCGTTGGTCGGGCAGCCCAGGCCGCAATAGCCCAGGTTCCAGCAGCCACGCACGTTGCGCGGAATCACGTGCCAGCTGTAGCCCAGGGCTTCGCAGCCCTTGCGGATCACGTCGTTGTTGGCGTTGGGCGGCATGACCCAGGGCGCGACACCCAGGCGCTGTTCCATCTTTTCGAACCAGGGCGCCATCTCGGCCGAGCTGTGGCCCACCACCCCGTGCTCCCGGGCCCAGTGTTCCAGGGTCGGGTCCGGGGTGCGAAAGCTCGATGTCCAGTTGATCAGGGTGGTGCCGCCCACGGCCCGGCCCTGGAGGATGGTGATGGCGCCGTCCTTGCTCATGCGCCCGATGCCTTCCTGATAAAGGCTGGTGTAGGCCTGGTCCTCGAGCATCTTGAAGTCGTCGCTGGTCTTGAGCGGGCCTTCCTCGATCAGCAGCACCTTGAAGCCGGCGGCGCTGAGGATTTCGGCGGTGGTGCCGCCACCGGCGCCGCTGCCGATGATGGCGACATCGGCTTCCAGGGTCAGGTCCTGCTCCAGCTGCGCGCCGTTGTAGGTTTTCCAGCCACGGTTCAGGCCTTCGCGGAACAGATCAGGTACAGGCATATCGGATGCTCTCTTATTATTGAAGGCTCGGCGCGAATCCACTGTAGCCGCTGCTGAGCCTGCGAAGCTGCGAAAAGGCCCGCAGGGCCTTGCTTGACGATCCCCAGCCGCTGCCCCATCGCCCCGCGAACCCAGCGCTCGCGCAGCCAGTGGCAGCGTCTACACCACCCGATCAGACCTTCGGTGGCCCGGGGTAACCGCAATGGGCCCAGGACTCGGGGCGGGTGTACCAGGCCATCATCACCAGTTGCAGCAACGAGGCATGGCCCATGCGCAGCAGGGCCAGGACGCTGTTTTCCCAGCGGCTGAGGAAGTGCCGGATGTCGTCCGCGCTGGCGTTCTCCCAACTGCCCCAGATCCCCGTCAGCGGGCCGCGGGTCACCGCCATGCCCAGCACATCGAACAGTTGCTGGGTGAGCTTGAACATCTCCGGCGAGAGGTGGTTCAGGGCATTGTCCAGGCTGGCCAGGGTGCCCTCGACGGCGGCGGGCATCTTGTCCGCCGCCACCGCGCCTTCTAGCATCACCGGAATCAGCGCCCGCAGGAATGGCAGGTCATGGCTGCGCAGCATGCTGAAACCGCTGGCGGGGGTACTGGCGGAGCAACCGCTGAGGCTGGCGCCGAGCCCGGCGGTGGCCAGGAAGGCGCTGGCGCAAAGGCCGATTTTCAGCAGGCCGCGCCGTGACAGCGCGGGTGTTGCAGACAGACTAGGGGTCATTGTTGTTATTACCCGGCGTTGTACTGGTTAACGAATGAACAGCTTCTGGATGAGCTTCTGGATCGATTTGCCATAGGGCGGGTAGATCAGGCGCGCGGCGTTGAAGCGCTGCTTGATGAACACCCCCTTGGCCTTGCTGAAGGTCAGGAAGCCTTCGTGGCCGTGGTAGTGGCCCATGCCGGACGGGCCGATGCCACCGAACGGCAGGTCGTCCTGGGCCACATGCAGCAGGGTGTCGTTGAGGCACACGCCGCCGGAGTGGGTTTCGTTGAGCACCCGCTGCTGTTCGGCCTTGTCGTAACCGAAGTAGTACAGGGCCAGGGGACGCGGGCGCTGGGTGATGTAGGCAAAGGCCTGATCCAGGGTCCGGTAAGGCACGATGGGCAGGATCGGGCCGAAAATCTCGTCCTGCATCACGCTCATGTCGTCCGTGACGTTGAGCAGCAGGCTGTGGCCCAGGCGGCGCTCCTGGCTCTGCTCGAACAGCGGCACCAGCAGCGCGCCCTTGCTGGTGGCGTCGCTCAGGTAGCCATTGAGCCGGTTCAACTGGCGCTGGTTGATGATCGCGGTGTAGTCGGGGTTGTCCGCCAGGGTCGGAAAGAAGCCGCGGACCGCCTGGCGATAGGCTTCGACAAAGGCTCCGACCCGTTCTTCCGGCACCAGCACGTAGTCCGGGGCGACGCAGGTCTGCCCGGCGTTCAGGGTCTTGCCGAAGGCGATGCGTTCGGCGGCGTCCTTGAGCGGCACGCTGCTGGAGACGATGGCCGGGGATTTGCCGCCCAGTTCCAGGGTCACCGGTGTCAGGTTTTCCGCGGCGGCGCGCATCACATGTTTGCCGATGCTGGTGGCGCCGGTGAACAGCAGGTGGTCGAAACGCAGCTTGGAAAACGCCATGCCCACTTCGGCCTCGCCCAGCACCACGCACACCAGGTCCTCGGGGAACACCCGCGCCAGCAGTTGCTTGAGCAACTGGCCGGTGGCCGGGGTGGACTCGCTGAGCTTGAGCATCACCCGGTTGCCGGCGGCCAGCGCCCCGACCAGCGGGCCCATGCACAGGTACAGCGGGTAGTTCCACGGCACGATGACCCCGACCACCCCCAGGGGCTGGTAGACCACCTTGGCCGAGGCCGGCTGGAAGGCCAGTCCCACGGCGCGGCGGGACGGCTTCATCCATTTCTTCAGGTGTTTGCGGGCGTAGTGGATGCCGTGCAGGCTGGGCATCAGCTCGGCCAGCAGGGTTTCATCGGCGCTGCGGTTGCTGAAGTCCTGGCTGATGGCGTCGATCAGTGCCTGGCGCTCGTTGTTGAGCAGGTCGTGCAGCGACTTGAGCCATTGCTGGCGCTGCGCGGCGGGTGGCATGGGGTTGGCGGCAAAGGCCCGGCGCTGGGCTTCGAACAGTGTTTGCAGCGCGTCCTGTTGCTGAAGGGAATCCTGCAGGTAGGCGATTTCGGCAGACATGGACGGGCTCCGGTTTCAGGGGGTGGCTAGTTTTTTAGAGCTTATGCTCTAAATTGTCAAATACCATCCGGTGCCGGTCGCGATTTATCCCCAGGGGGATAGAACGTAAGATGCACCCCAGCCTTCTGATTAAAGCCCACACCCATGGCCCCACGCATAAAAACCCGCGAACGCATCGTCCAGTTCAGCCTCGAACTCTTCAACCAGCAAGGCGAACGCAACGTCAGCACCAACCACATTGCGGCGCACATGGAGATATCCCCGGGCAACCTGTACTACCACTTCCCCAACAAGCAGGCGATCATCGCCGTGCTGTTTGCCGAGTACGAAAGCCTGGTGGACAGCTTCCTGCGCCCGCCGCCCGGGCGCGCGGTCACCGTGCAGGACAAGCGCTATTACCTGCAGGCGCTGCTGGCGGCCATGTGGCGCTACCGTTTTCTGCATCGCGACCTGGAGCACCTGCTGGACAGCGACCCGGAACTGGCCGCGCGCTACCGGCGTTTCTCCCAGCGCTGCCTGATCCAGGGCATGGCCATCTACGGGCGCTTCGTCGACGCCGGAATCGTCGCCATGGACAAGGTGCAGATCGAATCCCTGACCCTCAATGCCTGGATCATCCTCACCTCCTGGGTACGCTTTCTGTGCACCACCCGGGAAAACTCCACCCACCTGAGCGAAGAAGCCATCAAGCGCGGCGTCTATCAGGTGCTGGTGCTGGAAGCCGGCTTTGTCACCGAGCAGGCCCGTGAAGCGGTCAATGCGCTGTTCGAAGAGTTTTACGTGCCCCTGGCCCAAGCCCTGGAAGAAGTGCAGTAGGATCAACCTCCGACTTATTCACAGGAGCCCGCTATGCCCCTTGCGCAGTTGATCAGCCCGCTTGCCCTGGACCAGAAGAAGCAGCAGCCCGGCCTGGTGATTCTGGATTGTCGCTTTGCCCTGGAAGACCCCGATTACGGCCAGCGCAGCTACGCCAACGGGCATATTGCCGGGGCGCATTTCGCCGATCTGAACCGCGACCTGAGCGCGCCGGTGATCAAGGGCGTGACCGGCCGGCATCCGTTGCCGGATCCCGCGCAGTTGCTGGCGCGGCTGCGGGCCTGGGGCATCGATAACGACAGCCAGATCGTGCTCTATGACGACGGTCCCGGTGCCTACGCTGCTCGCGCCTGGTGGTTGCTGGCCTGGCTGGGCAAGCGTGATGGCGTGTTCATTCTCGATGGCGGCCTCAACGCCTGGCACGCCGCCGGCCTGCCCCTGAGCCTGGATGCCCCCGACAGTGTGAGCGGGCACTTCAGCGGTCAGCCCGATCACGCTTTGCTGCTGGATGCCGAGCACTTGAAGCAGCGTCTGGGCCAGCCGGACCTGACCTTGCTGGACGCCCGGGCCTTGCCGCGTTTTCGCGGTGACGTGGAGCCGATCGATCCGGTGGCCGGGCACATTCCCGGGGCACAATGCGCGGCGTTCACGGACAACCTGGACAGCGACGGGCGCTTTTTGCCGGCGCAGCAGCTCAAGCAGCGTTTTGCCGAAAAACTCGCCGGGCGTTCTCCGGAGCACTTGGTGGCTTACTGCGGCTCCGGGGTCACCGCCTGCCACAACCTGTTCGCCTTGTGCTTGGCCGGCTATCCCCTGGCACGGCTGTATGCCGGGTCGTGGAGCGAGTGGATCACCGATGCCCAGCGGCCTGTCGCCACGGGCGACTGACGGGCTGCCCCGGTCGGCCTCTTCGCTGGCAAGCCAGCGCCTATGATTCGCAGGCCCCCACGAACCTGTAGGAGCGAGCTTGCTCGCGAAAGCGTCGACAGGGACGGGTGGGCGGCAGCGGGCGTGAACGTGCTCGCGAAAGCCGCACCGTCCTACTGCAGGACGGCGCTGCGATAAGCCGCCGGCGCCACCCCATAGACCTGCTTGAACTGCCGACTCAGGTGACTCTGGTCGGCAAATCCCAATTGCGTGGCCACTTCCAGCGGCAGGCAGCCATCGCGCAACAGGGCTCGGGCCTTGGCGATGCGCTGCTGCATCAGCCAGGTGTGGGGCGGAATCCCGGTGGCCCGGCGAAACACCCGGGCGAAGTGGAATGGCGACAGGTTCACCGCCGCCGCCAACTCTTCCAGTGACGGCGGCGCGGCCAGTTGCGAGCGCAGCAATTCCTTGGCCTGGACAATCGCCCGGTGCTCTTGCCCGGGCGCACCCGGCGCCCTGACCCCGGCGTGTCGCTGCAACAGCAGGAGCAGCATTTCTCGCCATTGGGTCTGTTGCTGCAGGGCGGTGGCCGGGCTTTCCAGCAGGTGGTGCAGGCGGGCAAACCCCTGCACCAGGTCCGGGTCGCGATACAGGGTCGCGCCGAAGGTCGGCAGGCTGCCGTTGGGCAGCTCCAGTTCACCCAGCAGGCCGAGGATCTGCCGGTTGTCCGGGTAGAAGGCCCGGTACAGCCAGCCGTCCTCGACGCCCTTGGCACCGGTGTGCAGTTCGTCCGGGTTGATCAGCACCAGGGTGCCGCTGCCCGCCAGGTGCTCGGCCCCGCGATAGCGGTAGCGCTGGGCGCCGGCCATGATCATGCCGATCACATAGCCCTCGTGCACATGAGGCACGAAGCGCTGTTCGATATAGCGCGCGGCCAGCAACTCGACCCCGGCCAGGGGCTCGGTCTGCCAGAAACGGATCGACTCCCGGGTGGGCTTAGCCATGGCGGTCCAGGTCCATCAGCCATTGCGGAATGCGCTGTTCCAGGTAGTAGCGCGGATGTTTCAGGCTGCCACCGACAAAACCCACGTGGCCGCCCTTGGCCTGCAGCTCGAAGCGGGTGCTGGCGGACAGTTCACGGGCTTCGGGCAGGCTGTGGCGAAACACGAAAGGGTCGTCCGCGGCCTGGATGATCAGGGTCGGGGTGCGGATTTCGCCGAGAAAATAGCGGCTGGAGGCGCGGCGGTAGTAATCCTGGGCATCGGCAAAGCCGTGCAGCGGCGCGGTGACCCGGCCGTCGAAATCCCAGAAGGTGCGCATCTTGGTCAGCGGGCCCAGTTGCGCCAGGGTGGCCAGGCCGTCGTGGCGGCCGTCGTGCTGGAACTGGCGCTGCTTGTCCTTGATGTAGGCCAGCATCTCGCGCATGAAGTGCGCCTGGTAAATCTTCGAAAAGCCCTGGCCGATGCGGTCGGCGCACTGGTCCAGGCGAAACGGCACCGATACTGCCGTGGCGCCCTGCAACGGGCTTTCGCTGCCGCTTTCCCCCAGGTACTTGAGCAGCACATTGCCCCCCAGCGAATAGCCCACCGCATACAGCGGCGCCTGAGGGCGCTGGGCCCGCAGGTGGGCGATGGCCGCAGCCAGGTCTTCGCTGGCGCCGGAGTGGTAGCTGCGCGGCAGCAGGTTGGGTTCGCCGGAGCAGCCGCGCCAGTTCAGGGCCGCGCTGGCCCAGCCCCGAGCGGCGAGGGCCTGTTGCAGGCCGGTCACATAAGGCGAGTTGGACGAGCCGGTCAGACCATGCAGCACCAGCACCAGCGGGGCTTCGGCGCTATGGGGGCCGTGCCAGTCCAGATCGAGAAAGTCGCCGTCATCCAGCCACAGGCGTTCGCGCTGGCGCTCTAGCTGAGTGGCCGGGCGCCACAGCGGGCCCCACAGGGTCTGCAGGTGCGGGTTACCAAGGCCGAAGGCGGGGATGAAACGATCAGGCGAGTCGGGCACGGGGAGGATCTCGATGCAGCGGCGCGCAGCCCGGGCGGGGTGCGCGCCTTGTTCCGGCCGAACGTAGGCGGGTGCTACGCGGCGTTGTCTGCCATACGTTGCCACAGCGAGTAGTACACCTGCCCGGATTTTTGTTCACGGTGCAGGCGCCAGCGTCCGGGCAGGCCCAGGGTTGATGGCGCGGTTTCGCTTTCGGTGTAGATCCAGGCGTCGTCCGCCAGCCAGCCGCGCTCTTCCAGCAGGGCGCAGGCGGCGGGCAGCAGGTTCTGGTTGAACGGCGGGTCGAGGAAGGCCAGGTCGAACGGCGTCGCCGGCTGGGTTTCCAGGTAGCGCAGGGCGTCGGCGGTCTGCGCCTGGCCCACGGTGCAACGCAGGGTGCCCAGGTGCTCGCGCAGGCTGGAGATGGCCACGCTGCTGCTGTCCAGGGCCAGGCCCGTGGCGGCGCCACGGGACAGGGCTTCGAGGAACACCGCGCCGCTGCCGGCGAACAGGTCGATGACCTTGGCCCCGGCGACATAGGGCGCCAGCCAGTTGAACAGGGTTTCGCGCACCCGGTCCGGGGTCGGGCGCAGGCCCGGCAGATCGGGAAAACTCAGTTTGCGGCTGCGCCATTCGCCGCCGATGATGCGCAGCTGGCCCACGCCATTGTGCTGGTTATGGACGGGTTTCTTGCTGGGACGGGCTGGACGGGCCATCAGTGCTCCGGAACCCCGAGCGGCTGCTCGGCGGGTTTGTCAGTGGGGGGCGGCAACGGCTTTTGCGCGACGGTGGGGCCGGCGCTGACGATGACCATCTTGTCGACACTCAGGTGCTTGTTCATGGCGGCCTTGACCTGTTCCACCGTCAGTTCCTGGGATTGACGCATGAAGTCTTCCAGGTAGCTCAACGGCAGATTGTAGAAGCCCATGGCCCCCAACTGGCCGACGATATCGGCGTTGCTGGCGGTGGACAGCGGGAAGCTGCCGGCCAGTTCGCGCTTGGCGTCGTCCAGTTCCTTCTGGGTCGGGCCGTTCTTCAGGTAGTCGGCGAACACGTCCTGCACCAGTTTCAGGGTGCCTTCGCTCATTTCCGCGCGGGTCTGCAGGTTGATCATGAACGGGCCGCGGGCCTGCATCGGGGTGAAGGCGGAGTAGACACCGTAGGTCAGGCCGCGTTTCTCGCGCACTTCGCTCATCAGCCGGGTGCCGAAACCGCCGCCGCCGAGGATCTGGTTGCCCAGGGATACGGCGGCGTAGTCGGGATCGTCACGGTCGATGCCCAGCTGCGCCAGCATCAGGTTGGTCTGGCTCGACGGGAATTCGATATGGCCGATGCTGGCCTTGGGTTCGGTGGGTTGCTCGACCTTGGCCAGGGCCGGGCCTTTGGGCAGGGCGGCGGAAACCTGCGCGGCAATCGCTTCGGCGTCGCTGCGCGAGAGGTCGCCGACCAGGGCGATCACCACGTTGCCGGCGGTGTAGGCCTTGGCGTGGAAGGCCTGCAGTTGCGCCAGGCTGATGCCCGGAACGCTCTTGGCATTGCCTTCGCTGGCGTGTGCATAGGGATGAGTGCCGTACAGGCGCTGCATCAGTTCCAGGCTGGCCAGCTTGCCGGGGTTCTGCTTCTGGTATTCGAAACCGGCGAGCAGCTGGTTCTTGATCCGCGCCAGGGAGTCGGCAGGGAAGGTCGGCTTGCCCACCACTTCGGCGAACAGCTTCAGCGCCGGTTCGCGTTTATCCACGGCGCTGAGGCTGCGCAGCGAGACCACGGCCATGTCCTTGTAGGCGCCGTTGCCGATATCCGCGCCCAGGCTCTCGAAGCCCCGGGCGATGGCGCCCACATCCTTGCCGGGCACGCCTTCGTTGAGCATGGCGTTGGTCAGCAGGGCCAGGCCGGAGGTGTTGCCGTCCTGGCTGCTGCCGGCGGCGAAGATCAGGCGCATGTCGAACATCGGCAGCTCGCGGGCTTCGACGAACAGCACCTTGGCGCCTTCGGCGGTGTTCCAGGTCTGCACATTGAGGTTGCGATGGCTGGGGGCCTTGCCATCCAGCTCGGCCAGGGATTGCAGCTTCTGGCTGCTCTTGGCCTTGTCCAGGGCCTGGCTGGCATTGCTCTCGCCGGAGCGCGACAGGTACAGGCCACCGGCGGTGAGCAGGGCGACCAGGGCCAGGCCCAGCAGGACCGGTGAAGCATTCTTGCGCTTACTCATGAGCGGACTCCTCAGGCAGTACGTGGGCCACGCTCATACGCTCCCGGGTGAAATAGGTGCGGGCGGCCTTCTGGATGTCTTCCGGGGTCACGCTTTGCAGTTCCGCCAGCTCGGTGTCCATCAGCTTCCATGACAGGCCGACGGTTTCCAGCTGGCCGATGGCGCTGGCCTGGCTGGTGATGGAGTCACGCTCGTAGACCAGCCCGGCAATCACTTGGGCCCGCACCCGCTCCAGTTCCTCGGCGGACGGCGGGGTGGTCTTGAGTTGGTCCAGCAGGCGCCACAGCCCGGCTTCGGCCTGGGCGATGGTTTTCTTCTTCTGGCTGTTGGGGGTGGCCGAGAGCATGAACAGGCTGTCGCCCCGGGTGTAGGCGTCGTAGCTGGTGGAACCGTTGGACAGCAGCTCTTCGCCGCGCTCCAGCTGGGTCGGGATGCGCGCGCTGTAGCCGCCGTCCAGCAGGGCCGCGGCCAGGCGCAGGGCGTGCACCGAGCGCTGATCCTCGGCGGTGGCGATGCTGGGCACGTTGAAGGCCAGCATCAGGCTCGGCAGTTGGGTCTTCACGTGCAGGGTGATCAGGCGCTCGCCGGGTTCGGCCAGCTCCATGGGGATCTTCGCCGGTGGCACGTCACGCTTGGGGATGGCGCCGAAGTAACGCTGGGCCAGGGTCTTCACTTCGTCGGGGGTGACGTCGCCGACCACCACCAGGGTGGCGTTGTTCGGCACGTACCAGGCCTGGTACCAGTGGCGCAGTTCCTCGACCTTCATCCGGTTCAGGTCGGCCATCCAGCCGATGGTCGGCGTGTGGTAGCCGCTGGCCGGGTAGGCCATGGCCTTGAAGCGCTCGTAGGCCTTGGACAGCGGCTTGTCGTCGGTACGCAGGCGGCGTTCTTCCTTGATCACTTCGATTTCGCGGGCGAACTCGTCGGCCGGCAGGCGCAGGCTGGCCATGCGGTCGGCTTCCAGCTCCAGGGCCACGCCCAGGCGGTCGCGGGCCAGGACCTGGTAATAGGCGGTGAAATCGTCGCTGGTGAAGGCGTTCTCTTCGGCGCCCAGGTCCCGCAGGATCAACGAGGCCTCGCCGGGGCCGACCTTCTCGCTGCCCTTGAACATCATGTGTTCCAGGGCGTGGGACAAACCGGTCTGGCCCGGGGTTTCGTAGCTGGAGCCGACCTTGTACCAGACCTGGGACACCACCACCGGCGCGCGATGATCTTCGCGGACCACCACTTTGAGGCCGTTGTCGAGGGTGAATTCGTGGGTGGGTTGCGGGTCGGCAGCCAGGGCTGCAAGGGGCAGACAAACTGTGCTGAGCAGCAGGCCTGCAGCGCGGCGGGCTAGAGCATTCATTCGTTTTTAAACCTGTTGGGCTGCCCGCGTGTTCTTAGCGTCAGCGGGCGAGGAGGTGCTAGGATACTGATCCGTTTTACTGGCGGCCACGCCTATCAGGTCTTCGTGGATCAGCAGGTACTTGAGCAGGTTGTATGAGTTACCGGCAATAAGCCTTGATTTGTCAGCTAAACTGCGACTTTTCGCCGATTTTGCCGTTCCAGTCCTTTAGTAAAATCGATCCCTGAAGTGCTTTTGGGCATTTCGACAACATGTTGCGCGTGAACAAGCTGGAATAAACACAGTCTGTTCTGCATCGAATATTTATTTACCGAGGCGCCCAGTGGCGCATCGCTACCTTGAGATAGCCGTCTCCATGTTTGGTTCCAACGACGACAAAAAGACCCCAGCCGCGGCTGGCGAGAAGAAAGGCCTGTTCGGATGGCTGCGCAAAAAGCCGCAGGAACCCGTCGTCGAACAGCCGCAAGTGCCTGTCGAGCCAGCGCCGGCTCCGGTCATTGAAACCGCCCCCAGCGTAGCCCCGAGCGAGCCGGTGGTGCTGTCGACCGGCGAGCCGGTGCTGCAACCCCGGGTCGAGGCTGAGCCGGTAGCGGCCGTCGCCCCCGAGCTGCCCCTGACTCCGAGCCCGGAGCACAAGCCCTGGCTGACGCTGCCGGTAGCGGAAGAGCCGGTGGCCCTGGTGGAGGATACGCAGGCAGAACATGTCACGCCGCCGATCCCGGCCTTGAGCGCGGCGCCCGAGCCGGTTGTCGAGGCGGTTGTCGCCCCGGCCCCGGTGATCGAGGTGCAGGCTCCGCTGGCCCCGGCGCCGGTCGTCCCCGAGCCTGTTGCTCCTGCTCCTGCTCCTGCTCCTGCTCCTGCTCCTGCTCCTGCTCCTGCTCCTGCTCCTGTTGCCGAGCCGGTTGCCCAGGTGGCGGAGCCTGTGGTCGAGCCGGTCCGTCCCGCTGAAGAGAACAAGGTCGGTTTCTTCGCCCGTTTGAAACAGGGCCTGTCCAAGACCAGCGCCAGTATCGGCGAAGGCATGGCCAGCCTGTTCCTGGGCAAGAAGGCCATCGATGACGAGTTGCTGGAAGACCTGGAAACCCGTTTGCTGACCGCCGACGTCGGGGTCGAAGCCACGTCGGTGATCATCCAGAACCTGACCCAGAAGGTGGCGCGCAAGCAGCTCACCGATTCCGACGCGCTCTACGCTTCGTTGCAGGCCGAACTCACCAGCATGCTCAAGCCGGTGGAGCAGCCGCTGAAAATCGTCGCCCAGAACAAGCCTTTCGTGATCCTGGTGGTGGGCGTCAACGGCGCCGGCAAGACCACCACCATCGGTAAGCTGGCGAAGAAGCTGCAGCTGGAAGGCAAGAAAGTCATGCTGGCGGCCGGCGACACCTTCCGCGCCGCAGCGGTGGAGCAACTGCAGGTCTGGGGTGAGCGCAACAAGATCCCGGTGATCGCCCAGCACACCGGCGCCGATTCTGCCTCGGTGATCTTCGATGCGGTGCAGGCGGCCAAGGCCCGTGGCATTGACGTGCTGATCGCTGACACGGCAGGTCGCCTGCACACCAAAGACAACCTGATGGAAGAACTGAAGAAAGTCCGTCGGGTGATCGGCAAGCTGGATGCCGACGCGCCCCACGAGGTGCTGCTGGTGCTGGACGCCGGTACTGGCCAGAACGCCATCAACCAGGCCAAGCAATTCAACCAGACCGTGGAACTGACCGGCCTGGCCCTGACCAAACTCGATGGCACTGCCAAGGGCGGGGTGATCTTCGCCCTGGCCAAGCAGTTCGGTCTGCCGATCCGTTATATCGGGGTCGGTGAAGGCATCGATGACCTGCGTACCTTTGAAGCCGAACCCTTTGTCCAGGCACTGTTTGCCGAGCGGGAGCGTTCATGATTCGTTTCGAACAGGTCGGTAAGCGCTATCCCAACGGCCACGTTGGCCTGCATGAGCTGAGCTTTCGCGTCCGTCGTGGCGAATTCCTGTTTGTCACCGGCCACTCCGGCGCCGGTAAGAGCACCTTGCTGCGCCTGCTGCTGGCCATGGAGCGTCCGACGTCGGGCAAGCTGCTGCTGGCCGGCCAGGATCTGGGGCAGATCAGCAATGCGCAGATCCCTTTCCTGCGGCGCCAGATCGGCGTGGTGTTCCAGAACCACCAGCTGTTGTTCGATCGCACGGTGTTCAATAACGTCGCGCTGCCGCTGCAGATTCTTGGGCTGTCCAAGGCGGAAATCGCCAAGCGGGTGGACTCGGCCCTGGAGCGCGTGGCGCTGTCGGACAAGGCCGACCTGTACCCCGGCGATCTGTCCACCGGCCAGCAACAGCGCGTGGGCATCGCCCGGGCCATCGTTCACCGTCCAGCCTTGCTGCTGGCGGACGAGCCCACCGGTAACCTCGACCCGCGTCTTGCGGCGGAAATCATGGGCGTGTTCGAAGATATCAACCGCCTGGGCACTAGCGTGCTGATCGCCAGTCACGACCTGGCGCTGATCGCGCGCATGCGTCACCGCATGCTGACCCTGCAGCGCGGCCGATTGATCGGTGATGGGGAGGCCGGCGTATGAGTGCAACACGTACCCCTAAAGTGGCGGAGCGCGTGGCGCCCAAGGCCTCCGAGGCGCCGCCGCCGAAGAAAAAACGCGACGAGGACGACGGTCCGGATTTCGCCACCCTGCTGCACGCCTGGATCGAAAGCCATCGTGCCAGCCTGCTGGACAGCCTGCGGCGCCTGGGCAAGCAGCCCATCGGCAGCTTCTTTACCTGCCTGGTGATGGCCGTGGCCCTGAGCCTGCCCATGGGCCTGTCGCTGCTGCTCAACAACGTCGAGCGCCTGGGCGGTTCCTGGCAGCGTGCGGCGCAGATTTCGCTGTACCTGGAGCTGGGCGCCTCGGCGGCCGAGGGCGAGAAACTCAGTACCGAGATCAAGGGCCTGCCCGGGGTCGCGGATGCCGAGTTCATCAGCAAGGAAAAGGCCCTGGAAGAGTTCCAGCAGCAGTCCGGGCTGGGGGAGGCCTTGCGCGAGTTGCCGCACAACCCGTTGCCGGGTGTGGTGCTGGTGACGCCGAACGAGGTGGACAAGGCTACGCTTGAAGCCTTGCGCCAGCGTTTGGCGGACATGCCCAAGGTGCAACTGGCGCAGCTGGACCTGGTCTGGGTCGAGCGACTGGCGGCGATCCTCAAGCTGGGGGACCGTTTTGTCTTCGGTCTGACGGTGCTGTTGGTTTCTGCATTACTTTTGGTGATAGGCAATACCATTCGTCTTCATATTGAAAACCGCCGCACCGAGATAGAAGTGATTAAACTCGTCGGCGGCACGGACAGCTATGTACGACGTCCCTTCCTTTATATGGGCGCGCTGTATGGCTTCGGTGCGGGGATTCTGTCCTGGGGGGTACTGGCGTTCGGCCTGGACTGGTTGAACGACGCGGTGGTCGGTCTGGCCGGCCTGTATGGCAGTGATTTTGCCCTCGCAGGAGTACCGGTTGCCGATGGTCTGTCGCTCTTGCTTGGGGCGGTGCTGTTGGGTTATATCGGTGCGTGGATTGCGGTGGCCCGCCACCTGAGGGAGCTGGCACCGAAGTAATGTCTTTTTGCTTGTATTGACCTTTCTGAATATTTGGGAACTTGTTTCGCGGTTTCCGGTCAATTTTCGCAGTGCTGAACTGCACGAGTTATGTGAGTCGGAGGTTTTTTCGTATGACCACTTCTTTGCAACCTGCTTACGCATTGGTTCCAGGCGCAAACCTGGAGGCCTATGTGCACACGGTGAACAGCATTCCATTGCTGACGCCCGAGCAGGAGCGTGAACTGGCCGAGAGTCTCTACTATGAGCAGGATCTTGAGGCGGCTCGGCAGATGGTGCTCGCCCACCTGCGTTTTGTCGTACATATCGCCCGCAGCTATTCCGGCTACGGGCTGGCCCAGGCCGACCTGATCCAGGAAGGCAACGTTGGCCTGATGAAAGCCGTGAAGCGCTTCAACCCGGAAATGGGCGTGCGCCTGGTGTCCTTTGCCGTGCACTGGATCAAGGCGGAGATTCACGAGTTCATCCTGCGTAACTGGCGGATTGTCAAAGTCGCGACCACCAAGGCTCAGCGCAAGCTGTTCTTCAATCTGCGCAGCCAGAAGAAGCGCCTGGCCTGGCTGAACAACGAAGAAGTGCACCGTGTGGCGGAAAGCCTGGGCGTCGAGCCCCGTGAAGTGCGCGAGATGGAAAGCCGGCTGACCGGCCAGGACATGGCCTTCGATCCAGCGGCTGAAGCGGATGACGACAGCGCTTTCCAATCGCCGGCCAATTACCTGGAAGACCATCGCTACGATCCGGCCCTGCAACTGGAAGACGCCGATTGGAGCGACAACTCCACCCACAACCTGCACGAAGCGCTGGAAGTGCTGGACGAACGCAGCCGCGACATTCTCTACCAGCGCTGGCTGGCCGAAGAAAAAGCCACGCTGCACGACCTGGCGCAGAAGTACAACGTTTCCGCCGAGCGTATCCGCCAGCTGGAAAAGAGCGCGATGAACAAGCTGAAGCTGTCCATCGCCGCTTAAGTCTGCAGCGTCATGCAAAACGCCCCGAGATGATCGGGGCGTTTTTGTTTGTGCGGCTGTCGCAGGCGCCGGCTTGGCGGCGAAACCCTGGCCCAACGTCCCTCTTGAACAGGCTCAGGCAGGGCGGGCGCTAGGCCGAATGCGGATTACTCCGCCCAGGGCGCCTTGCGCGACTCGTTCAATCGATTCAGATAATCGGCGCCACCGAGCAGGCTCATCTGCCGCCGAACCCAGCCGGCCCGCTGCAGCACATATGTACTGGGTCGCGCAGCGCTCAGCACCCGTGGATTGGGCAGCACCGCGGCCAGCAGACTGGCCTGCTGGCGCGACAGATTGGCCGCGCTGACGCCGAAATGATGGCGTGCGGCGGCCTCGGCGCCGAACACCCCTTCATCCCACTCGGCGCTGTTGAGGTAGACCTCGAGAATCCGCTGCTTGGGCCAGAGCACCTCGATCAGGGCAGTGAACCAGGCTTCCAGGCCCTTGCGCAGGTAGCTGCGGCCGGACCACAGGAACAGGTTCTTCGACACTTGCTGGCTCAGGGTGCTGGCACCGCGGATCGAGCCGCCACGTTCGTTGTGGGCCAGGGCCGCCTGGATCGCATCGATATCGAAGCCCCAGTGATCGGGGAATTTCTGATCCTCGCTGGCGATTACCGCCACCTTGAGGTTGTCGGAGATGTCGTCCCAGGGTTTCCAGGTGCGCTGCAGGTCGATGGGGTCGTTGTCGATCCAGGATTCGATCTTGCGTTCCACCATCAGGGCGGTGCCCGGTGGCGGCACGAAGCGAAACAGCAGCACCAGCAGCACGCTGCCGACCAGGAACCACATCAAGGCTTTTACAAGGCGACGAAACAGATAACGCAGCATAGAGATGGCTTGGCCGAACCCGTTGAGCGCGCCATTATACAGACCCTTTGCCCTGAATCTGACTGGAGTTCCTCATGCTGCGTGGCTTCCTGATGCTGGCCGCCTTCTTCGGTTTTACCGGGGTTGCCCTCGGCGCCTTCGCCGCCCACGGCCTGAAAAACCGCCTGAGCACGGAATACCTGGCGATTTTTCATACAGGCGTGACCTACCAGCTGGTGCACACCCTGGCCCTGTTCGGCGTCGCCTTGCTGGCGGCCCATGTTCCCGGGCGCCTGGTGACCTGGGCTGGCGCCGCGTTCACCCTGGGCATCCTGCTGTTCTCCGGCAGCCTGTATCTGTTGACCCTGAGCGGCATCGGCAAGCTGGGCATCATCACCCCCTTCGGCGGTCTGGCCTTCCTCGTCGGCTGGTTGCTGCTGGGGCTCGCCGCCTGGCGCCTGCAAGTCGCCGGCTGACGCTTGTAGCTGACCTTTGGGTCACGATCGGGCTAGAATGCTGGCCCCTAAAAATGATGGCGGCTTCGAGCATGCGCATTCAGTTGAACGGTGAATCCTTTGAACTGCCCGACGGCTCGACCGTTGCGGCCCTGCTGAGTCAGCTGCAACTGAGCGGCCGGCGGATCGCGGTGGAACTCAATCTGGATATCGTTCCGCGCAGCCAGCACGCCGAGACGGCCCTCAGCGAGGGCGATCAGGTGGAAGTGGTCCACGCCATCGGCGGCGGCTAGCCGCTGGCCTCGACAGCGCTGGCGCTCCCCTGCGCAGCGCCCAGGCCCGCCGCCGGGCCCTCTCATGGACGACTGCGTTCAGCGGCCCCGGAGCCCGGGTCAGCAGCGCCCCGGGCCTGATACAGAATTCTGCAAGAACCTCACCCCAACAGAGGATTTCCGATGAGCAACGTTCGTAGTGACAAGCCTTTCGTCCTGGCCGGTCGGACGTACCAGTCGCGTTTGCTGGTAGGCACCGGCAAGTACCGCGACATGGAAGAAACCCGCCTGGCCATCGAGGCCTCGGGTGCCGAGATCGTCACCGTCGCCGTGCGCCGGACCAATATCGGCCAGAACCCGGGCGAACCGAACCTGCTGGATATCCTGCCGCCGGATCGCTACACCATCCTGCCCAACACCGCCGGATGCTATGACGCGGTGGAAGCGGTGCGCACCTGCCGCCTGGCCCGTGAGCTGCTCGATGGCCACAACCTGGTGAAGCTGGAAGTCCTGGCGGACCAGAAGACCCTGTTCCCCAACGTGCTGGAGACCCTCAAGGCCGCCGAAGTGCTGGTCAAGGAAGGGTTCGACGTCATGGTCTACACCAGCGACGACCCGATCATCGCCCGCCAGCTGGCGGAAATGGGCTGCATCGCGGTCATGCCGCTGGCCGGCCTGATCGGCACCGGGCTGGGGATCTGCAACCCGTACAACCTGCAGATCATTCTTGAAGAAGCCAAGGTTCCGGTGCTGGTGGATGCCGGTGTCGGCACCGCTTCCGATGCCACCATCGCCATGGAGCTGGGCTGTGAAGCGGTGCTGATGAACTCGGCCATCGCCCACGCGCAGCAGCCGGTCATGATGGCCGAAGCCATGAAACACGCGATTGTTGCGGGCCGCCTGGCGTACCTCGCCGGTCGCATGCCGAAGAAACTCTATGCCAGCGCCTCTTCGCCGCTGGATGGTCTGATCAAGTAAGAGCCATTGATGACTGAATCAAACGACACGCCAATCCAGCCGGAAGCCGGCGACGAGCGCCAACACCGCCGCATCAAGAGTTTTGTGATGCGCGCCGGGCGCATGACCGAAGGCCAGCAGCGCGGCCTGGACCAGGGCGCACCGCTGTACGTGCTGCCCCTGGCTGACGCCCCGGTGGACTACGACCAGGTGTTCGGCCGCTCGGCGCCGCGCTCCCTGGAAATCGGCTTCGGCATGGGCCACTCGCTGCTGGAAATGGCCGCGGCGGCCCCGGAGCAGGATTTCATCGGCGTGGAAGTTCACCGTCCGGGTGTCGGCGCGCTGCTCAATGGCGTGCTGACCCAGGGCCTGACCAACCTGCGGGTCTACGATTGCGACGCGATTGAAGTGCTCAACCGCTGCATCGCCGACAACAGCCTGGACCGGCTGATGCTGTTCTTCCCCGATCCATGGCACAAGAGCCGGCACCACAAGCGCCGCATCGTCCAGGCCTCCTTCGCCGAGCTGGTGCGCAGCAAGCTCAAGGTCGGCGGCATTCTGCACATGGCCACCGACTGGGAGCCCTATGCCGAATACATGCTGGAAGTGATGAACGTCGCCCCGGGTTATCGCAACCTGGCCGAAGACGGCAAGTGCGTACCGCGCCCGGCCGAACGCCCGATCACCAAGTTCGAGCGTCGTGGCGAGCGCCTGGGGCATGGCGTGTGGGATCTGAAGTTCGAAAAAATCGACTGAGCCGGACTCGCTGTTGTAGGAGCTGGCCGGGCGGCGTTCCGCTTGCCAGCGAAGAGGCCGGCAAGGACGTCTTCGCCAGCAAGCTGGCTCCTACAGGGGTTGGATGAAACTGACCGGCACCTGGTCGGTCAGCCACACCCCATTCTCTGCCTGATAGAAACTGAAGCCTTGGGCCTGCATGGCCTGGGCGTCGATCTGCAGGATCACCACCTTGCCATAGCGCTGGCCCACGGCCTTGGCAGTGTCGATCTCCTGGGACAGGTGCACGTGATGCCGTGAACCAGGGATCAGCCCCTTCTCATTGA
The DNA here is from genome assembly GCF_001547895.1 of Pseudomonas sp. Os17. Lineage (NCBI taxonomy): Bacteria > Pseudomonadati > Pseudomonadota > Gammaproteobacteria > Pseudomonadales > Pseudomonadaceae > Pseudomonas > Pseudomonas sp. Os17. The sequence goes on along the minus strand of NZ_AP014627.1, from coordinate 6,458,255 downwards.
TCGAATCCATGAAGCGCGTGGCGGTGCCGTGGTAGAGCACGGCGGGCGGTTGCTTTGCCTCAAGCTGCAATTGCACGGTCTTGTTGGAATGCCCCTGAACGGCACGAATCCGCTGGCCGTCAGCCGAGAGGGCGAAGCGCTTCTTGTCATTACCTTCGACGACTCGCTCGATCAGTTCCCGGCTCAGTTGTCGGCCGCCCTTGGCGGCGCCGCTGATCAGCGCTTCGATATCGCCCCAGCCTTCACTATCCAGTTCCAGGCCGATGGCCTGGGGCTCGTGGCGCAGCACGTAGCTGAGGAATTTGCTGGTGTCCTCGATAACTTTCTTGCTCATGTTCTTCCTTGATAACGGGGGCAGCCGTTGGATTGCGTTCGCCGGCAAGCCGCCTCCTACGGGGGGCTGTAGGAGCCGGCTTGCCGGCGAAGGGGGGCGACAGGTCAGCGACGATCAGCGACTACGCCAATCAGCACCAGCACCACCAGCAGCACCGGCGCCAGGCTGTAGTTGTTGAACTGGCTCAGGCCGCGGACGATCCACGGCGTGGCGTAGATCAGCGCCAGGCCGCTGCCGACCATGCACAGCAGGGCCATCAGCGGCACGCGCAGGGCGCCGGCGATGCCGCCCAGGCGTTGCTCGACCCAGCCCTTGATGTCCGCGCCGAACAGCACCAGCAGGCAGCCCACCAATGCCAGGGCGATTTCCGAGAGGTTGCTGCGACTCCAGCGGGACACGGTGGCAAGCAGGTCGAGTACCAGATCCATGTGATTTCCTTAGATCAGAAAGTATTGCAGCAGGTCATTGAGGAAGAGTTGCCCACGGGCCGTAGCCGCCAGGCGTGACGGTTCGACCTGCAACAAGCCGCTTTGTTCGGCCTGGCGCCGGCCTTCGGCCAGGCTGGCCAGGTCCAGGCCGGTGCGCTGGGCGAACAGCGCGGCGTCGACGCCGTCGGTGAGGCGCAGGGCGTTCATCAGGAACTCGAACGGCAGCTCGTCGTTGCCCAGGGTCTTCTCGCCGGCCTTGAACGGCTTGGCCGGGTTCAGGTAGTCCTTGGGCAGGCGGGTCTTCCAGGTGCGCTGGATACGCCCGTCCGGATGGCTGAGCTTGCCGTGGGCCCCGGCGCCGATGCCGATGAAGTCGCCAAAGCTCCAGTAGTTCAGGTTGTGCCGCGCCGCGCGGCCGGGCTGGGCATAGGCCGACACTTCGTACTGGGCGTAGCCATGCTCGGCCAGCAGGGCCTGGCCGGCTTCCTGGATATCCCACAGGGTGTCGTCTTCCGGCAGCACCGGCGGCTGGTTCCAGAACACCGTGTTGGGCTCCAGGGTCAGCTGATACCAGGACAGGTGGGTCGGCTTCATCGCAATGGCCTGGCGCAGGTCGTCCAGGGCATCGTCCAGGGACTGGTCCGGCAAACCGTGCATCAGGTCCAGGTTGAAGTTGTCGAACCCGGCCTGGCGCGCCATGCTGGCGGCGCGTACTGCTTCGTCACCGTTGTGGATGCGGCCCAGGGCCTTGAGCTTCTGTTCCTGGAAGCTCTGGATGCCGATGGACAGGCGGTTGATCCCCAGGGCGCGGTAAGCGGTGAACTTCTCCTGCTCGAAGGTCCCGGGATTGGCTTCCAGGGTGATCTCGATATCGCCGGCGAAGGGGATGCGCTGTTCCACGCCCTTGAGCAGCCGGCCCAGGGCCTGGGCGCTGAACAGGCTCGGGGTGCCGCCGCCGAAGAAGATCGAACTCAGCTCGCGGCCATAGACCGCGTGCAGCTCCAGATCGAGGTCGGCCAGCAGGGCGTCGACGTACTCTTCTTCCGGCAGCGTCGGGCTGGCGGCGTGGGAGTTGAAATCGCAATAGGGGCATTTGCGTACACACCACGGGATGTGGATGTACAGCGCCAGGGGCGGCAACTGGGGCAGCGCCGCCCGAGGCGTTGGCGCGCCGCCGAGAATCAGCGGCGACGCGGAAGGGTCATGACTCATTGCAGGCCCAGGCGTTGCCGCAGAATGGCCATGGCGCGGGCGCGGTGGCTGAGCTGGTTTTTCTCCACCGGGCCCAGCTCGGCGCTGGAGCAGTCACGTTCCGGCACCCAGAACAGCGGGTCGTAGCCAAAGCCGTGCTCGCCGCTGGCAGCCGTGAGGATGCGCCCGTGCCACAGGCCTTCGCAGAGGATCGGCAATGGATCGTCGGCGTGCCGCACCAGGGCCAGGACGCAGACGAACTGCGCGCCGCGCTGGGCTTCGGGCACGTCCTTCAGGGCGTCCAGCAACTTGGCGTTGTTCGCCGCGTCGCCCTGGCCGTCGGCATAGCGTGCCGAGTAGATGCCCGGCGCGCCGCCGAGGAAGTCCACCGCCAGGCCGGAATCATCCGCCAGTGCCGGCAAGCCGGAAATGCGCGCAGCGTTGCGTGCCTTGAGGATGGCGTTTTCGACGAACGACAGGCCGGTTTCCTCGGGCTCGACGCTGCTGAACTCGCCGATCGAGCGCAGTTGCACCGAGGCGCCGAGCATGGCCTGGAGTTCTTTGAGTTTGCCGGCGTTGTGGCTGGCCAGTACGAGTTGCGTAAGGTTCATTATTCGCCCGGGAATAGCTCTTGGTTGAAGCTGAAGCTGTTGGTATCGCCACCCGTTTGCACGGTGATGGTGAAGGTACGGGTTTCCTGCTGTTCCACCGGGAACTGGGCGATGTAGTAGATCGCGCCCTGTTCGGTGATCTGGCGGAATTTCAGCGGGATGCTCTTGCTGGTCAGGTCCTTGACCGTACCGCTGACCTGGCCGACCAGCGGCTTGCCGTCCTTGATCAGCGAAACGTTGATCACGCCCTGGTTCTTGCTGCGAACCAGCTCTGCGGCCCTGGCGACGTCAGGTTGCAGGTAGGTGGAGTTGAAGGTGTTGTAGTGCACGGTGATGTCACCGAACACCTCCTTGCGCTCGCTCTTGATCGGGTCTGCCGCCAGGGCACTGAAGCTCAGGCAGGCAGCCAATAGAAATGTCACCAGACGTCCCATGATGGTTCTCCTCGATGCAACGTGGTTTATACCGCGACCTTGTGATCTTGCAGGCCGGGACTGCTGACGCGGTAGATGCCGATCTCCCCTAAGAGATTAGGCCATAGCTTACTGGCCCACCCGTGGCGGTGTTGTTGATCGACGGCAAGGCGGTTGATCACCCGGGCTTGGCGCTCGCGGCACAGCTCTTCGAAGTCCTCGAAGGTGCAGAAGTGGATGTTCGGCGTGTTGTACCAGGTGTACGGGAGGAATTCCGAAACCGGCATCCGGCCCTTGCTGGCCAGGTACCAGCGGCAGCGCCAGTGGCCGAAGTTGGGGAAGGTGATGATGCACTGGCGGCCGACCCGGAGCATCTCGTCGAGGATCTTGTCCGGGTAGTGCACGGCCTGCAGGGCCTGGGTCATGACCACGATATCGAAGCTGTTGCTGGCGAAGTTGCCCAGGCCCTTGTCCAGGTCCTGCTCGATCACGTTGATGCCCTTGGCCACGCACTGGGCAATGTTGTCCGGGTCGTTTTCCAGGCCGTAGCCGGTGACCTGCTTGTGTTCCTGCAGCCAGCTCAGCAGCTCGCCGTTACCGCAGCCCAGGTCGAGGACGCGGCTGCCGGCGGGGATCCATTCCTGGATGATTTCCAGATCGGCTCTCATCGTGTCCTCACAGCGTTATGCGGTTCATGTAGTGACTAAAGGCCTGCAGGTAGCGCGGGATCGGAATCAGGAAGGCGTCGTGCCCCTGGGGTGCGTCGATCTCCAGGTAGCAGACGTCCTTGCGCGCGGCCATCAGCGCGTCCACCAACTCCCGGGAGCGGGCCGGGGAGAAGCGCCAGTCGGTGGTGAAGGACATCACGCAGAACTTGGCGCTGGCGTTGGCGAAGGTCTTGGCCAGGTCGTCGTCGAAGTTCGCCGCCGGGTCGAAATAGTCCAGGGCCTTGGTCATCAGCAGGTAGGTGTTGGCGTCGAACCGCCCGGAGAACTCCTCGCCCTGGTAGCGCAGGTAGCTTTCCACCTGGAACTCGACGCTGTGGAAGTCGTAGTTGAGCTTCTCGCTCTTGAGGCCGCGGCCGAATTTCTCGCCCATGGAATCGTCGGACAGGTAGGTGATGTGCCCCACCATGCGCGCCAGCATCAGCCCGCGCTTGGGAATCACGCCCTGTTCCTGGAACGAGCCACCGTGGAACTCGGGGTCGGTGAGGATCGCCTGGCGCGCCACTTCGTTGAAGGCGATGTTCTGCGCCGAGAGCTTGGGCGCCGAGGCGATGGCCAGGCAATGCCGTACCCGGTCCGGGTAGGTGATGGTCCATTGCAGGGCCTGCATGCCGCCCAGGCTGCCGCCGATCACCGCCGCCCACTGGCTGATGCCCAGGCGGTCCGCCAGGCGCGCCTGGCTGTGCACCCAGTCTTCCACGGTGAGCACCGGGAAGTCGGCGCCGAACGGCTTGCCGGTTTCCGGGTTGAGGCTGCTGGGGCCGGTTGAGCCGTTGCAACCGCCGAGGTTGTTGAGGCTGACCACGAAGAACTTGTTGGTATCGATGGGCTTGCCGGGACCGATGCAGCTGTCCCACCAACCGGGCTTGCGGTCATCGACGCTGTGGTAGCCGGCGGCGTGATGATGGCCGGACAGGGCGTGGCAGATCAGCACCGCGTTGCTGGCGCTGGCGTTGAGCTGGCCGTAGGTTTCATAGATCAGGTCGTAGGCTGGCAGCGAGCGCCCGCAGGCCAGGGCCAGGGGTTCGCTGAAGTGGGCCAGTTGCGGTGTGACCAGACCAACAGAATCGGGGGGGAAGGCAGTTGGCATCGATCCTGCTCTCGTTCAAATGAGGCGTAAGTCTAAAGACCGCTGTCTCCAGCGGCAAGCAAAGCCCGGGCCTGTGTTTCGCCGGTGCAAATAGCGGCGGAAGGTTCGCGGGCAAGCCGGCTCCTGCGGCGGGCGTGGGCCCCCGGGAGCCGGCTTGCCGGCGAATCGGACGAATCAGGCGGGACGCGCCAGCCCCGGTAGCTCGGGGAGTTTCTTCGGCGCTTGCAGGCGCACGCGCTTCTGCCGGTTCAACTCGCCGCTGACCAGGCTGACGTGGCTCTTGGGGATGCCGAAAGCCTTGGCCAGGAACGCCATCAGGTGCGCGTTGGCCTTGCCCTCCACCGGCGGGGCGGTGAGGCGGATTTTCAAGCGCTCCCCATGCAGGCCAGCGAACTCGTCACTGCTGGCCTTGGGTTGCAGATGACAATCGAGGATCAGATCGTCACCGTCCCAGCGGAAATAACTCATGCAGGCCGCCTGGGTCAGATCAGCAGACGCAGGATGTCCGGCATCATGGTCATGGCCGCCAGGTTGTTGATCACCAGCATGTCCAGCAGCTTGAGCACCATGAAGGCCAGGATCGGCGAGATGTCCAGGCCGCCCATGCTCGGCAGGATGCGGCGGAACGGCGCCAGGGCCGGTTCGCAGATCTGGTTCACCAGCTCGGCGCCGGGGTTGTGGCTGCCCGGCGCGACCCAGGACAGGATCACGCTGATGATCAGGGCGAAGAAGAAGATCTTCAGGAACAGCGCGGTCACGCCGATGATCGACCAGATCAGCAGTTGCAGCGGGTTGCCGGTGGTGCCGTAGGTCAGCAGCAGGGTCAGGGCCATCAGCGCCAGCTGCACCAGGATCGCCAGCAACAGCGAGGACATGTCCAGGCCGCCAAGGCTGGGAATGATCCGGCGCATCGGCTTGAGCAGCGGCTGGGTGGCCCGCACGATGAACTGGCACAGCGGGTTGTAGAAGTTGGCGCGGACCAGTTGCAGGACGAAACGCATCAGCACGATCAGCAGGTACAGGCTGCCCAGGGTTTGCAGCACGTACACCGCGGCGGTGTTCAATCCAATCATCATTGGCTCCTTATTGGCCCAGTTGTTCGGCCATTTCGGCCGAGCGGTGCGCGGCGGCACCCAATGCTTTTTCCACCAGGGCTTCAAAGCCACCGGCCTGGAAGGATTTGATGGCCGCTTCTGTGGTCCCGGCCGGCGAGGTTACGCGGCGGCGCAGTTCGGCGGCGTCGACGTCACTGGAAACAGCCATGTGGGCGGCGCCCAGGGCGGTTTGCAGGGTCAGTTGGGCGGCGGTTTCCCGGGGCAGGCCGAGTTTCTCGCCGGCGGCGGTCATGGCTTCGATCAGCAGGAAGAAATACGCCGGGCCGCTGCCGGATACGGCGGTCACCGCGTCCAGTTGCTGCTCCTGGTCCAGCCACAGGGCGATGCCCACGGCGGACAGCAGTTCCTCGGCCTGCTGGCGCTGCTGGGCGCTGACCTGGGCGGTGGCGTACAGACCACTGACGCCCTGGCGCAGCAGCGCCGGGGTATTGGGCATGCAGCGCACGATGGGCTGGGCGCCGAGCCAGTTGTTCATGCTTGAACAGGTGATGCCGGCGGCGATGGACACCACCAGTTGCTGCGGCTGCAGGCTCGGACGCAGGGCCTCGCACACGGCTTTCATGGCCTGGGGCTTGACCGCCAGGACGATCACGTCGACGCCGGCGATGGCCTCGGCGTTGTCGGCGAACACCTGGATACCGTGCTCGGCGGTCACCTTGGCCCGGGTTTCGGCCCCGGGGTCACTGGCGCGGATCTGGTCCGCCTCCAGGCCTTTGGCGCGCAGGCCGCCAATGAGGCTGGCCGCCATGTTGCCGGCACCGATAAAAGCGATACGAGTCGTGTTCATGACAGGTCCTTATGAGAGGTCAGGGTCAGTCGCATCAGGACTGACTGTAGTCGCGGGCGCCAAACAGCGCGGTGCCGATCCGCACCCAGGTGGCGCCTTGGGCGATGGCCGCTTCGAGGTCGTGGCTCATGCCCATGGAAAGGGTGTCCAGGGGCAGCTTGAGGCTGTCCCGCAGTTGATTGTTCAAGGCCTGCACCGCAGCGAAGGCGGCCTCCTGGGCGGCCCGATCCTCGGTGGGCTCGGGAATCGCCATCAGCCCGCGCAGTTGCAGGCGCGGCAAGGCGCTGATGGCGCTGGCCAGGGCTGGCAGGTCGGTCGGGGTGCAGCCGGACTTGCTGGCTTCGCCGCTGACGTTCACCTGGATGCAGATGTTCAGCGGCGGCAGCTCGGCCGGGCGTTGTTCGGACAGGCGTTGGGCGATTTTCAGGCGATCCACGGAGTGCACCCAGGCAAAGTGCTCGGCGATGGCACGGGTCTTGTTCGACTGAATGGGGCCGATGAAGTGCCAACTCAAGGGCAGGTCAGCCAGTTCCTGTTGCTTGCCCAGGGCTTCTTGCAGGTAGTTCTCGCCGAAGTCCCGCAGGCCGGCGGCGTAGGCTTCACGCAGGGCGGCAGCGGGCTTGGTCTTGCTCACGGCCAGCAACCGGACGCTGGCCGGGTCGCGCTGTACGGCCTGACAGGCGCTGCGGATGCGCTCGGCGAGCCGGGCAATGTTGTCTGCTATCGTGGACATTCGATTTCTTCTCAAAAGTACCGGCGGCCTCGGCCTGCCGGCTGCCGCGTGAATCCACCAGACCCTCACCCGCCACTGGCCAGAGTATTGCTCGATGGCCGTGGCGGACCTTGCCCTTGCCTCGGGCAATGGCAGCCGCCCAGAGGCGGGCGGGTCTGAAGCTCGCGGCATTCTACTGGAATTGGGAGTCACTATGGACATCACCGAACTCTTGCTCTTGAGCGTCGCCCGAGGTGCTTCCGACCTGCATCTGTCCGCCGGACTGGCGCCGATGTTGCGTATCGACGGCGATATCGGCGCGCTGGAGGGGCCGGCCCTGGACGGGCAGCAGACGCTGGCCTTGATCCACAGCCTGATGAGCGAATCGCAGCGCCAAGCCTTCGCCGTCACCCGGGACCTGGACTTCGCCTACGAGCTGCCGGGCGTGGCGCGCTTTCGGGTCAACGCCTTCCAGCATGCCCGGGGTGCCGGCGCGGTGCTGCGCCTGATTCCTGCGCGGGTACAGAGCCTGGAAGCGTTGGGGCTGGGGGAAGTGTTTCGGCACATTGCCGAGGTGCCCCGGGGGCTGGTGCTGGTGACCGGGCCCACCGGCAGCGGCAAGTCCACCACCCTGGCGGCGATGATCGATCATCTGAACCGCCATCGGCGCCAGCACATCCTCACCATCGAAGATCCCATCGAGTTCGTGCATCCGCAGCACAGCTGCCTGGTGCACCAGCGCGAGGTGCAGCGCGATACCCAGAGCTTCGCCAGCGCCTTGCGCGCCGCGCTGCGGGAAGATCCGGACGTGATCCTGCTGGGAGAGCTGCGGGACCTGGAAACCATCCGCCTGGCGCTGACCGCCGCAGAAACCGGGCATCTGGTACTGGCCACTCTGCACACCGCTTCGGCGGCCAAGACCATCGATCGGTTGGTGGACGTGTTCCCGGGGGAGGAAAAGGCCCTGGTGCGCTCGATGCTGGCCGAGTCGCTGCAGGCGGTGGTTGCCCAGGTGCTGCTGAAGAAGGTCGGTGGTGGCCGGGTGGCGGCGCACGAGATCATGCTGGGCAGCCCGGCGATTCGTAACCTGATTCGCGAGGACAAGGTGGCGCAGATGTATTCGGCGATCCAGACTGGCGGCGCCCAGGGCATGCGCACTCTGGACATGAGCCTCAAGGCGTTGCTCGGGCAGGGGTTGATCAGCCGCGAGCAGGCTCGGGAACAGGCGCGGATGCCGGAGAGCTTTTGACCGGGCTGCAAATGCATTCGCCGGCAAGCCGGCTCCTACAGGTGGGCGTAGGAGCCGGCTTGCCGGCGAATGGGCGAATCAGCAGATCAGCGCTGCACGACCCGCAGGGGCGCGTGCTCCTTGGGCAGGACCCGCTTGGCAACCACGTAGTGGCTCTGCCAGTAGGGTTTCTTCAGGGTGTCGATGGTCACCGCCTTGCCGCGCCGCGGGGCGTGGATGAAGCGGTCTTCGCCCAGGTAGATGGCGACGTGGTTGACCTTGCGGCTCTTGATGTTGAAGAACAGCAGGTCGCCCGGCTTCAGGTCCTTGCGCTCGACCTTCTGCCCGTGGCCGCTGGCCATGGCGTTGGACGTGCGCGGCAGGTCCACGGCGGCAACGTCGTTGAAGGCGTAACGCACCAGGCCGCTGCAATCGAAGCCTTTACTTGGGCTGCTGCCGCCCCAACGATAAGGAGTACCGAGAACGTTGACCGCGCGGCTGAGGACTGTGGTGCTCGGCCGGCCGGCGTTGTTGGCCACCAGCTTGCTATCGGTCTTGCTCAGGCGGGTGGGGTGCTTGATGGTGGTCTTGTTCTTGGCGGTGACCGTCGAAACATGCGGTTTCGGGGTGTAGCCATTAACGTTGGGAAGTCGTTGCTCACGGTTGGTGGCGTGGGCGGCCAGTGGCATTAATAGGCAAATGGTTAGCCATGTCTTGAAAAATGGTCGCATTAGGCAAGGCTCTTATTTGGTTTGCGCGCAACTTTATAACAGCTTTCGGGTCACTTCCGTGGCCGTTTGTCGATTCAACCTTGGGGTCAACTTCGGCAAAGAGGTGGCAACTTGACGCAGAAAACTGTCAGAAGTCAGGCAGTACAAGGCTTTGACGGGAGAGAAGGTAACATCGTCCACATGTCGAACGCCTGTAAAAAAGTCACAAAGTTTTTAAGAATATTTATCTATCACCTGCAAAGAGGCTCTTAATGAACACCTATCGTCAGGATGCATCCGCTCATGACACTCACAGCAAGGTGATCGGTTACCTGTTGTGGATTTTTGGTTTTACCGGTGCCCACCGCTTCTATTACGGCAAGCCGGTAACCGGGACCCTCTGGTTCTTCACCTTCGGTCTGTTGGGCATTGGCTGGCTGATCGACTTGTTTCTGATCCCGTCCATGGACCGGGAAGCGGACTTGCGTTTCACCTCGGGGCCACTGGAGTACAGCGTCGCCTGGATACTCCTGACCTTCCTCGGAGTCTTCGGCGTACATCGCATGTACCAGGGCAAATGGCTGAGCGGGGTGATCTATCTGTTCACCGGCGGCCTGTTCTTCCTCGGGGTGCTGTACGACTTCTGGACCCTGAACGATCAGGTGTCCCTGGAAAACGCCAAGCGCCGCTGATCCATTCAGCGGCGCAGGCGGTGATGGCGTTGCATGGGGCTGTTGCCGCAGGCCGCCATCAGGAGCGGCGGCTCCTTCGGAGCCGTTCGCAGCCTGCGGCAGCGGCTACAGGGTGCCAGCCAGGGAGTCAGCCTTGATAGCTGATGTGCCCGTCCACCAGGGTGTAGCGCACCGCGCCCGGCAGGCTATGGCCGAGGAACGGGCAGTTCTCGCCCTTGGACAGCCAGCGCTCGCCGGCCACGGTGGAACTGACCGGGTCGAACAGCACCAGGTCCGCCGCGCCACCTTCCACCAGCTTGCCCGCCGGCAGGCGCAAGGCGGCGGCCGGGCCGGCACTGAGGCGCGCCAGCAGGGTCGGCAGGTCCAGCAGGCCATCCTGAACCAGGGTCAGGGCCAGTGGCAGCAGCAACTCGACGCTGCTGATGCCCGGCTCGGTGGCGCCGAACGGTGCCAGCTTGGCGTCACGTTCATGGGGCTGGTGATGGCTGGAGATGGCTTGCACCACCCCGGACTTCACCGCCTCGCGCAGGGCGTCACGGTCGGTCCGCGAGCGCAGTGGCGGCTGTACGTGATACAGGCTGGAGAAGTCGATCAGCGCCTCGTCGGTGAGGATCAGCTGATACAGCGCCACATCGGCGGTCACTGGCAGGCCGCGGGCCTGGGCCTGGGCAATCAGTTCCACGCCGCGGGCGCTGGTCAGCTGGCTGAAGTGCGCGCGCACGCCGCTCTGTTCCACCAGCAGCAGGTCCCGGGCCAGGGCCACGGTTTCCGCGCTTTCGGGAATCCCCGGCAAACCGAGGAAGCTGGCGGTAGCGCCTTCGTGGGCCAGGCCGCCTTCGGTCAGGTCGCGATCCTGGGAGTGGAAGATCACCGTCAGGTCGAAGGTGGCGGCGTATTCCAGGGCACGGCACAGGGTGCGGGTGCTGCGGAAACCGTCCAGGCCGTTGCCGAAGGCCACGCAACCGGCGTCACGCAGGGCAATCAACTCGGCCAACTGTTCGCCTTCTAGGCCCTTGCTCAAGGCGCCGATGGGGAACACCTTGCTGTTGCCGGCTTCGCGGGCGCGGTCGAGGATCAGTTCGGCCACCGCCGAGGTGTCCAGCACCGGCTTGGTGCGCGGTGGGCAGCACAGGCTGGTGACGCCACCGGCCGCGGCGGCGCGGGTTTCGCTGGCGATGCTGCCCTTGCGGCTGTAGCCCGGCTCGCGCAGGGCCACGCTCAGGTCCACCAGGCCGGGCGCGGCCACCAGGCCCTTGGCGTCGATGCTGGTGACGGCATTGAAACCGCCCGGGGCGGCGCCGATGGCGACGATCTTGCCGGCTTCCAGGTGCAGATCAGTGGTTTGATCCAGGCCGCTGCTTGGATCGATGACGCGGGCGCCGAGAATGCTGAGCTTCACTGGGCGTTCTCCTGCTCGAATTGTCGCTGGGCGGTCTGCCCGCTCATGGCCATGGACAGTACGGCCATGCGCACTGCAATACCGTAGGTCACCTGATTGAGGATCACCGAGTGCGGACCGTCGGCCACCGCCGATTCGATCTCCACGCCACGGTTGATCGGGCCCGGGTGCATGACGATGGCGTCGGGCTTGGCCCCGGCCAGGCGCGCGGTGGTCAGGCCGAACAGGCGGTAGAACTCGCCTTCGCTGGGCAGCAGGCCGCCCTGCATGCGCTCACGTTGCAGGCGCAGCATGATCACCACGTCCACGTCTTTGAGGCCTTCGGTCATGTCGGTGTAGACCTTGACCCCGTACTGCTCGATGCCGATGGGCAGCAGGGTTTTCGGTGCGATCACGCGGATGTCCGGGCAGCCGAGGGTTTTCAGCGCCAGCATGTTGGAGCGCGCCACCCGCGAGTGCAGGATGTCGCCGACGATGGCCACCGAGAGGTTCTCGAAGCCGCCCTTGTGCCGGCGGATGGTCAGCATGTCGAGCATGCCCTGGGTCGGGTGGGCGTGACGGCCGTCGCCGCCGTTGATGATCGCCACCTGCGGGCACACGTGTTCGGCGATGAAGTGCGCGGCGCCGGAGTCGCCGTGGCGCACTACGAACATGTCGGCGGCCATGGCTTCCAGGTTGCGCAGGGTGTCCAGCAGGGTTTCACCCTTGCTCGCCGACGAGGTCGAGACATTCAGGGTGATCACGTCCGCCGACAGCCGCTGGGCCGCCAGTTCGAAGGTGGTGCGGGTGCGGGTGGAGTTTTCGAAGAACACGTTGCACACGGTCTTGCCGCGCAGCAGCGGGACTTTCTTCACCGCCCGGGCGCCGACTTCGAGGAAGGAGTCGGCGGTGTCGAGGATTTCCGTCAGCAGCTCGCGGTTCAGGCCGTCGAGGGACAGGAAATGGCGCAGCTGGCCCTGATCGTTGAGCTGCAGCGGGCGCTTGGCGTCTAGAGGCGTCATCGCAATGGACTCTTAAAAGGGCGAGTTAGAGGGCGAGGTCTTGGAGCTCGAGTTGAAGCGGCGCAGGACCGGACAATTTTACCCGCTCGTGGGCGGCCAGCGACAGGGTCGCGCCCACCACATTCGGACGGATCGGCAGCTCGGCGGCGTTCAGGTCCAGCAGGCAGACCAGGGTCACGCTGGCCGGGCGGCCGTAGTCGAACAGTTCGTTGAGGGCGGCGCGGATGGTCCGGCCGCTCATCAGCACGTCGTCGATCAGCACCAGGTGCTGGCCTTCGATCTCGAACGGCAGCTCCGAGGGACGCACTTGCGGGTGCAGGCCGTTCTGGCTGAAGTCGTCGCGGTAGAAGGACACGTCCAGGGTGCCCAGGGGCGCGTCGCTGCCCAGGGCTTCCAGCAGGGCCTGGGCCACCCAGACGCCGCCGGTACGAATACCGATGAAGCGGGGCTCGCTGATAGCGCGCTGGGCCAGGTGGGCGTTGAGATCAGTGGCCATCTGGCTGATCAGGGCGGCGGGATTGGGCAGGCTCATGGTGGCTCCTTCGTGGGCTCGCGCCGGGTTGCCGGGCAGCGAGGCGCGTGGGACTTGCGGCTGGTGTTGGGCCAGGAGGCGCGCAGCAGGGGGCCGCGCCTCTTCAGGATTCGGGTTTCAGGTGTTCAACAGGCCGGCGTTTTCATCGAGCCAGCCCTGCAGCAGCAGGGCCGCGGCGATGGCGTCCACCGGGTTGTCGCGGTAACTGCCTTTCTGCCCGCCCCGGGCCAGGCGTTCGCCCTTGGCCTCGAAGGTGGTCAGGCGTTCATCGTGGGTATAGAAGGGCACATTGAAGCGGCCGTTCAGGCGCCGGGCGAACTTCTCGGCCCGCACGCACATATCGCTGGGGCTGCCGTCCATGTTCAGGGGCAGGCCTACCACCACGGCGTCGGGTTTCCATTCCTCGATCAGCGCTTGCACCTGATTCCAGTCCGGCACGCCGTTCTGCGCCTTGAGGGTGCACAGCTCGCGGGCCTGGCCGGTGATGGCCTGGCCCACGGCGACGCCGATCTGCTTGGTGCCGTAGTCGAAGCCGAGGATCAGTCGCAAGGCCATCAGGCGTGGCCCGCCTGGCTGGTGAGCAGGTTGAGGTTGACCCCCAAGTGCCGGGCGGCGGCTTCCAGGCGCAGTTCGCTGCTGGTGTTGAACAGGATGTCGGCGTCGAAGGGGCAGGTCAGCCAGGCGTTGTCCGCCAGCTCGGCTTCCAGTTGCCCGGCTTCCCAGCCGGCGTAGCCCAGGGCGATCAGGCTCTTGGCCGGGCCGACACCGTCGGCGATGGCGAACAGCACGTCTTGGGAGGTGGACAGGGACAGCCCTTCGAGCTCCACCGTGGCCTGGTAGACCGGGCCGCTGGGGTGCAGGACAAAGCCGCGATCGGTCTGCACCGGGCCGCCACTGAAGATCGGCACGTGCTGGCACAGCAGCGGCGGCTCTTCGTCGGGGCGCAGTTGTTCGAGGATATCCGCCAGGTTCAGGTCCTGGGGCCGGTTGATCACCAGGCCCATGGCGCCACTGGCGTTGTGCTCGACGATGTAGGTCAAGGTCTGCGCAAAGTTCGGGTCGGCCATATGGGGCATGGCGATCAGGAAGTGATGCTTGAGATAGCTTGGGCTGACATTTTTCATGAGCGCTAGTGTGGCGATGGCGGGCCCGGCTGACAAGCGCCAGCCGGTGGGTGCTGGCCTGCCGGTGCAGGTGGCGCGGGGGAGGGCGTATCCGCTGAGGGGCCTCTGCGCTAGCCAACCGGCTGTTGCGGGTGCTGGGCGCTTGCCAGCGGGTGCGGATTAATTGCTGGACAGCTTGTCGCCCCGGGCGAAGCGCCAGGTGCGGATGATTTCCAGGCGGTCGATGTCCGACAGGTCGCCGGTGAAGGGCGCGAACGGCGCGGCCAGGCGCACGATGCGCTGGGCGGCCTGGTCCAGCAGCGGCTGGCCGGAGGACTCCAGTACCAGTACTTCATACAGTGAGCCGTCGCGGTTGATCGAGACCATCAGCCGCAAGTTGCCGTAGATCTGCTTGCGGCGGGCCTCCTCGGGGTAGTTGAGGTTGCCGATGCGCTCGACCTTCTTGCGCCATTCGTCCTTATACCAGGCACCCTTGTCGCGCATGGTGGAGGCGGCGCTCAGGCGGTGGATGCGCGGGCGCTTGGCATACAGCTGTTGTTCGTTGGCCAGTTCCGCTTCCAGGCTGGAAATCTCGCTGGACAGCTGGGAGCTGTCGAACGTCGGAGTCTCGGCCTTGGGCGTCGGGTCTTTCCTGACCTCTTCACGCTGGGTCACGGTCTTTTTCGGTTTCGGCGCGGTGGTGGCCACGGCTGCCTTGGGCGCGGCTTCCTTGACCTCGGGCTTGACCGACGGCGGAGGCACCACCTTTTTCACCGAATTGTCCTGGAACGGCGCCACCTCGGTGGTTTTCGGAATGGCCTTCTTGTCCAGGGTGCCGCTGCCTTCCTGGTGCTCCTGGGCGAGAAAGTCGGCCTTCTTCGGCTTGGTCTCGCTCTTGAAGGTGGCCAGGGTGATTTCCAGGGTCTTGCTGATGGTCTGGGGCTCGGCGAAGGAAAAGCCCAGGCCGAGGATCAGTGCCAGGTGCAGGAGCGCCGCCAGGAACAGGGTAAATCCCAGGCGATCGGCCGCGCGCACGCCGCCATGGGCTAGCTCGGGGGGCAGATCGGACGGCAGGCTCATGGGCGTTTCGACATCACGGCAGGCATCACACAACCAACATCACGTTTTCACAGGCGGCGCATGATAACGCAATGTTGGTTTCAAGCCTTGAGTGCCAAGCTTCAAGCGACAAGCTGCAGATGACGCAGATCAAGCTTGCGGCTTGTTGCTGGCGGCTTGCAGCTTGCGTTCGATGGCATCCATCAGCCGCGCGCCGATTTGCGTGCCGAAGGCGTTGTCGATCTCACGGATGCAGGTGGGGCTGGTGACGTTGATTTCCGTCAGGTGCTCGCCAATCACATCGAGGCCGACGAACAGCAGGCCCTTGGCCCGCAGGGTCGGGCCGACCTGGGCGGCGATCCAGCGGTCCTTGTCGCTCAGTGGACGGGCTTCGCCACGACCGCCGGCGGCCAGGTTGCCACGGGTTTCACCGGCGGCGGGGATGCGCGCCAGGCAGTAATCCACCGGTTCGCCATCGATCATCAGGATGCGCTTGTCACCGTCCTTGATCGCCGGCAGGTAGGCCTGGGCCATGATCTGCTGGCTGCCGAGCACGGTCAGGGTTTCCAGGATCACCGACAGGTTCGGGTCGCCGGCGCGGTGGCGGAAGATCGAGGTGCCGCCCATGCCGTCCAGAGGCTTGAGGATCACGTCGCCATGCTCGGCGGCGAACTCGCGCAATACATCGGCGCGCCGGCTGACCACGGTCGGCGGGGTGCACTGCGGGAACAGGGTGGCGAACAGCTTTTCATTGCAGTCGCGCAGGCTCTGGGGCTTGTTGACCACCAGCACGCCGGCGCTTTCGGCCTGTTCCAGCAGGTAGGTGGAGTAGACGAACTCCATGTCGAACGGCGGGTCCTTGCGCATCAGGATCACATCCAGATCGCTCAGCGGGCAGTCGATCTCGGCGTCCAGCTCGAACCATTTCTCCGGGTTGGCGAACACCTGCAGCGGGCGCATGCGCGCCCGCGCCACGCCAGCGCCCTGGTACAGGTCGCGCTGCTCCATATAGAAGAGGGTCCAGCCGCGCTCCTGGGCGGCCAGCAGCATGGCCAGCGAGCTGTCCTTCTTGTAGGAGATGCTGGCGATAGGGTCCATGACAATCCCGACGCGAACGCTCATGGGTGGATTCCTTTAAGAAAATAAGTGGAAGCAAGGCAAAAAAAGTGGCGTCAGAGTGGCGCTGACAAGGGCCTGGGTCAAGGAAAAACCACTGCCTGGCGTGGTCCATAGATTGCAGAGGGGAGAGTGTGCTAAAAAGGCTCGCATGCCGGGCCGAGGCCTTGAAGTTCAAGGGTTTGGGGCGTAGGCCAGCGGTACCGGATCAAATCATTCGCTGGGGCGATGGCAGAGCAGATATGGAACAGCATTCCAACGCCTTGAAGGTGATGGTGATCGACGATTCGAAGACGATTCGCCGCACGGCCGAAATGCTGTTGAAGAACGTCGGCTGCGAGGTCATCACCGCCGTGGACGGTTTCGAGGCCCTGGCCAAGATCGTCGATCATCATCCCGGCATCATCTTCGTCGACATCATGATGCCGCGGCTCGACGGCTATCAGACCTGTGCGCTGGTGAAGAACCACAGCGCGTTCAAGTCCATTCCCGTGATCATGCTGTCCTCCAAGGACGGCCTGTTCGACAAGGCCAAGGGGCGCATCGTCGGCTCCGACCAGTTTTTGACCAAACCCTTCAGCAAGGAAGAACTGCTGAGCGCAATCAAGGCCCACGTTCCGGACTTTGTCGCGCTTGCGCCACAGTAGACACGCACAATGGCGCTCGGCCCGCGGGCCGCGCGCCCATACCGTATGGGGAAGACCATGGCTCGTATTCTGATCGTCGATGACTCGCCGACTGAAATGTACAAACTCACCGGCATGCTGGAAAAGCACGGCCATGAAGTGCTCAAGGCCGAGAACGGTGCCGACGGCGTGGCCCTGGCCCGGGAAGAAAAGCCCGATGCGGTACTGATGGACATCGTCATGCCCGGCCTCAACGGCTTCCAGGCCACCCGCCAGTTGACCAAGGACGCCGAGACCAGCCATATCCCGGTGATCATCATCACCACCAAGGATCAGGAAACCGACAAGGTCTGGGGCACTCGCCAGGGCGCCAAGGACTACCTGACCAAGCCGGTGGACGAAGAGACCCTGATCAAGACCCTGAACAGCGTCCTGGCCGGCTGATCGCCCGGCCATGAGCGAAACCCAGACCGCCTTCGAGCTGCTGCTGGAGATCGACCAGCGCTGCCGCCTGCTGGCCGCCGACCTGCCGTCCCAGGAAACCCGCCAGCACGGCTGGAGCGGTATCGGCTTCCGCCTCGGGGAGCACTGGTACGTGGCCGCCATGGGCGAAATCAGCGAGGTGCTGCACGAGCCGCGCTACACCCTGCTGCCCGGGGTCAAGCCCTGGGTCAAGGGCGTGGCCAACCTGCGCGGGCGGCTGCTGCCGATCATGGACCTGTGCGCCTTCTTCGGTCATGAGCTGTCGCCCCTGCGCAAGCAGCGGCGGGTGCTGGTGGTGGAGTACAAGGAACTGTTCGCCGGCCTGCTGGTGGATGAAGTGGCGGGCCTCAAGCATTTTGCCCAGGACAGTCTGGAGCCCGGCCCCGGCGACTTTGCCATTGCCGCGATCAACCCCTACCTGCAGGGGCAGTTTCGCAGCGACCAGCTCTGGCAGGTCTTCAGCCCCTTCGCCCTGGCCCGCTCGCCGGCGTTTCTGCAGGTGGCGGCGTGAGCCTCGCCCGGTCCCGCTTGCCCTGCGTTCGCTGTACCCCGGCCAGCCTTGCTGCCCTGGTTCCATCCATGCTGCCCGAGCGTTGCGTGCGCCCCGGGCTCCTGAAAGCGGGATCACCCGCTCGCCACAGGCCTGATCGATGACCAAAGCCAAAACCGGCAAGCCCCTGGAGGGCTCCCGCAGCCGCTCGCAGATCATCGTGCTGTTCATCGCACTGATCGTGTTCATCATGCTGCTGTTCGCCAACTTCGCTTACCTGAACACCCAGGCCACCTACGACAAGCAGTACATCGGCCATGCCGGCGAGTTGCGGGTGCTGTCCCAGCGCATCGCCAAGAACGCCACCGAAGCGGCAGCCGGCAAGGCTGCGGCGTTCAAGCTGCTGGGGGATGCGCGCAACGACTTTGCCCAGCGCTGGAGCTACCTGAAGAAGGGCGACCCGGCCACCGGCCTGCCCGGCGCGCCGGTGGTGCTGCGCCAGGAAATGCGCGCCGTGCAGCTGGACTGGGAAAAACTGCTGAAGAACGCCGATGTCATCCTCGGCAGCGAGCAGACGGTGCTGTCCCTGCATCAAGTGGCGGCGACCCTGGCGGAAACCGTGCCCCAGTTGCAGGTGGAATACGAGAAGGTGGTGGAGATCCTCCTGCAGCGCGGTGCCCCGGCCGCCCAGGTGGCCATGGCCCAGCGCCAGTCGCTGCTGGCCGAGCGGATTCTGGGGGCGGTCAACACGGTGCTGGCCGGCGACGAAAATGCGGTCCAGGCCGCCGACGCCTTTGGCCGGGATGCCGCGCGCTTCGGCCAGGTCCTCAACGGCATGCTGCAGGGCAACCCAGGGTTGAAGATCAGCCAGGTCGAAGACCCGGACGCCCGGGCCCGGTTGGCGGAAATTTCCGAATTGTTCGAGTTCGTCTCCGGTTCCGTGGACGAGATCCTCGAAACCTCCCCCGAGCTGTTCCAGGTCCGCGAATCGGCGAGCAACATCTTCAGCCTGTCCCAGACCCTGCTGGACGAAGCCTCGCTGCTGGCCACCGGCTTCGAGAACCTGGCCGGCAGCCGCAAGCTGGACACCATCGGCGGTTATGTCCTGGGCCTGCTGGCCCTGGCCTCGATCATCCTCATCGGCCTGGTGATGGTCCGCGAAACCAACCGCCAGCTGCGGGAAACCGCCGAGAAGAACGAGCGCAACCAGAACGCGATCATGCGCCTGCTGGACGAGATCGAGGACCTGGCCGACGGCGACCTGACGGTGACCGCCTCGGTGACCGAGGACTTCACCGGGACCATCGCCGACTCCATCAACTATTCCGTCGACCAGCTGCGCGACCTGGTGGCCACCATCAACCTCACGGCGGGGCAGGTGGCCGGCGCGGTGCAGGAAACCCAGGCCACCGCCATGCAACTGGCCGAAGCCTCCGAGCACCAGGCCCAGCAGATTTCCGAAGCCTCCACGGCGATCAACGAGATGGCCCAGTCCATCGATCAGGTGTCGGCCAACGCCGCCGAGTCCTCGGCGGTGGCCGAGCGTTCGGTGGAAATCGCCAACAAGGGCAACGAGGTGGTGCACAACACCATCCACGGCATGGACAACATTCGCGAGCAGATCCAGGACACCGCCAAGCGCATCAAGCGCCTGGGCGAGTCCTCCCAGGAAATCGGTGACATCGTCAGCCTGATCGACGACATCGCCGACCAGACCAACATCCTGGCCCTCAACGCGGCGATCCAGGCCTCCATGGCCGGCGATGCCGGGCGCGGTTTCGCCGTGGTGGCCGACGAAGTGCAACGGCTGGCGGAGCGCTCCTCGGCCGCCACGCGGCAGATCGAGACCCTGGTGCGGGCGATCCAGACCGACACCAACGAAGCGGTGATCTCCATGGAGCAGACCACCACCGAAGTGGTGCGCGGCGCGCGTCTGGCCCAGGACGCGGGGGTGGCCCTGGAAGAGATCGAAGGCGTGTCCAAGACCCTGGCGGCGCTGATCCAGAGCATTTCCAACGCGGCCCAGCAGCAGACCACGTCAGCCGGGCAGATCTCCCTGACCATGAACGTGATCCAGCAGATCACCTCGCAAACCTCGTCCGGCTCCACCGCGACCGCCGAGAGCATCGGCAACCTGGCGAAAATGGCCAGCCAACTGCGCCGCTCGGTGTCCGGCTTCACCTTGCCGGCCACCCGGGCCCCGGCCCCGAATGACAATCGCTGACGCAAGGCCTTGACGGGAGTGGTGATGGTGGACCGGCATGACTATGTGGCCCTGGAATGGGTCAAGGGCGAAATTGCCGAAACCTTGAAGCAGGCGCATCAGGCCTTGGAACACCTGGCGGATGACCCCCAGGACCCGGATGCCCTCGGCCAGTGCCTGGCGGGGATCCACCAGGTCCATGGCAGTCTGCAGATGGTGGAGTTCTACGGCGCCGCGCTGCTGGCCGAGGAAATGGAAAAGCTCGCCCTGGCCCTGCAGCAGAACCGGGTGGCCCAGCGCGACGAAGCCCTGCGCCTGCTGCGCCAGGCCATCGGCCAACTGCCCCAGTACCTGGACCGGGTGCAGAGTGCCCGCCGCGACCTGCCCCTGGTGGTGCTGCCGCTGCTCAACGACCTGCGCAGTGCCCGGGGCGAAGGCCTGCTCTCGGAAACCAGCCTGTTCAGCCCGCAACTGCCCAGCCTGCCGACCCTGTCCGACAAGGCCCTGGCGGCTCTGGAGCCGCTGGAGTTTCCCACCCAGATGCGCAAGTTGCGGCACCTGCTGCAAACCGCGCTGGTGGACCTGCTGCGCGAGCAGGACGCCGAACACTGCCTGGGCCACATGGCCAAGGTCTTCGAACGCCTGGAGGCGCTGTGCCAGGACGCACCGCTGGCGCCCTTGTGGCACATCGCCTCGGCCCTGGTGGAAGGCATGCGCCAGGGCGTGATCGCCAACAGCCCGGCGGTGCGCAGCCTGCTCAAGGACGCCGACAAGGAACTCAAGCGCCTGCTGGAACAGGGCATGCCCGGAATCAACCAGGCCGCGCCCGACGAATTGCTCAAGAGCCTGTTGTTCTACATCGCCAAGGCGCGCCATCCCACCCCATTGATGCTGACCATGAAAGAACGTTACGGACTGGACGACGCGCTGCCAGACAGCGCGGTGGTGGATGAGGAACGGGCCCGCCTGGCCGGGCCCGACCGCGATGCCATGCGCTCGGTGCTGACCGCGGTGTGCGATGGCCTGGTGCGGGTCAAGGAGCGCCTCGACCTGTTCGTGCGCAGCGACCGCCAGCACACCGGCGACCTGGACAGCCTGCTGTCTCCCTTGCGACAGATCGCCGACACCCTGGCGGTGCTGGGTTTCGGCCAGCCACGCAAGGTGATCATCGACCAGTTGGCGGTGGTCCAGAGCCTGGCCCAGGGCCAGCGCGCGCCGGACGACGCGGTGCTGATGGATGTGGCCGGGGCCTTGTTGTATGTCGAGGCGACCCTGGCCGGGATGGTCGGCACCGTGGAGCCGGAAAGTCCCGAGGACAGCCGCCTGCCCACCACCGACCTGACCCAGATCCATCAGTTGGTGATCCAGGAAGCCCTGGTCTGCCTGCGTCAGGCCAAGGACCTGATTGGCGAGTGCATCGAGGCCGACTGGGAGCGCGAGCAACTGGTGTCGGTGCCCGAGTTGCTGACCCAGGTGCGCGGCGCGCTGGCGATGATCCCGCTGCCCCGTGCCGCCAGCCTGATGGAAGCCTGCAATCGCTTCATCAGCGAACAGCTGCTGCAGGATTCGCCCCGGCCGGACTGGCGGCAACTGGACCACTTGGCGGATGTGATCACCAGCCTTGAGTACTACCTGGAGCGCTTGAAGGAGGACCACCAGGCGCCGGGGGAGAAGTTCCTCGACCTGGCGGAGCAGGGCCTGACGGCCCTGGGGCATGCCCCCGTGGCGCAAGCGGCATTGCCGGAGCGGCCCGCAAGCGGCGGCGAGGCGCCGGCGCTGCCGGTGTCCCAGGCAGCGGACGAGCCCCGGCCGGCGCAGTCTCTGGCCGATGCGCTGGCGGCCCCGGTGTCGGCGCTCAACCCGCCGGCCCTGATCACCCCCGGCAGCCTGCTACCGCCGCCGGTGGACGAAGAGCCGGTCGACGACGAACTGCGGGAAGTCTTCCTTGAAGAAACCGAGGAAGTGCTGGACATGCTCCGCGAGTACCTGCCGCGCTGGACGGCCGAGCCCCAGGGCCAGGCCGCCCTGAGCGAACTGCGTCGAGCCTTCCACACCCTCAAGGGCAGTGGGCGCATGGTGCGTGCCCTGGTCCTGGGGGAGCTGGCCTGGGCGGTGGAGAACCTGCTCAACCGGGTGCTGGAGCACAGCGTTGCCCCCAGCGCCGAAGTCCGGCAACTGGTGGCCGACACCCTGCAGCTGCTGCCGGACCTGATCGGCGAATTCGCCGCCCGGGCCCAGCGCCAGCGCGAGGATGTCGACCGCCTCGCCGCTCGCGCCCATGCCCTGGCCAAAGGTGCCGCAGCCGACGCCCTCGCTGAAGGCCAGGCGCTGGACCCGCAGTTGCTGGAGATCTTTCGCGCCGAAGCCCAGACCCACCTGGACAGCATCCAGCGTTTTCTCGAACGGGCTGCCGAGCACCTGCCGCTGCAGGCCAGCGATGAACTGCAGCGGGCCCTGCATACCCTCAAGGGCAGCGCCTCCATGGCCGGGGTGCTGCCGATGGCCGAGCTGGCCGGGCCCTTCGACCAGTTGGCCCGGGAATACCGGGCCCACCTGATTCCCCTGGACCTGGACGAAGTCGAGCTGCTGCTGGAAGCCGAAGGCCTGCTGCGCCGCGGGTTGCGGCAACTGGACAGCGATCCGCTGGCGCCCATCGACGGTGCCCGCTCACTGGTGGGGCGCGCCCTGGCACTGCTCGGCGAGCGCCTGGAAACCCTGCTCAACGCCCCGGACGCCGCCCCCCGGGCCAAGCGCGATCCGCACTTGATCACCAACTTCCTGGCCCAGGGCATGGACATCCTGCTGGACGCCGAAAGCCTGCTGCGGCGCTGGCAGCAGCATCCCGGCGAGCGTCAGGAACTCAGTGCCCTGCTGGACGAACTGACCACCCTCGGTGAAGGCGCGCACCTGGCCGACCTGCACCCGGTGGATGAACTCTGCGAAGCCCTGCTCGACCTCTATGGCGCGGTGGAGGAGAGCAGCCTGGCGGTCAGCGAGCGCTTCTTCCACGAGGCTGAAAGCGCCCACGAGGCCTTGCTCAACATGCTCGACGAACTGGCCGCAGGCCAGGCAGTCAGCCCCTGCGCGGAGCGCGTTCAGGCCCTGCGCGATTTGCTGCACGAAGGCCTTGATCCGAGTGCCACCGGCCTGATCAAGAGCGATGGCAGTCGGGCCTTGAGCATCAGTGAACTGGGGGCGGCCACCGCGCGCCTGGAGCAGACGCCGGGGCAGGCGGACGCAGACGCGGAGATCGTCGAGATCTTCCTCGAAGAAGCGGTGGACCTCCTCGAAAGCGCCGATCAGGCCCTGCAACGCTGGTTGGCGGACCCGGAAAACGGCGCGCCGCTGTCCTCCCTGCAGCGGGACCTGCACACCCTCAAGGGGGGCGCGCGAATGGCCGAAGTGACGCCGGTGGCGGAGCTGGCCCAGGAGCTGGAGTCGTTGTACGAGGGCCTGGTGGACCGGCGCTACAGCCACAGCCAGCACCTGGGCCTGCTGTTGCGCAGCAGTCATGAGCAATTGGCGTTGCTGCTGCATCAGTTGCAGAGCGCGCGGCCCCTGGATGACTCCCGGGCTCAGGTCGAAGCCGTGCGCGCCTACCGGCAGCAGGTAGCCAGCCCCGCCGAGACGGCCGAGAACGCGCCCTCCGAGGACAGCGCGGCCCAGGATCCGGAGCTGCTGGAGATCTTTCTCGAAGAAGGCTTCGACATCATCGACAGCTCCGCCGCGGCCCTGGCGCGCTGGCAGGCCGACCCCCAGGCGCGTCAGGAGGTGGAAACCCTGCTGCGGGACCTGCACACCCTCAAGGGTGGGGCGCGAATGGTGGAAATCGCCCCCATCGGCGATCTGGCCCACGAGCTGGAGTTTCTCTTCGAAGGCTTGTCCGCCGGCCTGCTGCAACCCAGCCCGGCGTTGTTCACCCTGCTGCAGAAAAGCCACGACCGCCTGGCGCAGATGCTCGATGCGGCTCGCGCCGGGCAACCCATCGAGCCGGCGCAGAAACTGATCGAGGCGATCCACGACCTGAGCCATCCGCGCGTGCCGTCCGTGCCCGGGGCGCCTGCGCCGATGCCGGCGAGCAAGCCGGAGCCGGCGGCCCCCGCCGCGGAGGCCGCGGTGGTGGGCGACATGGTCAAGGTGTCGGCGGAACTGCTGGACGATCTGGTGAACCTGGCCGGGGAAACCTCGATCTTCCGGGGGCGCATCGAACAACAGGTCAACGATGCCCGGGTAGCGCTTGGCGAGATGGAAACCACCATCGAGCGCATGCGTGACCAGTTGCGGCGCCTGGACACCGAAACCCAGGGCCGCATCCTCAGTCGCCAGCAAGTGGAGGCCGAGCGCCTGGGCTACGAGGAATTCGACCCGCTGGAAATGGACCGGCATTCGCAGTTGCAGCAGTTGTCCCGGGCCCTGTTCGAGTCCGCCTCGGACCTGCTGGACCTCAAGGAAACCCTCGACCGGCGCAACCACGACGCCGAGAACCTGTTGCAGCAGCAAGGACGGATCAACACCGAATTGCAGGAAGGCCTGATGCGCACGCGCATGGTGCCCTTCGAGCGCATGGTGCCCAGGCTCAAGCGCATCGTGCGGCAGGTGGCCGAAGAGCTGGGCAAGGACGTGGAGTTCGTGGTGGGCAACGCCGAAGGGGAAATGGACCGCAACGTTCTCGAACGCATGGTCGCGCCCCTGGAGCACATGTTGCGCAATGCCGTGGATCACGGCCTGGAGGCCGCCGACGTGCGCCGCGCCGCGGGCAAGCCGCCCCGGGGGCGGATCAGCCTCGACCTGTCCCGGGAAGGCGGCGACATCATCTTCGACATGCGCGACGACGGCGCCGGGGTGCCCCTGGAAGCGGTGCGCGCCAAAGCCATCAAGCGCGGCCTGCTGGATCCGCAAGCCGCGATCAGCGACCGCGAGGTGCTGCAGTTCATCATGCAGCCGGGGTTTTCCACCGCCGAGAAGATCACCCAGATCTCCGGGCGCGGGGTGGGCATGGACGTGGTGCACGAGGAAGTGCGGCAACTGGGCGGCAGCATGAGCATTGATTCGGTGGCCGGGCAGGGGGTGCATTTCCGCATTCGCCTGCCCTTCACCGTCTCGGTCAACCGGGCGTTGATGGTGCAGTGCGCCGATGAGCAGTACGCGATCCCGCTGAACACCGTCGAAGGCATCGTGCGGGTCTTGCCGGGCGAGCTGGACGCCCATTACCAGCTCGATCCGCCCCGTTACGAATACGCCGGGCAGGGCTATGACCTGTGCTACCTGGGGGAACTGCTGCACACCGTGCCGCGCCCGAAACTGCTGGGCCAGGTGCTGCCGCTGCCGGTGCTGCTGGTGCACTGCAACGAACAGCGCATCGCGGTGCAGGTGGATGTCACGGCCGGCACCCGGGAGATCGTGGTCAAGAGCCTGGGGCCGCAGTTCGCGGCGGTGCAGGGCCTGTCCGGGGCGACCATTCTCGGCGATGGCCGGGTGGTGCTGATTCTCGATCTGCTGGCGCACCTTCGTGCGCTGCAGCTCCAGGCACCGCGGCCGGGGCCGAGCGGCGAGGCCGTGGCCGCCGAAGTCCAGCCGCCACGGCCGATGCTGGTGCTGGTGGTGGACGATTCGGTCACCGTGCGCAAGGTCACCAGCCGCCTGCTGGAACGTCATGGCATGAACGTGCTCACCGCCAAGGACGGGGTCGACGCCATGACGCTGCTGGCCGAGCACACCCCGGACCTGATGCTGCTGGACATCGAGATGCCGCGCATGGACGGTTTCGAAGTGGCGATCCAGGTACGCAACGACCCGCGCCTGCAACACTTGCCGATCATCATGATCACCTCCCGCACCGGGCAGAAACACCGCGACCGGGCCATGGCCATCGGGGTCAACGACTACCTCGGCAAGCCCTATCAAGAATCGGTGCTGCTGGAAAGCATCGCCCTGTGGAGCAAGCCCCATGCTTGATCACCGCGCCAGCACCCTGACCGGTCTGTTGCTGCCCCTGGCGGACCGTACCCTGATCCTGCCCAACGTGGCGGTGGCCGAACTGATCGACTATCAGCAGGGCAGCTTCGACCTGGATTCGCCGCCCTGGTACCTGGGCCGGGTGCTGTGGCGCGAGCGGTGGATTGCGCTGATCAGTTTCGAGTCGGCCTGTGGTGGCAAGACGGTGTTGGGCGAGCGGGCGCGTATCGTCGTGCTCAACGCCCTGGGCGGACGCCCGGAGCTGAAGTTCATGGCCTTGCTGGTGCAGGGCATTCCCCGCTCCTGCAAGCTCGACAGCCAGTTGAGCTACGTCGATGTGTCGTTGGCGCCTCTGGAAAAGGCCGCGGTGCAGGTGGCCGAGCAAGTGGCCAAGGTCCCGGATCTGCTGGCGCTGGAGGAGTTGCTGGTGGGGGCGGGGCTGCTGTCCTAGGCGTGTTTTGCCGGCAAGCCGGTGGCGTGCAGCACGCGCGCGTCGCTAGACCCTGGCGTGCCGGCGAAAGCTGCGCCTCAGGCCCCCCGCAACCTGTCCCGTACCTCCATCAAGGCATACCCCAGCAGGTTCAGGCCGCGCCACTGCTCCGGCCGGCTGGCCTTGGCATCGTCCGCCGCCAGGCCAATGCCCCAGATCCGATCCACCGGGCTGGCTTCCACCAGCACCTGATCGCGGGTGGACAGCAGGTAGTCGCCCAGGGCCGGGTGCTGGCTGAACTTGGCCAGGTTGCCTTGCACCACGATCTCGAAACGCGCCTCGGACCAACGGGCGTCATCGAAGCCGCGCACTTCGCGGCCCAGCTGTTTGACGTCCGCCGGGGTGGTCGCCTTGAGGATCCGCCCGTGGGTTTCCCGGTCATCGAACAGCAGGGCCTTGCCGGCCATCATGAAGTGCTCGGCGCTGGGGTAGTGAATGCCCTCAAGCTCCAGGCCGGCGGCGAACCACTGGCTGAAGCAGCTTGGGGAAAGGCGCCCGTCGCGGGTCGGCTGGTGGCCCCAGAACATCAGGTAGTCGGGCTCAAGGCCATGCTTGATCTGTTCCAGCAGTGTCTGGTTCGAGCGAATCGGTGTGTCCATGCTGACTCTCATCATTGTCTGCTCAGGCCATTGACTGGCCGGTCCGGCGCGCATTGTGGCCCCAGAGGGCGGCCGGATGCCAACCCTGTGGATAATCTTGCAACTGCGCAACATCTTGCGCAGTCATCTGTGGATAAGCCTGTGCACAGATCGCGGTAATGGCCTTGCCGCATGGCCTGCTTCAAGGTGCGCAAGATCTTGCACAGCACTGCGCAACATGTTGCGCACTTTTCCCGGTATTTCCTCGAAAAAGTCCGCCAAACACTGCCAATTAGTCAGTAACTCACTGATTCAAAACAACTAATCAATTGCTGGCACAGACCTTGTACTCACCTCTGCACCCCACGGCCGTCTGGCCGGGGTTTCTTTAGTGATTTGCAAGGAGAGCATGCATGGCAACGCCAGCGTATATGTCGGTCACCGGCACCAAACAGGGGCTGATCACCGCCGGGGCCTTTACCGCCGATTCCGTGGGCAACACCTACCAGGAAGGTCATGAAGACCAGGTCATGGTCCAGGGCTTTCAGCACGAAGTGATCATTCCCCGCGATCCGCAGTCCGGCCAGCCCACCGGCCAGCGGGTGCACAAGCCGGTGATCATCACCAAGGTCTTCGACAAGGCTTCGCCGCTGCTGCTGGCGGCGCTGACCTCGGGCGAGCGCCTGACCGAGATCGTCATCCAGTGGTACCGCACCTCCGCCGCCGGCACCCAGGAGCACTACTACACCACCACCCTTGAGGACGCGATCATCGTCGACATCAAGGACTACATGCACAACTGCCAGGACCCGGGCAATGCCCACTTCACCCACCTGGAAGACGTGCACTTCACCTACCGCAAGATCACCTGGACCCACGAAGTCTCCGGCACTTCCGGCTCCGATGACTGGCGGACCCCGGTCACCGGCTAAGGAAGGCCGCTCGACCCTTACCGCGCCCTGGCCAGCTTCGCTGGTCCGGGCCCTTATTCATCCAGCAGTTGCACTGCCCGCATCGAGGCACAGGGAATGTTCGCCGCCGCCGACCAGACGCATTTCAGCCTGACCCTGGAGGGTCGCCCCCACGACTTTCAAGTGCTCGGCCTGCAGGGCCGGGAACGCATCAGCCGGCCCTTTGCCTTCGACCTGGAGCTGGTTAGCGAACGCTCCAACCTGGACCTGGAC